>JALHNK010000134.1 GCA_022843565.1 Phycisphaerales bacterium
CTCGCCCCGCCGACGCGGGGAGTTCACCGTCACCCATGCCCTGAAAAGCGCCACCTATGTCCTGGATCTAAACAGCCCCGCGGGGGAGATGGCGAGTCGTCGAGCCAGAGGGAGCACGGAGACTTCCGGCAATCGCTATGACCAAGAACTCATCGCAGCCCCGCCCCCTCCGCCGCGAAGCGCGGCACCTCCCCCAGTAGGAACTGGGGGAGGGCAAACGCCCCTCGCTGACTGCTGAAAACTGACGGCTGACGGCTAGCGGCTGACCGCTCCTTAAGACTTGTTCCCCACCGCCATCACATCGATGTGCTTGCCGCCGCGCTCTTTGCGGGCCGCTTCGATGATGCGCTCGGCGGTGCGGACGTTCGCGAGGCCCGCGCGGGCATCGATCTCCGGGCGCCGATTGTGACGCACCGCGTCCAGAAACGCCTTGATCTCTTCGACGATCGGCTCGCCCTCGTCCACCTGAAGCTCTTCGATCTTCACCAGCTCGTGCCACTTCATATTTGAGAGGTCGGCGCCGTGGCGAAGGCTCTCGCGGACTTCGATCATCTGCTGCTCGTTGGCCAGCCGGCGGATCATCGTGCCGGTCTTCCCGCCGTAGTCGATCTTGACGTACGCGTTCTCACCGGTGATGCGTGTGATGCGTTCGGTCTTCAGCGCCAGACGCGAGCAGGTGATGTTGGCCACGCAGGTGCCGGTGGGCAGGTGCCACGTCAGGCGCGCGTTGCAGATGTCCTCGTGCTCGGTGATCACCGCGACGCCGCTGGCCTGCACCTCGTCCGGCTCGCGACCGTCCATCAGCATGATCACCACATCCAGGTCGTGGATCATCATGTCCATCACCACGCTGGTGTCCACGCTCCGGAACGTCATCGGGCTCACGCGGATGACCTCGATAAACCGCGGCACGATCGGGCTCGCGTCGCTCTGCTCCTTTCGCAGAGCCCGCATGATCGGGTTGAACCGCTCGATGTGCCCGACCATCAGGATGCTGCCGCTGGTCTCCGCGGCTCGCTTGATCTTCTCCGCCTCGTTCACGTCACCGGCCAGCGGCTTCTCAACAAGGCACGCCACGCCGGCGTTCAGCAGAGGCACCGTGGATTCGACGTGATACGTCGTGGGCACCGCGACGCTGACCACGTCAACACCCGCCGCGATCAGCTGGCTCACATCGTGAAAGTAGCGGCAGCCGAACTGCTCGGCCAGGGCCTCGGCGCGCTCGGGGTTCGTATCCACCACGCCGACCAGCTCGGTCTCCTCAAGCTGCGCGTAGACGCGCGCGTGATGCCGGCCCATCCGCCCGACGCCGACAACGCCCGCGCGGATCTTGCGGCCCGAAAAGTTCTTCGCTGCTCCCGAGACGCCGTTGTTCCCGCTTGCCATGTCAGCCAACCTTTCCAGTCCCCCGCCGAAAACTCCGAGCACGGTCGCCGCGATCCATCACGTCCCGGTCGTCTTCGCCAAACCGCCAACCACCGATGCCGATTCGCCCTCGCGATTGCCGGCTGCCGATTCGAGATTGCCGTCGCCCAGTGCCTGATGCCCAATGCCAAGTGCCTCTGTTGCCCCAAACAATAAACCGTCGGCGCACGACTCGCTCGCGCGCCGACGGAGTATTTTTCATCGTCCCGCGTCGGGCCGCGGGCTGTCCGGCGTGCCGCGAGCGAGCGTTACTTGGTCAGCGAGTCCAGCGCCGCCGCGAAATCACGCTCTTGCTTCAGGCCCACCATCCGTGAGACCTCCTGACCACCCTTGAACAGGATGACCGTCGGGATCGCGGTGATGCCGAACTTCGCCGCGGTCTGCTGCGAGTCGTCGGTGTTCAGCTTGCCGACCTTGACGCGTCCGGCGTACGAGTCGGCGACCTTGGTGATCGTCGGCAGCATCATCTTGCAAGGACCGCACCACTCGGCCCAAAAGTCCACCATCACCGGCTTGTCAGAGCCCAAGACCTCGGCCTGAAAGTTTCCATCGGTAAACTCGAGCACATTCCCGGCCATACGTCACTTCCTTCCAGCCTGAGTTCCCGTCGTGGGCGAACGTCGCCCGTCCCGACGAAATCTACTCTATTCGTCTGGTTCCTTCGATGCCAGAACCATCACCAAGGTATCGCGCCGCTGCCGCGCCGCACCCCGGAGCTTGCCTGCTCGACCCACAACGCCCCCGCGAGCTCCTGGATCGTTCGCGCCCGACGCACGCGGCACCCCAGACCACCGCTGATGCAATCACCGCTCCGGCGTGCTCCGGCCCGCGCGCATCGCGCCCAGCGCGCACCGCAGCGCCTGAACGTGCGGCCCAACATCATGCACACGAAACACGCTCGCCCCCGCTCGCAAATGCACCGCGCTGAGCGCCAGGGTCCCGGCCAGCCGGTCGCTGGCCGGGGCCAGAGCGACCGGCGGCAGCTCTGACAGATTCACGCCGTGGCGCGGCTCGCGCTCGCCCGCCCATGCCTGCGCCGCGCCGGCGATAAAGCTCTTGCGACTCAGCGCGCTCATGATCGGGTAGCCCAGCTCAGCCAGCTCGCCCGTCCGCGCGATCAGCTCCAGGTTCTGCTCCACCGTCTTACCGAAGCCCAGCCCCGGATCAAGCACGATCGCGTCCTGCTTCACCCCCACCTTCATCGCCCGGACCGCACGCTCCGCCAGAAACTGGCCGACCTCGTGTACCACGTCGCGATAGACCGGCGCCGCCGGCCCGCCTCGCTTGGAATAGGCGTGTGAGAAGACGTCGGCATCCGGGCGTGTCAGCCGGTGCATGAGGATCAGCCCGCAGCGACGCTTTGCCGCGAGGCGGAACATCGCCGGATCGTCCGTCCCCGCCGAGACGTCGTTGATCGCATCGGCGCCGGCGTCCAGCGCCGCCTCGGCCACCTTGGCCCGCGTGGTATCGATGCTCACCATCGCGCTGGCGACGCTCCGGTCTTGCCGGATCAGCCGGATGACCTCCGCCGTGCGTTTGATCTGCTCGCGCGTCGAGACGCTCGTGGCGCCCGGGCGCGTGCTCTCGCCGCCGATGTCCACCCCATCGGCCCCATCGCGGATCATCTGGATCGCGACGTCCGCGGCGTGCCTTGCGGATTCGAACCGCCCGCCGTCGGAGAAGCTGTCGGGCGTCACGTTCACGATCCCGATGATGATCGGGCGATCGAGCACCATCGCCCGCCAAGGCCCGAGGCCCCAGATGGGCGGAAGTTGAGCGGCGTTGCGACGCACTCGCGACGGCGCGCGCGCCGGGGTTTCGCCTTGGCGGTGGCCCACGGTCGTGCGAACGGATCTCAACTTGGATCGCGAAGCCTTTACAGCACGCTTCATTTTGAAAGACCCCGTAAACCACCGGGTTAACAGCCAACCTGACCGGAAAAGCCCGTCTTTCAACCCAAAAAACGATGCAAAAAAGAAGAGGCCCCGCGGCGAAAAGCCAGCGAGGCCTCAGGGGGGGGGTGCTGTGTTGAGATATCACTGTACCGCGAAGTTCCGAGCCTGTCAACAATACCTGTGCAGGGATCGTTGATCTGGATAACTTTCGCCCAAGAACACCCTTTTTAGGGGATACCCTGATACCAGTGCGCCGCCTGGCTCGCTCAACACTCGCTTTGGATCAGGCCTTTCAGAACTTCGGCTTTGTGGGCTTCTTGTCGTCCTTCTCGGCTGGCTTGTCGCCCATGGCCGGGTCGCCCTCGGGCTCCTCGCCGGGGTTCATCGCCTTCTGCACGGAGGTGGCGTATTCGGAGATACTCCGGACGCTCGCGTGCGGGACGAAGATCGTCGCGCGGAGGCCGCCGCCGCCGGGCGCAATTGCCAGGCCGATCGGCGGGATGGTGTCCGAGGGCGTGTAGTCCGGCACCGCGCCAGCGAACATGGTCAGCACCGGCGTGATCGAGTTCATGATCGCCTTGGGGCCGATGTAGAGCTCGGCGACGCGACCCTCGGGCATCTTGCTGCTGACCATCTTGACCTGGTCATCGGTGATGAGCGATGTCGCGGGCTTGGCCGCCAGGGCCTGGCCCATGAGTTCGCTGCTGCGGCTGTAGGTCTGGATGTAGCCGCCGTTGGTCTGCGCGACGTATCCGGCGGGTCCGCCGTTGGGGCCAAACATGAACATCATGGCCTGAGCGGCGCCGGGCTGGTCGGCGTCCGCCGTCATCTTGATCTCGAAATCGTCGACTTTCACGCCGTTGACTTCGGTCTTGGCGGTCGTGTACTTGGCGGTGGCCACTTTGGCCTCGGTCATGCGGACCATCGACGCCTGGAGCTGTTTGATCGCCGCGGCGGGGTCGGGCGAGCTCACGAAGCTCACGGTGCGAGTGAGGAGCCCGGCCATGACACCGCCGGGGTTGAAGCCCAGGGAGAACGACGCGCCGTTCATGGTCTTCAGCGCGTCGGTGAGCTGCAGCGCATCGCCGCCGGCCTGCTTGGGGATCGGCAGGCCGGAAATGAAGTTGCGGATCGAGTCACTGGAGACATCCAGCGCGCCGGCGATGAGATAGTCGGTCTTGGGCAGGCGGCCCATGAGCTCGACGGACTTGCCGCTGGCGCCGGCGATCTTGGCGAAGTTTGACGCCTCCATGAACGTCGAGACCGCATCGGCGGAGATGCCCGCGTCGTCGAGCTTGAGCCCGAGGACCAGCGAGCGTGACTGCTCGACGAACGAGTCAACCATCGCGTTCAGCGGGCCCATGTCCGGGGCGCCGTCGCCCATCATGGCCATGTTGTTCTGCATCTCTTCACGCGAGCGCTTCAGCCCGTCCATGATCACCTGGCGACCGGTCTCGACGTTGACCAGGATCACGACATCCGAGCGATCGGCGACGCTGTCGGCGCTGGCGCTCACCCGGGCCTTGTGCCCGGCGAGCTGGCCCTTCTCACCCTTGAACGACGTCAGGAACGTCTTGTTCTTGCTCACGGCGGCGTAGCCGTCGCCGATGTTGCGGGCGAACGCCGGCCCGTCGCCCATGTTCACCGTCAGGATCTCCGCGTCGCCCTCGGCGCCAAGCGCCTTGGTGAACGCGGCGTAGTCCTTCACCGGGACGAGAATCACCACGTTCTGCTGATCCTCGGGCAGCTCGCCGCCGTCCTTGTCACGGACCGGGAGCTTCACGGCGAGCCCGACCGGCCCGTCGGCCTTGACCGAATCGGCGATGCCGATGACCTGCATCAGGGCCTCGAGATTCATCTCGCTGCCGGCGGGCAGGCCCATGCTCGTCGCGGCCTTCTTGAATGACGCTTCGAGCGCGGTGGGGTTGGGCACGACGATCGACACCAGCGCGTCGGAGGGGATGCGGTCCATGAGTGACGGCAGCGCGTGGGCGCTGCCGGCGAAAACCATGAGGGCGGAAGCCGCGACGCCAAGACACTTCATCCCAAGCTGCATGTCGGTCCTTTCAAAGAGTTCTCGTTCGCCGCGACGGATCACCGTCAGACGCGGGCTGGGGCCGGATTCGACGCGTGCCGCGCGGGAGATTTCGGGTCAACACCCGAACAGCCGCGTCGGCACGACCAACGCTGTATATCGGACGAAGTGGCCCTCGGTTTCAAACACCGGCAGGTTCTGGACTCGACCGGCGCGACTTTCGCGTCAAAGATGCCCCGGCCCGATGCGATCGGCGAGCTCGCGGCGGAGCACGCAGAGGACGCAGGGACTTCAGTGGAACGCAGAGGGGAGACAAAAGACCGTACACGGACGGGAGGGGAGGGGAGGGGGGGAAAATGGCAAATTGGCAAATTTGCAAATGGCAAATAAGAGCGGGCCGAGGCATTGAAACGGACCACTGACTGCTGAACACTGACTGCTGACAACTGACCACTGACCACTCCCCATGCCTTATCGCGTTTGCAAGTCGTTTGAGATCGAGTCCGGGCACATGCTCTCGAAGCACCCGGGGCTTTGCCGTTTTCCGCACGGGCACAGCCGTCGGGTGGATGTGGTGCTGAGCGCCAAGGCGCTGGACGCCGGGGACATGGTGTGCGACTTCAAGGCGCTGAAGCTGGCGATGAAGGCCCATTTGGACGAGCTGGACCACGCGATGGCGGTGAACGCCTCGGATCCGATGCGGGAGGAACTGCAGCGTCGCGACAGCCGCGTGGTGGTGTTTGATGTGGACCCGACGACGGAGGTGATGGCACGCCGTCTCTTTGACGTGGTGGAGCGCGAGCTTGCCAGCGGGCGTGAGTATCGCGACGATCGCGGCTGCGTCTACCGCTTCCCCGCCGGCGTGCGGCTGGAGCGTGTGCGTGTGAGCGAGACCTCCACGACGTGGGGCGAGTACTCGCGCGACGATGCGTAGGACATCGGGCCCGCTCGAAGCGGGTACTCCACGGAGCGCGATGCGATGACATCTCGCGGCGTACACGCACGGCTCCGCTCTCGCTGTCTTCTCACGCACACCCCATCTTCACACGAAACTCGGGTTTCCATCGGGAATGTTGATCGGATTCGAGCGGACAACGCGAAATCGAACGCTACACTCAGACCTGCCCACGGATTCGGGAGCCACGCCAATGACCACTTCAACACCCAGCGCCCGCGTGACCGCACGTGCGATGTGCAAGGGGTCCGAGTGCGAATCCAGCGGGTTCCGCGTCAGTGTCTTCCCCAGCTTCGTGCCCGATCACTCGGACCCCGGCGCTCGCCAGTTCGTCTTCGGCTATCGCGTCCGCATCACGAACGAATCCACCATCACCGCCCAGCTCCTGGCCCGCGCGTGGAAAATCGTTGACGCCAACGGACGCGAGAACGAGGTCCGCGGCGAGGGCGTCGTCGGCCAGCAACCGGTCATCCGCCCCGGCCAGACGTTCGAGTACGCCTCGTTCTGCCATCTCACCAGCGCCTGGGGCACCATGGAGGGCGAATACGTCTTCCAGCGCGAGGGCGATGAGCAGCACTTCGGCGTCAAGATCGCGCGGTTCTTCCTCGTCTCCAACACCGGCGACGAGTGAGGTGGCGGGCTGGGCCAGAGCGCACAGAACACGTGACCGCAGAAGACATCGAGGCATGATCGACGGGGCTGTCTAGTAGGCCTCGATCGGCGCTTCCGGCGTCGCGCTTGCGATCCGGCGGAGCAGCGGCTCGGCAACAGCGAACCTCACCGCGGCTTCGGCGCCATCGACCATCCGCGTCAGCGTGAACTCGCGCGTCGCGGTGGTGTGCGCGGCGCGAGACAGCCGGGCCAGGCGGGCGCGATCGCTCACCAGCTCGTCGAGCACGCGCGCGAGGTCCTTTGGGTCGTTGTGCTTGAAGACGTCGCCATTCTCGCCGGGGCGCAGGGCCTCGATCTCGGGGTTGTGGGCCTTGATGTTGTCGCCGACGACCGCCGGGAGGCCGAAGCCGAAGGCGTGCAGCAGCGACAGGCCGACGTTGGTGGGGTAGACGAACGCGTCGGCGCTGAGGAACCACGGCGCGAGCTTCACGTCCTCGTAGATCGCGCCGGTGAACCGCACGTTCTCCGTAAGCCCGAGCTGCTCGGTCAACGCCTTGAGGCTGGGCTCGGCGATGCCCGAGCCGATGATCGTGGCCCGCACGTTCGGGTGCTTGGCACGCATCGCGTGGACGGCGTGGATCAGCAGGTCCGTGCGGTTGTCCAGCTCGAGGCGCGACAGGAAGATGAAGTGCGGCCCGTGGCCGAGGCCGTTGACGCGCCGGAACTCGGCGAGCTCTTCCGGTCGCGAGAGCCAGTGCTCTCGCGCCGCCTGGATATCGGCCTGATCGATCGTGTTCTGCGCGACGAAGATGCGCTGGCGATCGTGCCCGCCGCGGACGAGCTCATCGGCGACCGAGTGGTTGTAGACGATGATGGCGGAGCTGAGCTTGCTGACGGTCCAGCGGAACCAGCGCCGGAACGCGCCCTCGTGCTTGCTGGCACCCTGGCCCCAGATGACCACGGGAATGCCGGCCCACCGGGCCTTGAGGATGTACGGCAGGAGGCTGATATGACGCGTGTTCCAGCCGAGAATCATGACATCGAACTTCTTCCGGCTGATCGTGCCCAGAGGCAGCGGGTGCCACTCCAGTTGCAACGGCCACGGAAAGAACCAGGTGTTCAGGTGCGTGCCGCCGAAGCCCGAGGGCTCGACGTTTTTCAGTCGCTGGGCGGTGCCGTAGTAGACGTGAAGCGACAACTTCGGGCGCGACGCCAGCTCACGCATAACCGGGATGCGGTACTTGGCCAGCGAGGGCTGCTGCATGCAAACACGGATCGTGCTCATGGAAGATTCCATGGTAGTGATCGGCTCGGCATGGGAACGCAGCCAGTTCAACTCGACCTTTCCCGCAGTCGCGGCGTGACGATGAACGACCAAGGCCCAGCGAAACTCGCGACTCAGCAAGACTAACGCCGGATCCCGCGTGGGCCTTGCAAACCGTTCAAACGTATCAAAACTACCCATGTTCCCAGTGTTTCTACCGACGTCGATCCACGAACTCACCACCCGGATCGCGTGAGACGTCTCCGGGGCCACCATTTTGCTGATCTCTGGGCCGGTCTATCGTCCGAGATCTATGAACCCCCACGCTCAAGGACGCCTGATCGTTCAACGGTCGACCGCATTTCTCGGACTCGCGATGCTCGCGGGTCTCTTGGCTCTGGGCGGCTGCGCTCGCAGTGATCGCCAGAACATCAGCGAGGTGCGGTCGAACCTCGTGGGCTCGTTTGACTCGTCTGCGCAAGCCGCGGCGGAACCGGAGTATTTCACCATCACGCTGCACACGGCTGAGGTTTGGCCCCAGCGCGCCGATGGCCCGTGGATCTACGTCGAACAGGCGATGGCGGGCATGGCCGACAAGCCGTATCGCCAGCGCGTGTACCGGCTCTCGGCCCTGCCGGGGAGCGAGGATCGCGTGAAGTCCGAGGTCTTTGAGCTGCCGGGGACGATGGATGAGGTGGTGAAGAACTACGCCGGGGCTTGGAAGCTCCCGGAGCCGCTGAAGGGCCTGACGCCCGACAAGCTGGTGGCGCGTGAGGGCTGCGCGATCACGCTCACACGCGACGAGAAGTCCGGCTCGTGGATCGGCAGCACCGCTGGGGACTCGTGCAAATCCACGCTGCGCGGCGCGTCGTACGCTACCAGCGAGGTGACGATGACGAAGACGATGCTGCAGTCGTGGGATCGCGGCTTTGATGCGTCGGGCAAGCAGGTGTGGGGCGCGGTCAAGGGGCCGTACATCTTCTTGAAGGTACCGGTTGATGCGATCGCGACATCGCAAACCAAAGCGCCAGCACCGAAGCCCGCGCCGATCGACACGATGAAGCCGGTTCGCTGAGCGAGGGCTCGCGCGACTCGGTCTCAATATCCGACGCTCGCCGGCTGCTCGAGGCCGGTGAAGCCCTCGCAAAGAAACGCGAAGCGGGTGCCTCGCGTGCCGCCGGGGAGCTCGCCGAGTGGTTCGACGCTCGCGAAGCACGATCGCCAGAGATCCGCGCGGTTGAATGAATCCACGACGACGGCGGCGCGGCCGCGGAGCGCGGGCCAATCGGGGCGATGATCGGGCCAGAAATCCTGCTGCACGCGCCGCCCGCCGACAAAGCTGGACGCGCACACCACCCGCGGCTGGCCCTTCAGATAAAACGCCATCTGGCTCGCACGCCCGTAGTGCTCGACCATCACGAACGGCTCGGCACCGGTGCGCTTGCGCA
>JALHNK010000135.1 GCA_022843565.1 Phycisphaerales bacterium
GGGGTTCATGGGGGGGGGGGGCGGCGGGGAGGCGTGGCGCTTGGCGGTGTTCTTCGCAACAGAACACAATAGCGGGGCGGGGCCGATGCGCGGCGGCGCGATGCGTGGACCGTGGATCGTGGAGCTTCATGCGATGCGACTGGCGATGGCGGGTTTCGTTGACTGGGAAGTTGGGGCCAAGGGGGGAATGGGCGGGTGGGGGTGTTTGGTTGGCGATGGTGTGGCTGAGAGTCAGAATGGCAGGCCCGGAACCGGTGGCGGCTGCCAAGCGTGCGGCGGGCCAAGGTCCGATGGCGTTCTCGGGGGCGTATGGGCGGTTCGCGGGGCTGGCACGAGGTTTGAATAGCACCGGGTACACCGGACTCGCACGCGTAGAACCCGTGGAGAGTGACGGTGCGTCTGGCCTCAGGGTGGAGCGGTGAACGCGCGTGCGTCACCATCGAACTGTGTTTGGTCCGCAACCAAGGAGATGAGTATGAACTGCCAGCCTCGAACTGTTGTTGGTGATGTTGCTTCGCACCCGGCGATTGCGCAGGCGATCGCGGAGTTTGACGCGGTGCTCGGCTCGATCATGCGCCCGCGGGCGACGGAGGCTCGGGGCGTGCGTGTGCCGATGGCGGTGTGGACCGATGAGGGCGGCGCGCACGTCGAGCTGGATTTGCCGGGCGTGCCGATGGACGCGATCGAGATCACGATCGAGCGCGACGTGCTGACGATCAAGGGCAACCGCGTGCGCATGGTGCCCAGCGGCGCGGAGGTGGCGCTGGACGAGCTGCGTGCCGGCGAGTTCGAGCGGCACGTGCGCATCAGCGACAGCTTTGATCAGGAGAAGGTCAGCGCGACGCTGAAGGACGGCGTGCTGCGTGTGAGCCTGGAGCGCAAGCCGCAGACGCAGCCCCGCAAGGTGACGATCGCGGCGTCGTGAAGTAGAACGTTTGAACGGCGTTTGGTGAACCCGAGCGGCGGTCAAGGCGTACAAGGAAGCAATCAACCCCGGCGGCCGCGGAGGGAATCCGACGCCGTCGGCTTCCGTCCCTGATTCACGTTGGGGACGGGATTTCTGCAAGCGCGCCGGCGCAACCGCTGGCGGCGTGGAATGCGGGTGCTCGGCTGCGCGTGGGGCGTAGCGGCGCGTGACGATCTGATGATCAGGAGACGTTCGCATGGATCGACGTGTTCATCGTGGCAGGCGTTCAGGCTCGATGTCGTTTGTCGCGATGACAGCGCTCTCGCTTGCGCTCTTCGCCGGAACCAAGGCGCTGGCGGACGATGCGAAGCCGAGCCTCAGCACCAGCGCAGGCCAGGACATCGAGCCATCGCTGAAGCTGGCGACGGAGCTTTCGAGCGCGTTCCAGCGCGTCGCGAAGGACGTGACCCCGGCGGTGGTGCATATCACGGCGCAGAAGAACCCGGGGCGGACGATGGCGGTGGACCCGCGTGAGCAGGAGTTCCGCCGGTTCTTTGGGATGCCGTTTGCGCAGCCGCAGCCGGCGTCGAGCTTCGGCTCGGGGATCATCGTTTCGACCGACGGCTACATTCTGACAAACAACCATGTGATCGAGGGTGCCGATGAGCTGCGCGTGACGATGGCCAACGATCGGCAGTTTGAGGCGACGCTGATCGGGCGCGATCCGGAGACGGACGTCGCGGTGCTGAAGATCGAGGGGACGTCGCTGCCGTTTGCGAAGCTCGGCAACAGCGATCAGGTCGGCGTTGGCGAGTGGGTGCTGGCGATCGGCAACCCGTTCGGGCTGAATCAGACGGTCACGGCGGGGATCATCAGCGCCAAGGGGCGGTCGCTGCCCAACGGGCCGGGTTCGAGCCGCGATAACCGGTATGACGACTTCTTTCAGACCGACGCTGCGATCAACCCGGGGAACTCTGGCGGGGCGCTGGTGAATCTGAAGGGCGAAGTGATCGGGATGAACACCGCGATCTTCAGCCGCAGCGGCGGGTACATGGGGATCGGCTTCGCGGTGCCGGCGAACATGGCCAGCGCCGTGATGGAGTCGCTGCGCTCAACGGGTGAGGTGCAGCGCGGGTGGCTGGGCGTGGGGTTCCAGAATCTGGATGAGAAGACGTCGGCGTCGCTCGGATTCTCGGGCGATGGCGTGGTGGTGACAAACGTGATGAGCGATGGGCCGGCGTCGAAGGCGGGCCTGCAAGCCGAGGACGTGATCGTCGCGGTCAACGGGCGACCGATCTCGTCTGAGAGCCAGCTTCGTATCGCGATTGCTTCGGTGCTGCCGGGCCGACCGGTGGCGATGGACGTTTTCCGCGCCGGCAAGCGGATGGCGATCACTGCGACTGCGGGCAAGCGTGATGAGCGGGCGATTCAAGCCGCGGCGGGCGTGGTGAGCGCCGACAACGAGCTCGGCGTGGCGGTGGTGCCGATGACCGACGAGTTGGCAGAGGCTGCCGGGCTGCGCAAGCCGGTGGGCGTGATGGTGAAGGCGGTGAACGCCAGCTCACCGGGCGCGGGGTTCATTCGTGCTGGAGATGTCATCCTGCGGATCGACGGCGTCGAGATCAAGAGCATTGACGACTTCACGCAGGCGATGAAGGCTGTGAGCGTGCGGCGCGGGGTGCGGTTGATCACACTGTCTCAGGGGCAGCAACGGATGATCACGCTTCGCAACGGGCGGTGAGATGAGCGCGCACCGAAGCGGCTCTTTGCGGCGCGGCGGCTGAGGCGGGCGTGTGCGATCGCCAGGTGATTCGAAACGAGCGTGTTGAATTGAGAACGGGCCGCGACATGTGTCGCGGCCCGCTTTGTTGATGGGAGAGCTGAGATACCGCTGACCCGGGACTCACTCTTCTTCCTTCTTGGAGGGCGGTGCGGGCGGCTGCTTTGACGGGGCGGGCGCGGGGGCGGCGGCCGGAGCGCGCGGGGGCGAAGGGGCCGATGGCGCGGCTTGCTTGGGCAGCGGCGCCTGAGGAGCTTGCGGGGCCTGGCGCGGCTGGCGAGTGGCTTCAGGGCCACGCGGAGCGCGAGAGGGGTTCGCCACGGGGGCCGGCGCCGGGGACGGGACGTTGATCTGTCGGCTCGGCGTGCGAGTGCGCTCGGGGGCGATCGGCGCCGGGCGCGCCGGGCTGAACTCTGGCGACGGCGTGGCGAATGGTGACTGGCGGGGCTTCACTTCGCGGAAGGGGCGGTCGTTACGCTGGGGCTTGCGGTCTTCAGAGTCGTCGCTCGGGGCGATGACCGGGCTCGGTGACTTCGACGGTCCGATTGAGTCCGGCTGACGCGGCGCGGGAGTCATCGGCGACACGACGCGCGGCGAGCGAGTCGGGTTGGGCGTGATGCCCTTGGGCGCAGCGGGTGCGGGGGGTGCGGGGGCGATGGTGCGCGAGGGAGAGGTGGTGGGGGAGGGCGATGGCGCGAGAGGCTCCGCCGGGCGTGCGTTGCGCGGGACGGTGATGGGCGCGACGGTGCGCGGAGCGGGCTCGGCCTTCGGCGGGTTTGCGATGGGCGCGACGACGCGGGGTTCGCGCGGCTTCATGTCCCGCGAATCCGCGGGAGTCATGGGCGACACAACGCGCGGCTTGACCTCGGGCGACACCGATGGCGATGCCGGCGCGACGATGCGCGGCTCGTTGGACGGTGTCGGCTTGATCGAGGGTGCGGACACGGGTGACGGTGAGGGCGCCGGCGCGGGCAGCTCGCGGCGCGTCGCGTTTGGCGCGGGCATCGGTGCCGGCGATTGCGTCGGCGTGGGCTTCACGGCGCGGACGGGCACATCCTGGGGCGCGGTGCGCGGGCGTGCCGGCTCGGGGGTGAGGGGCTTGGCGTCCGGCGAGGGCGCGGGTGACGGGTTGCTGGCGCGGGGGATGCGGGCCGGAGAGACGGCCGTGCCTTCGGATGACGGCGCGTCGGTCTTGGTGCGGGCGGTTGGCGAGGGCGAGGCTGAGGGGGAGGCGCCGGGCACGCCGCGGCGGCCGAGCTCGCGCGAGTCGACCATCTTGATTGGCTTGGCGTCGCGTGCCGGGTTTGCGACGGGAGTCGCGGGCGCCAGGGGCTCGGCGTCGGGCTTCGTTTTGGGCAACTCGGTCTTTGTCGGCTTGGTTGAGGGCGAGTCGAACGCGGGGGCGGCGTCGTTGCCGGTGCGACGGAGCGTGTTGCGTGTGATTGCGCCGGGCTGGGCCTGGGGCTTCGTGTCTCGTTCGTCGCTGACGGCGCGATCGGGTGCGCGGGTTTCGATACGCGGTGCGGGCGAGGGCTCGGTGGTTTCGACGTTTGGCCGCGTCGCGCGAGTGGCGCGATCGCCCTTCACGTCAACGGGCTCTGCGTGCTCGGATTCGGGCGCGATGGCGACGGTGCGAGTCTCACGCGTCGGCGTTGGTGCAGGTGCGATTGCGGGCGCGATTGCGACTGCGGGTGCGGTCGGCGTGGTCTGCGGCGTGGGCGATGACGAAGCGGGGCGCGTGGATGATGGCGTCGTGTCCGCGATGGTGCGTCCGACGCGATCGCCCATGACATCGGGGATGTTCTTGGAGTCGGTCTCTCGTGCGATCGCGGGCTCGCGGATGATGCTGGCGGGGTTCGCTGTGGGCGAAGTCGATGGGCTGCTGGCGTTGCTGGGTGCGGGGCTCGCGGTGGCCACGGGGAATTCGCTGGCGCGGGTTGTGCCCTGCTCGCTCCGGGCGGTGCGGCTGGGGTTTGCGATCGGCAGCGCGCCCGCGGCGGGGAGCGTCTGAGCGACGGCGTTCTGGCCCTTGCTGGTGGGGCCGGTCTCATTGACGCGAGCGTCCAAACGCGGCGCGCGGGGATCACGGTCTGTGCGATCTGTGCGATCGGTTCGCCCGTTCCGGTCATTGCGATCATTGCGGTCGTTCTGCTCTGCGACGACGACCGGGGCCGGCGGGTTGTTGATGATGATCGTGGGGTTGTTGATGACGACGCTGGGCTGATTGATGATCAGCGGGACGTGGCGCACGCTGCGCGGGTGGCGGAAGGGCGTGTAGCAGGGCGAGCCGTGGCGGAAGGGGGAGGCGTTGCCGACGGTGATCGAGACGCTGAAGCGGTTGCCCCAATCGTCGCAATCGTCCCACCAGTCGTTGGTGGAGTAGACAATGGTGGTGCTGACGCGGGAGATCGCGTGGCAATCATCGCGATACCAGCGGTACGGGCGGTTGAACGAGGTATACGTGACGATGGTGCGCGGCGAGTAGAACCACGGGTCATCACACACCGGCGTCGGGCTCACGACGACGACGTCATCGCAATACGCGCTGCCGGCGAAGACCGGCGCAGGTGCGCAGTCACCGACGAGGCGCCAGCGGTAGCTGAAGCCGTCCCACACCCAGGCGTATCGCGGGGCGGGTGCGATGATGACGGGCGCGGGGTAGTAGACAACCGGGCGGTAGTAGATGGGGCGATACCAGGCGCGATCAAACGGATCGCACCACGGACGCCAGGAGTTGTGCGCCCAGCCGCGGTCGTAGTGCGAGGCGGAGGAGTAGCCGAAGCGGAAGCTGACGTCGGTGTCGTCGTGCCAACTGGAGTTGGACACGAAGCCGGAGAAGACGAAGTCGGCGTGCGCGCGGGGCGTGTTGATCGCCAAAGCCGCGGCGGCGAGGCCGGTGGCACCCAGCAGGATCGCCGGTGAGAGACGGAGCGAGCGGGGGGCGGCGGGGCGCGGGTGGGTCAACGTGGTCCGCATTGGGCGATCCAGTCTTTGGGATGTTCGCGGCGAACAAGGCCGCGGGTCGGCTGCGAAAGGAGGGCGGCGAGCGGGAGCAAGCCGCGGTCCTTACGAGTGATTCCGATGGGTGCGGGGTTTAGATGCAGGATCGAGAGGCGGGGCGGGTTATTCCGTGGCGCGTTGGTGGAGTGGGTGAATCGGGTGCGAGCGTGCGAGGCGGCGGAGGGGTCAGCGGCAATGAAAACGCCCCTGCGAGGGCAGGGGCGGTGGTGAGGCGAATGGAGTGCGAACGGAGTGTGTGGGGCTTTGGGTTGGTGGGGGCGGTGCGTGCTCGCGGGTTGGCCTGCGCCCGCCTCGGAGAGGCGGGCCACCCGGAGCGGCGGGCCACCATCGATCAATCCTCAGGAACGTGGGCGCCGGTGACGACGGCGCGGAAGGCGGAGCGGAGTTGCTTGGTGACGGGGCCCTCGCCGCCGGGGCCGATCTTGATGTCGTCAATCTGCGTGACGGCGATGATCTCCGCGGCGGAGCCGGTGAGGAAGACTTCGTCGGCGCTCTTGACCTCTTCGGGCTTCATGTTCTTGAGCATGCACGGGATGCCCATGTCGGCGCAGAGATCCATGACGAAGCGGCGGGTGATGCCCTCGAGGATGCCGGACTCGGTGGGGGGGGTGTAGACCTTGCCGCCGCGGATGATGAAGATGTTGTCGCCGGTGCACTCGCCGACGAAGCCGTCGAGGTTCAGCATGATGGCTTCGTCGCAGCCCTGATCGATGGCTTCGACCTTGCCGAGGATGTTGTTGAGGTAGTTGAGGCTCTTGACGCGCGGGTCGAGGCACTCGATCGGTGTGCGCGGGCGCTTGGCGACGATGATGCGCATGCCCTTCTCGTATTGCTCGGGCGAGTACAGGGCGATCTGATCGGCGATGCAGATGACGCCGGCGACGGGGCACTTGCGCGGGTCGAGGCCCAGGGTGCCGTAGCCGCGGCTGACGACGAGGCGGATGTAGCCATCGACGATGCCGTTGGCCTTGATGCAGTCGCGCATGATCTGGACCATCTCATCGCGCGAGACGGGGATGCGGAGGCGGATCATCTCGGCGCAGCGCCAGAGGCGCTCCATGTGCTGGCCGCACTTGAAGATCTTGCCGTTGTAGATGCGGATGCCCTCGAAGACGCCGTCGCCGTAGAGCAGGCCGTGGTCATAGACGGAGACCATGGCGTTGGATTTGGGCTGCATCTTGCCGTTGACGTAGATGTAGGGGCGCTCGCTGGTGATCTCGCCGGCCTTGAAGAGGTGCTCGGTCTCGTGGGTGAGCATGGAGCCGGCGCGGGCGCGCTTGGTGGTGCTGGCGGTGCCGGCGGTGCGCGGGGCGATGCCGTTGGATCTGGTGGTGCCGTTGGACTTCGTCGCGGGCTTGGGCTTTGTGGCGGGCTTGGGGGATGACTTCGCGGCGGACTTGGCGGCGGGCTTTTTGGGGGCGGTCTTGGTGCGCATTGAGGGGCTCCGGGGTGACGCTCGAGCGGGTGGTGCGCGGGCGTCCAGTGGCAGATCATCGAACCGATCCGTGAGGCGGATCACTGGGGGCGATGGTAGCCGGGAGCGGGGGCGATCAAGTCAAGCTCACAAATGGCATATACAAAGACGATCGATGCGTGTGTGCATCGATCGACTTTGTATTGGCGTGTCGTCGTTCATCATTGCGGAGTATCGGTGATCCGAACGAGCGCTCCATCGGGCACGACGAAGTCCGATTTCACGGCTTCGTCATAGGGCAGATCGACGAGCGGCGTGGAGTTCTTGGCGACTCGGTCGTACACGGTCACGCGTAGGCGAACGCGGCGAGCGTCAGGATCGGGACGGCTGAGCACATTCATCCGAAAGTCTCCAGACGGCCCCGGCCGATCGGTCAGGAGACGGCGGAGTTCAACGTTCACTTGCGATCCCGCGAGGAATCCGCCGATGAGTCGGCGCGGACTCATGGAGATCTCGTCAATATCGATCGCGTTCCGGATGAGGTCGAGATCAGTGATTGACAACGCCAAGTGCTCATCAGCCCGGGTCGCGAACTGCCGCGGCCCGATGATTTTCTTGTAGTCCTCCCAACGCTTGATCTGAGCGGCCGCTTCGGGCGTAAAGCTCGAATAGAGATGACGCGTCCCGTCGTTGTCCGAAAGCAGTTGCAGGTCGGTCCATGGGGGACCGTCGCTCCAACGTTTCTCTTTCCAGGCGATGACGACGGTGTCACTGGTCGCAAGGTACTCCGTGCTCGAGAACAGCGTCGCCGCCGGAAACGTTCGTTCGCCACCGGATTCCGGCCGCGCGCGCCTGAACACGCGATACGAGGTGATATCAGGGCTCGCGCCCGCGGCGCGGAGAACATCGAGCAGCGACACCTTACTCTGGCTGGACGTGACTTTGTCCAGGACGTAGACACCGGGCCGGTCGACCGCACCGACGACGAGAATCGTCTCGCTTCGGGCGGCGAGTGGCGTGAGCCCCGCGTCGGCCGAAGCGCGGTCGTACGCCGCGAAGCACTCATCGCGAAGCGAGCCGAACGTGTCGAGCACCCGCGGCGTGAACGTCAGCTCCGCGATTCGGCCGTGCTCATCCGGCTTGGCGCGCGCGATGGTGACGGGGTTTGGTGTCCCTTCGAGCTCGCTGACGAAGATGAGATCGCCCGGTTCGAGCGGCGGATCGATCGGGGCGACCTTGCCGCTGAGTCCTCCCCACGGCACTCCGATCGCGGTGTCGGAGCCCTCGCGATTGCGACGTTGAATGCGAGCGTTGAGCGGGTACTTGCCATCCCAGCCTGCCGCGGCCAGAAGTCGCTTCAGCGTCAGTCCCTCTGTTGGGATCGCGTAGACGCCGCCGCGGATTCCGTCGCCGGCGATCGTCACCGTCGGCGCTGTCGTGACCACCCCGGTTGCCGCCGCGGCTGGCGCTTGCATCTCACGCATCTGCGCCAGTTGCCTGGTCAGCCCTTCCACGGCGTCGGCGGTGCGTGATTGCGCCGCCCAGGTTTGCCATGCGGTGAGCCCCAGGCCCAGCGCCACGAGTACCAACAAGCCGAGGTTGATTCGTTGCAGCATGATGCGCTCCTTGAGGTTGACGTTGAGGCAGAGTTTGCGGTAATGCTCGAGTGAGCCGAAGCGGCGCCGGGCTTCCTGGCGCGCGGCGTCTGCGGGCTTGCCCTGTGCACGCTCCTCGGCGACGAGTTGCTCGAGGTGAAACTCGAGCTCGTCGTCGATGTCGTGCTCGATCTCTTGCCGAGAGCGAGGGTCATGATCGCCGAGGATGAGTCGGACCAGTCGCATGGGCGAGGCTCCGGCGGTGCGTGTGGGAGGCGTGTGGCTTGAGGCGTGAAGCAGACGAAACGGCTCGCGGCGACGCGACGGGAGCCGGCGGTCTCAGGCGAAGGACGCGCTGGGGTTGGTGAGCGGTTCGTCGCTGATCACGCCGTTCACGGCGCCGGACAGGCGGTCCCAGAGCGAGCGTTGCTCGGCGAGGCGGCGTTTGCCGTCGGCGGTGAGGCGGTAGTAGCGGGCGCGACGGCCGGTCTCGCTGATGCGCCAGTCGGCGGTGAGGTCGCCGCGCTTGGTGAGGCGGTGGAGTGCGGGGTAGAGGGAGCCCTCTTCGATGGCCAAGACGTTGTTGCTGCGGCGTTCGATCTCGCGAGCGATGGCGTAGCCGTGGGCCTCGGCGCGGCTGAGGACCGAAAGCAGCATGACGTCAAGGGTGCCTTGGAGGATGGTGGGCTGTGGGGGCGGTGGGGTGGGGGAGGTCTTTGGCATGGGGTGCTCCGTGCG
>JALHNK010000136.1 GCA_022843565.1 Phycisphaerales bacterium
GCACCCATCTGTGATGTCACAACAGCGAGGTTCCTCCAGAAGTCGACCTCGGTCAAAATCCAGCGTGCCGTGGCTGCCGATCATTGGCGGACTTGGCGGTGTTGCGGTTGTGGCTGTGATGGTATTTGTTGCCATAAAGTTTATGGGAGGTGGTTCGACACGCGAGTCAGCTTTTGGGCCAGCGACAGCGATCGGACTTCCCGGGGCGTCTACGCCGCCGATACCGGCGAAGCCTGCATTGAATCAGCAGGTGGGAAATGGAGTGATGACCGGGTTGACGTCGTTTCAGTCACCTGGTTCCCCGGGAGGCTCGACTCAGCTGCAGGTCTACATGCCCCCAGGGAATCACGCTCAAAGGAGTCTTGGTTGTATTCTCGTTGCTCCTGCGGGCACAAATCTGCTGATGGGAAACATGATTGATGACAGCAGCTACCATGACGAAACACTGCCGTATGCGGAAGCCGGCTTTCTGACAATCAAGTATTCGATTGATGGCGGCATTGCGGATGTGGATAACGCGAATGACGCTCAGATGGTGGAGGCCTATCGCCAGTTTCGCGATGCTCGATATGGGGTTACCAACACAGCTCGAGCCATCGATTTTGCACTGAGTTACCCCGAAGTGGATCCGAACCGAATCTACGTTGCCGGTCACAGCTCCGCGGGTACACTCGCATTGCTTGCAGCAGAATACGATCCGCGCGTGAAGGGCTGCATTGCGTACGCACCATGTGCGGATGTTGAATCGTTCCATGCAGATCTGCATTCGGATTTCTTTGTTCGGCAGGTATTCAGGGATATCGAATTCGTGTCGAAGGATTCATCACCCACAACGCATCAGTCTCGACTGAATTGTCCGGTGTTTCTGTTTCAGGCAGCCGACGATTCAGTTGTCAGTGTGACAGAGACTCGATCCGCATCTCGAACGACACCCTCACCTCGCGTTCATAGGCGGGGGCGATCTTCTCTCGCCGGAACCTGGACGATGCCCGCCTTCGCCGACTCGGCGCAACTTGAAGCTCTCCCCCTCTGCGGCCAGGCTCTTCTCGGTGGCCGCATGATCCGGCGCGCAGTGATGGCGATCATGCCCGAGGCGACGCACAGCGGGGACGCTGAGCGGGAGCTGATGATGCGGGTCTGCGACACGATCGAGGTGTGCGCACGCGACGGCACCGGCACGCAGAGCGCCTTGGCGATGTTCGCCGAGGCGCGGGCGCTGCGCGATATGCGAGATCGATTCGCCGGGGAGCGCGAAGCGCTGCGGCACGCGTTGTGGTGGGCGGTTGATGCCTCGCGGGCGGCGGACGTTGCTCGGGAACTGCCGTTTGAGGCGTGTGTGACGCCGGCGTTCTTGAACGCGATCGCGGCGCTGGGCGCCGACCGGCGCATCAACCGGCTGCAGATCACGATCCTCGTCAGCGGGGACATTGACCTGATCGCTTTCGCGTGCGCCGAGGCGGGCATCGGGCGGTTCGACGGGCTGACCAACCACGTGATGGGGCGCTTGCCGCCGGTGCACGCACTGTCGCTCAATCTGATCCGCCCGACGCCTGAAGAGCTGGCGAGGTGATCGATGGGCCAGACTGAGACGTTCTTCACTCTGACACCCACAGGCGCCGATGGGTATCGCTCGAAAGAAACACGCTCGATGATCGCGTCAGTTCTCATCACGCTGCTGGTTCTCGTCTGGGTGCTGGGCGTGCTGTTGAACGCGGCGCTGAGCGGGGCATATGCGAACGCACCGCCGACGGGCCAGCAGGCGATGGGGCTGGTGGTGCCGATCATCGGCATTGCGATCTCCAGCGTCGCGCTGATGCTCGCGACGTGGATCTGCGTCGGGCGGGGCGGCTTTGACTGGGTCAGCGGCACGCCGCTGGTGCCGACGGCGATCGCAACGGTCGTGATGCTCGGGGTGTGCCTTGCCGCGGGCGGGGCGCTGGGCGTGTGGATGGAGGGGAAAAACACGTTCGGGCGGGCGGTGGTGCCGATCGGCGTCGTGTGCGGCGTGCTGGTGCCGCTGGCGACGGTGTTGTTGTTGCTGGTGTGCGCGTGGATGGTGCCGTCGTCACCACGCGGGCTCGCCCTGTTGCGCGGGATCGGGGGCGTGTTGGTCGTTGGCGCACTTGCCGGCTACGTGCTCGGGTCGCTCGGCCTCCGCGCGGCGATGCTGCAGCGTGCGAGCAATCGCGAGGCAACCCGCGTGTCGGATCAGGCGTTCCACGAGAAGTGGCGGAAGATCCGCGAGACTCCGATCGCCGAGCGCATCGTGTCGGACGTGGCCGAGGCAGGCGCCGAGACGCCGCTGTGGGTCTTCGCCGCGAGGCTTCCCGAAGCTCCGGACGACGCGACGTGCGCCCTGCTCATCACGCGGGCTCTGCAGGTTCCGGGGTTCAGCGCCGATCTTGAGCGCACGATCGCCAGCGAGCAACCCCTGTATCGATTCGGATGCGCGAAACTGATCGCCCGCGCCACGCCCGCGCAGCGCGACGCTGCGTGGGCCGGCCCGCTTGCCGGATCGATCCGCGTGACGATCGCCGAGATCGACGCCGACCCGAAGTGGCTCCTCCACCACGCGCAACTGAATCCCGATCCCCACGCGCATGTTGAGGCGCTGCTGCAGGCCAGCGATGCGCTCGGCAACCCGCCCGAAACCGCCGCGGCGGTCAGAGACCTCGAGGCGGCAATCCGCCGACTGGAGCGGGGGCTGCCTCGTGACTTCACGCTCCAGTTGTTTGCCAAGCGGGGCAAGTAGGCGGGCACATGTGCAGTCGGCCGGTCACACTCAGGCGCGCCGAGCCACGCGTCGCGCCGTCGTCGCCGCGGATGAAGGCACGTTCTCACCGGCGGAGCACCGTGCGCATCGCCTCCGTACGCTGCGGCAAGGAATGTCACGCATGGACCCTCAATTCGCGCTTCCCACCAATCTTCCCGTTCCACACGACGACGGCCGCGCCGCCCACCTGCTGAATCTCGCCTTGCCAGATCTCGCATTACCCGCCACCGACCGAACCGTCGTCAACCTCTCCCAGCTTTCAGCGGCCGTCGTCTTCGCCTACCCGCGCACCGGCGTGCCCGACAAGTCTCCCGGCCCCGAGTGGGACGCCATCCCAGGCGCCCGCGGCTGCACCCCCCAGGCATGCGCATTTCGAGACCTCCACGCAGAGTTCAAGGCCGAGGGCGTGCAGGTCTTCGGCCTGAGCACCCAGCGCGTCGATTTCCAAGTTGAGTTCGTCGAGCGCAATCACGTGACCTTCCCCATCCTCTCGGACAGCGAGCTCCGTCTCACCCGCGCGATCGGCCTTCCCACGTTCGAGTTCGCCATCGACGCCATCGGAGGCGGCGGCCCCACCACGCTGCTGCGCCGCATGGCCTGGTTCGTCGATTCTGGCACCATCCGCAAGCTCTGGTACCCGGTCTTCCCGCCCGACACCAACGCCGCTCAAGTGCTCGCCTGGATCAAGTCCCGCCAACGAGACGTCTGAATCCGCTCCGCCACGACAACCCAACGCCTTCCCCAGAGACGGCAACCCCCGAGTCTTGCGGCCCGGGGGTGTTTCTTTCAACAGCGCGTGGAGAGCCAGTCTCGAACGGGGCGACGCCGGGTGTCACTCGGAGTCCGATGATCAGACAAGCGGGGAGAAGCCGGCGATTCAGTCCGGCGGAAGGCTCAACGCATCAACTGCAGCGCCCACGCTCGTCCACCCGAGGGTGCGACTTTGGTCACGGCGACTGCAGAGTGTGTCTGAGAAGGGCCCTTGTCTTTCAAACGTCCTATAACGTCCCAAGGCTCGAGAAAAGCCTTGAAGGAGTCGGTCCCGTCGAGTAGACTCAAATTTTGCTGCGTAGCTACTTTGCATGCCTCTAAATTGCACGACGGCATTGGCCGTCTGTGTGTCCGTGTGAGGCCGAGAATGGAGACTGAGATGTTTCGATCAGGTTGCTGTTCTGCCGCTGTCCTTGTTGCGATGGTCTGCGTGTCGGTCACGTCGACGACTGCGAGCGCGAACGTCGTCATCTCTGATGGCACGTTCAACGACGCGAACTGGACGCTTGTGGCGCGACCCTACGGCCCGGGCAGCGGCGGTGGCAGCGCGACGCAGGTGCTGACCGGTGGTGCGGGCGACAACGGGCCGGCTCGGCAGACGAGCAACTCGGCCGGGCCCAACAACAGCGGCTCGTACAACGCGAGCATTTACACCGCGTTCACCTACAACCCCGCCGCCAGCGGCCCGCTGACGGGACTGAGCATCTCCATCGACGCGCGCTTTATCAACGGCCTCTCGGCCATCGGAGCCGTCGTCGAGCAGAACGGGTTGATTTGGATGGCCGGCAACGCCATCAACACACCAAGCTGGCAGACCTACGCGTTCACGCCGGTCGCTGGCGATTGGTTCCTCATCAATCCCTCGGGCGGCGTCTCGGGCCCGGGCCCGGACTTCTCAGCCGCGGGCGCACCGATGCGCTTTGGCTTCTTTACTGCCAACGGCACGAGCGCTGGCGGAAATCCGTACACGAACGTTGGCCTGAACGACAACTTCGTGGTCAGCTTCATCCCCGCGCCGAGCGCGGCGGTGCTGCTGGCCCTCAGCGGGCTCATCGCGGCGCGACGGAACCGCTGATCGCGTCCGGCAGCAAGCCGACGGTTCGACTTCAACCACCGACGGCCTAGGCAGCTGCTGCGCCGGTTGCCATTCTCGAGGGCCCAAAGTGCACCACATAGATGATCCCCAAAACGACAACCCCCGCGTCTTGCGACCCGGGGGTTATTCGAATGGAGGATGAGGGGTGGTGTGACGAAGGGCCTCTCAGAGCCCCAGGGACTCGGGCCATGGATATGCACCTGCGGCGGGTGTGGGCTGCGGGCTCCGGTGACACTCTGCGCCCTGCGCCGCCGGGTGATCTGGGCGACAAAGCCAAAGCGTCCTTGACAAAGTATCAGTGTATGATACAATGAGGTGAATGCTCACCGTTTCTCTTTCCAGCCCGATCCCCCTGCACGACCAGATGGTGGCCGGCCTGCGAGACCTCATCGCCGCCGGCACGTTGGCCACGGGGGACGAACTCCCTCCTGTTCGACAGCTTGCCGCCGACCTCGGCATCAATCTGAACACGGTCGCGCGGGCGTATCGGGAGCTCACCGATGCCGGACTTCTCGCCTCGGTGCGAGGTCGGGGCACGGTGGTGATCGCGACGGTTGAGCGGGCGTCGGGCCCCCGGGCCGAAGAGCGCAAGCGCATCGAGGCCGGCATCGCCGCCGCATTCAACGACGCCAAGATCGCGGGTCTCTCCCGCGACGCGGTCGAGACCATCGTCACCCGTCAGATCGACCGCCTGTGGAAGCAGGCGGAGCATGCATAAGGGCAAACCGCAAGGAGACCCACCATGGCAGACCCGTTCCTCACCCTCGGCCGCGTGATCATGCTGATTCTCGTGCCAGTGGCGCTCATGTTTCCCCTCGTGTTCACGGCGCTCGTGCCCAACCGCGCCGCCGATGACATCGCGAGGATCAAGGGTCGCGGGCTGATGCTTGTGCTCGCGCTCAGCACGCTGGTGCTCTTGGCGATGTGGCTCGGACTTTTGCTGATCGGAGTTCGCACGCAAGCCGCTGGCAACCTCGCGCTGATCGTGGCGAACTTCTGGTGGCCGTGGTTCTTTCCGCTCTGGTTCTTCCTCGCATTGCCTGCGATCACCGCAAAGAACCCCGGCTGGGGTTGGGTGACTGGTGCTGGTTCAGGATCAGGTGGCACGCGAAGCGCATCGCTCGTGAACCGCGAAAGGCGAAGCCCCGTGACCCGTGCGATGTGGGTGATTCCCGTCGCGGTATTCGCCTTGACGCTCGGCGCGATCGCCGCACGCGGGCTCATGCCATTCCCGATGGGCACGCACGTGGGCGGGTCGGCCTTGGACCCGGACGCCGCTCGGAGCGTCTACGCCGCGAGCGAACAGTCGCGCTGGGTACTGGCGCTGGTCGTGTATGGCACAGTCTTCGGGATTCTCCTCTCTATGCTGCCGCGCAGCCTGCGTCGCACGCTCTCCGAGCCTGAGCCAATGGACGCGGCCGGCTCGGCGGAGCTGTCGGACCTCTACGAGCGGCAGCGCCGTAAACGCGTGCTCGGCCTTTTCTGGGGCTGCGGAACTGTGCTGCCGCTGTTCATCGGGTCGTTTGCCGTGTTGCAGGTCTGGCTCCCCAACGAAGGAAGTCTGTGGGGCCTGGCCGGCGGCATCGGCGGCTCGCTGCTCGGGATCTGCGGCGCGATCTTCGGTACGTGGATGACCGTCGAACGCGCGAAGATCGCGGCGGTAAGGGCACGGATAGAGCAAGCATCATCAATTCCGGGGTGAAACGGAATGCGCTGGACTATCGCCGTCCGGACCACCTCGCCACGCGCGGCGGCAAAGCGACAACCCCCGAGCCTTGCAACCAGGGGGTTCTTCGTTGTTCAATCGCGGGCGCGTAGCGGTCACTCTTCGCGAGAGAGAGACCAACAGAGACAGAGCGGCCGCGCGACGTGTCTGGGAGTTCAATCCAACGGCCGGAGCGTGACGGTCGTGCTCCCTGTTTGCCCTTCAACCAGCTACGCTCGAACATGGCGTCATCACTGGATTCTCACGATCAGTTGCCGCGCCTTCAAGGCCAGCTCTTCATGCTCCGACAGACGGTGGTTTTCCCGTATGAATCGGTGGATCAGTTGATCACCGAGCACGGCGAGCGGAGCCTTGGTGACCCGCACTCGGCGGGAACAGGCGCGTGGCATTTACGCCACATCGTCGAGATCTTTCGCCTTCATGCACGCACCGCCATGCTCGGGCTTGGCGAGGCTCGGGCCGCTATTGACGCGTTGATACCCGAGCCAGAAGCGTCGATTCCGATGCAACCCAGGGTCGCGCGGGATGCGCTTCTGGCGGATATCGATGCGTTCGTCAACTGGGTCTCGCGCCAAAGCCCCGACCGCCTCGCCCGCCGGTTCACCTACGGATCGGAGACCGATCTGGAGCAGATGCTCGTGTGCATGAGCGTCCACGTCACGTGGCACGCCGCCGCGGTGCATTATTGGGTGAAGTGGAAGTCGATCGTCTGAGCCAAGAGAGTGTTCGCCGGATCGCAGCCGGCGATCGCGCAAAACGAAAACCCCCGAGTCTTGCGACCCGGGGGTTCATCAATAGAGCGAGCGCAGCACTCTTCCAGACGAGCCGGATGAGCAAGATGAGACATGCCGGCGAGCTTGAATACTCGCAAGGTGCGAAAGCCGAACTCCCGGCCATGGGGACCCACTCGACGACCCACTTCGCGTGCTTGTGCCCGCGGAGTTCGGGTCCTGGGCCCGGCCCGGCAGGCGAGCCATCTTGCTCCTGCCCGGGTGGAGGCGAGCCGGGCTTACCGGACGCTTCTGAGGGTGGCAAACTGGGCTGTTTCTAGCAGTTCGGTGACGAAGGCGACTGGACATTCCTCGCGGACCAGTTCGAACGTATAAGATGGTTCATCCCGTCGTCGGTTTCGCCTCATCCATTCTGGAGTATAATATGCGTCAGTTTGCCGCTTTCCGCGCGTTCGCCGCGTCCCTCGTTGCCGCGCTCGTGGTGTTGCCGCTTTCGGCCGCCCACGCCCAGGTCTTCAGTAACAACGGAGCGATCACGATCCCTAGTACCGGCGCCGCTACGCCCTATCCCAGCACGATCGACGTTGCGGGCTTTGTGGGGACGCCCGGCGGCCTGCGCGTGCGGCTGAAAAGCTTTTCGCATACGCGTCCGTTCGAAGTGGGCGTGCTGTTGGTGGCCCCCAACGGCCAGGGCTTTGAGTTGCTTTCGGGGGACGGCGGCCCCGCCAGCGCGTTCGGATTGACGCTCACCTTCGATACCCGGGTCACCACGCCGCTGCCGAACCCGTTGGTCACCGGCACGTTCGCGGCCGCCGGCGGCAACTTGGTGCTCTTGGCCCCGGGCAACGCGATCCCCCGCGCCGCATCGCTGGCGGCGCTCATCGCGGGCAGCCCCAATGGTCAATGGCGTCTGTTTGTCGTGGACATCATTGGACCCGGCGGCGGCAGCATCGCCGGCGGGTGGGAGCTTGACTTCATTCTGCCCACCACCCCGTCCTCCCCGTCCACCTTCACGTATCAAGGCCGCCTCGACGGCGGCGTGAGCACCGGCACCATTGACGCCCGCTTCAGTCTCTGGAGCCATCCATCGACCGATGACCCTGCCAACCGCCTGGCCGCCCCAGTCACTGTGAACGGCATCGCCATCACGAACGGTCTGTTCACGACGCCACTGAACTTCGGTGCGCCGGTGCCGGCCGACATCCAGACCTGGCTGCAGGTGGAGATCTCCAGCCCCGCCGGTGCGCCGTTCGTCACGCTCACACCGCGGCAACCGATCACCGCCACGCCGCTGGCAGGTGCTATCGCGAGCGGCGGCTTCGCCGTCGGCGGGCTCATCGGGCCGGGCGTCGTCGCTGGCCCGAACCAGCACGATGTGCTCAACCGCGGAGTCAAGTCGCGCGTCGGCTATGCCACCGTCCCCAGTGGTCTCACCGAGTTCGCCGGCATGATCACCAGCGTTGAGCCCGGCACCAACGTCTCGGGTAACTCCGCTGATGTGACATTCCACACCTGGGAGGCCAATACCGCCTTCTCGCGCGAGATCATGCGCATCAACGGCCGCGGCAACGTCGGCATCGGCACGACCACACCAACCAACAAACTCTCCGTCGTCGGGAACGCCGATCTCAGCGGCAAAGTCGGCATCGGCACGACCACACCAACCAACAAACTCTCCGTCGTCGGGAACGCCGATCTCAGCGGCAACGTCGGCATCGGCCTCACCAATCCCAGCGCGCGCCTGCACATCGCCGGCGGCGGGGGATCCCCCTGGATGCTCCGCCTCACCAACACGGTCGGCAACGGCGTGGGCGGGATCCGCATGAGCGACGACGGCTTCCTTGATGCCACCAACGTCGCAAACGGCGGGAACTTTGCAAGGCTGAGCAACAGCGGTGTCTGGGGCACCGTGTCCGACCGCCGCATCAAGAAGGACATCGAGCCCGCCGTCGGCAACCTCGACGCGGCCATGCGGCTCCGCCCGGTGACCTACTGCATGGTGAAGGAAGAAGCCGGCTCGCCCGGCACCTGGGCTTCATCGCCCAGGAAGTCCGCGAGGTGATCCCCGAGTACGTGGTCGGCGACGAGGCCAAGACCACGCTGAGCGTCAACTACGCCCAGATGTCGGTGGTCGCCATCGGCGCGGTGCAGGAACTGAAGGCGGAGAACGACGCACTGCAAGCCAAGAGCGCCGCGCTCGAAGCCAAGAATATCTCGCTTGAGGCCCGCATCATCGCTTTGGAAAGCACCGCCAAGGGCAGCGGTCTCTCGGTGGGCCAGACCGCCGAGTTCGGTGCGGCAGTCGGCCTGCCGCTGCTGGGCTTCGCG
>JALHNK010000137.1 GCA_022843565.1 Phycisphaerales bacterium
GTCGAGGAAGTGCGGATCCGTCGCGACAGTTTCAACATTTAGGCACTGGGCATTGGGAAGGCCGGGGAGCGGACGCTGGGCGAGAACCTTCAATCCGTCGGTGGTGCTGATTCGCTTGCCGCGGCGTGGCTGAGCGCGGTGCGCACCGATGGCGTGCGATCCGGGCTTGAGGCGATCTACACGCTGGCGTCGGACGCGATCGAGGCCCGCGGCCCGGCGTGCTGGGCCAGTGGCAACTGCTGCAACTTCGACAGCGCGGGCCACCGTCTCTATGTCACCGGGTTGGAAGCGGCGTACACGGTTGACCGACTCGGTGATGTCGCCAGTGCGCCGGCGCTCACGCACGCGTCGCTTGATGGCGCGATCGCCCGCGGCGGTTGTCCGTTTCAACTCGCCAACCTCTGCGGCGTTCACACGATCAAGCCGGTGGGCTGCCGCGTGTATTTTTGTGATCGCGGCGCGCAGCAGTGGCAACAGGATCTGAGCGAGCGGCTGCTGGCGATGGTGCGCGAGCTGCACGCGCGCCACGATATCGAGTACCGATATGGCGAGTGGCGCGCGATGCTTGCACGCTTTGTGGCGTGAGAGGAGCACGCCCGGCGCGTGCGCCGCGAGATCGGCGTGATTCTCGGACGCTCGATCTGCGTCCGACTTCCACTGGTGATTTGAGCGATGTCGCACGCGAGGCACGCTTCTGGCGTCATTGAGCCTCTGCTTTCGCGTCACTCTTCCCGAGGGTCCGAGAGTCCGCCCGTGCGCGTGTGATCTGGCAGGCGATTATCACGCGTGCTCCGCGGCTGCAATTGGCTCGCACGGGTGTCAAGCAATCCGCGGTTTTTCTTGCGTCAAACTCTGCATCGCGGGGCGCGTGGGGGCACCGTACACGCGTTGACACGCGGGCAACTCGCTCGTGGCCGCATCGCGATTCAAACGCTGTCGCTCGCACGCTCGGTCGTCGATGACCTGTTGGCGTCGCGGCCAACATCCGCCTCGCCACACGGAGCCCACACTCATGCGTCAACGAATCGGCGAAATCCTGGTCCGCAACGGCGTCATCACCCCCGTGCAGTGCGCCCGCATCCTTGATGAGCAAACGCGCACGCACCGACCGTTCGGCGAGCTGGCCGAGATCATGTTCAACGTCTCGCCGCACCAGCTTGAGGACGCCTGGGCCGAGCAGTACGAGCTCATCACGGCGCGGGTGGACCCGCTGACCGAGCGTGTGGACCGATTGGTTGCGATGCAGATCACACGACGCCAGGCGTGGCAGTTCCGCGTGCTGCCGCTGCGGATGGACGGCACGGAGCTGCTGATCTGCACGTGCCGCGAGCACCTGCCGCGGGCGGTGCGGTTCGCGTATCAGCACTTCGGCACCGGCTGCTACTTCGTGATGGCCAGCAAGGACCAGCTCACCGATGCGCTGGAGCACTACTACCCGATGGAGGGAGCCGCGAGCGTGCTGCGCGCCGCCGATGAGGCCCGCCAGCTTGTTCGAGGCGGGGTCGATTGATGAGTCTCACATCCCGCGTCGCCACGGGGCGGCGCTTTCCGGTATCGCGCGCCCGGGGCAGCTCCTCCTGACGGGCGCGCACGACTTGGGGGCCACCCTCCGCATCGCGCCGGCGACAGCCGGCGCTCCGGAGCGACCGAGTCGCGTGGTGATCAACGCTCTAGCGCGGGTCTCGGCTTCACCGCCGGGGGGCGCCGGGCGCGCGTCGCCGCACACCAACATCCTGCGCGTCGCACGACAGCGCGACGCGCGGCATTGCGCGGGCAGGCACTGGGCACTTGGCACTGGGGGAGCGGCGCTCGGGTGGAATCGCCTCGCGCGGAGCGTTCTGCGCGACTCATGTATCGCAACTCGCAACTCGCAACTCGCGACTTCCCGCTCACCGCCCCGGCGCGAACTCGGTGCCCTGGCCGCGGGGCTCCCAGGTTTCGAGTTCGGCTAGGCGTGCCGCGAGCATCTTGCGGGACTTGCCGATGGCGTATTTGCCCAGCACGAGGCGCAGCGGCGGGCTGGCTTCATCCCGAAGGGCGACGATCGCGCGGGCCGCGGGCTGCGGATCGCCCGGTTGTTTGTTCCGCATCGAGTTCAGCAGCGTGGCAAACTTGCCGACGGTCGGCGCGTAGTCCGGCGCGCTGACGGGCTGGCTGGTCATCGAGCGGCTGGCGAACTCCGTGCGGAAGGGCCCGGGCTGCACAAGCGTGACCTTCACGCCGAACGGCGCAGCCTCCAGGGCCACCGCTTCGCTCGCGGCCTCGAGCGCGGCTTTGGCGCCGCCGTAGATCGAGAACCCGGCGTAGTTATTGATCGCCGCCGCGGCGGACATGTTCACGATCCACCCCGATCGCGCCGCCCGCATGTGCGGCAGCACCGCGCGCATCAGCTCGATGGGGCCGAGCAAGTTGACCGCGAGGCTGCGATCGATCTGCTCGCGCGTGAGTTCTTCCAGTGCGCCGATGAGCCCGGCGCCGGCGTTGTTCACCAGCACGTCAATCCGGCCGCGCTGCGCGATCGCCTCGGCGACGCAACGCTGAATCTGGCCGGCATCGGTCACGTCCAATGACATCGGCGTGACACGATCGGGCGCCAGCGCGACGAGCTCGCCGAGCGTCGAAGCGTCGCGGGCGGTGGCAATGAGCGCGTCGCCACGATCGATCACCGCCAGCGCGATCGCGCGCCCGAAGCCTGAGGAACAACCGGTGACGAGCCACACATTCGACATGCAAGATCTCCTGAGCGACGCCCACGGCGTGCGCCTGGGGTTCGGAGCTCGGGGTCATCTGGACGCGAAAAGTGCGCGGCTGAAGAGCGGGCCGAGGCAGACTGGGGGGGTCGAAGTTGCGCGGCGAATCCCCTCTCGGAGAAATGCCCAGACCCTAGTTCCCGATGCCCAGTGCCCAGTGCCTCCCCCCTCACCACGCCCAGGGCTCGATCATCCACTCAAAGCCCGCGCCCTGCTTGCGGATGTTGCCGAGCCCCGGCCAGGGCAGGTGATACGCGAAGACGCGCAGCCGCTCGCTGGCGATGCGCTCGAACATCGCGATGCGAGATTTCACCGCGTCCTTCTTGTTCACATCGAGGCTGAAGGTCCAGCGCGGGTTGGCCAGCATCGCGACGCGGTTGTGCATGATGTCGCCAGCGACGACGACGCTCTCGCTGCCGCTGGTGACGATCACCGACGTGTGCCCGGGCGTGTGGCCCGAGGTATCGATCAGCTCCAGCCCGCTCACGAGCTTGTCCCCGGGCGCGACGATCTGAAGGTTCGGCTGGATCTTCTTGAAGATCGCTTGCCCGCGTGCGATCCACGCGCCCTTTGTCTTCGCGTCCAGCGCCGTCTCGCCGAGGTCGGGCGTTGCGCCGGTCCAGAAGTCGTGCTCTTTGCGGCTGACGAACACCTTGGCGTTGGGATAGGTGAGCGAGTCGTTGGCGCCGAGAAGGCCGTGGAAGTGGTCGCCGTGGGCGTGGGTGATGACGATGCCGGTGACGGACTCGGGCGAGATCCCCGCCGCTCGCAAGTTGTCGGCCGTCTTGCCCACGCCGTCTTGGCCGGGGCCGAAGCCGGTGTCGATCAGGATCGTCTCAGCGCCCATCTTGAGCGCCAGCACGTTGAACTCGATCGGTGCTTTGTCAAGCGGATGGAAATGATCACGCAGCACCGCGTTCAGTTCGTCGACCGTCGCCTCGGGGGCAAACATCGGATGCACGGGTGCGAACGACGACGCGCCGTCGTGGATCGCCATCGCCTGGATCGAGCCGATCGTGAACGCGTGGAAGCCCTGCTTCGGCGCGGGCGCGCCGCCGGGTGCGGGCAGCGTCTTGGCGGCGCCGGGCGCGCTCGGCGCGGGCTTGCTCGGCTGTGCAGCGGCGAAGCGCGGCAGCATCGCCGCGCCGGCCAGACCAGCGCCCGCAGCCAACAGCGTGCGACGACTCGAAGCAAATCCCAGACCGCCCTGAACTTCAACGTCTGCCATGAAGAATCTCCAGTGATGACGTGAACCCACGCCCAGTTCCCTCGATCCCTCGATCCCTCGATCCCTCGATCCCTCGATCCCTCGATCCCTCGCGCCTCACCCCAGATCATTCTCCAACACCACACGATAGCGGGCCTTGCCCGACTTCAGGTGCGAGATCGCCTCGTTCACCTTGCTCATCGCAAAGGTCTCGGTGATCGGCGAGACGCCCGTGCGCTGCGCGAACTCCAGCATCCGCGTCGTGTTCGCCGGGCTGCCCAGGGGCGAGGCGCTCAGCGTCTTCTGCCCGGTGATCATCGGGAACGCGACGACCGGGATCGGCTCCGCGACGGCGCCGACGATGTGCAGCCGTCCCTTGGGTGCCAGGGCATCGATGTACGCCTGCCAGTTCAGCGCGACGTTCACAGTCACCAGGATGAAGTCGAGCTTGCCCTTGACCTTCGCCAGGTCCGCGTCGCTGGTGCTGTTCACCGTGTGGTGCGCGCCCAGCGAGCGGGCTTCCTTGGCCTTCGATTCGCTGCTGGTGAACGCGTACACCTCGCAGCCCCACTTGTTCAGGAACTGCAGCGCCATGTGCCCCAGCCCGCCGATGCCCACGACGCCGACCCGCGACAGCGGCGTGATCCCGCATTGAATGATCGGGTTGAAGACCGTGATGCCGCCGCAGAACAGCGGGCCGACCTTCGCCGAATCCATGCCCTCCGGAATCGGCACCGCCCAGGCCCAGTGCGAACGCACGCGCGTCGCAAACGCGCCGACGCGCCCGACGATCGTCGCCTCCGCGGTCGCGCAGAGGTTGTGATCGCCACTCATGCACGTCAGGCACGACATACAGCTCCCGCTGAACCACCCGAGCCCGACGCGCTCGCCCACACGACGCCCGTGGACCTTGGACCCGACTGCGACGATCGTCCCCGCGGCTTCGTGCCCCGCCACCAGCGGATACGACGACATGCCCCAGTCGTTGTCGAGCATCGAGAGATCGCTGTGGCAGATGCCGCAGTGCGAAACCGCGATCTCGACTTGCTCATCGCCCAACGGCCCAAGGTCCATCTCGTGCCGCTCGAGTTTGCCGCCGGCGGACTTGGCTGCCATCGTCATGACGCTCATGGTGAACTCCTGGGCGAGGGTGAATCGTGGATCGTAACAAAGCCAAGATCTGCTGAACGACTCAGGGGTCGGGGGCGAACGCACCGCCCGCGCGAGGCGCGCCGGACCGCACAGCCGGACTGAGATGCTCGCCGTGCTCTTGCGTTACCGGCTTCTGTCACGATCAAAGGCCCCCTGAGAGGCTGAGATCAAAGCGAGTCCTGCGTCGAGCCGCGCGGGCACGTACGCTGGCCCTGCAATGGCCACCCATCGCCTCTACGTCCCCGGCCCTTGGCCAACACCCCCCGCCGGCGTGGTCGTCAGTGGTGACGAGGCCCGACACGCCCTGCGCGTCAAACGCTTGCGTGAGGGCGAGCGCGTCGAACTGATTTCTGGCGATGGCCTCATCGCCCGCGGCGTGCTCGGGCAAATCACCCACGCCAAGCGCGAGGACTCCCTCCGCATCGATGTCACCGATGTTTACGAGCAGGCCACGCCCCGCGCACGACTGGAAGTCTGGTCCAGCGTGCCCAAGGGCGGCGAGGCCGGCGAGATGGTCGACATGCTCAGCCAGCTCGGCTGCGACACCTGGCGGCCCCTGCTGTGCGAGCGGTCGGTCGCGGGCGCGACGGAGAACAAGGTCGAACGCATGCGCCGAGTGTGCGTCGAGGCCGCCAAGCAATGCGGGCGCGCGCAGTTGATGAAGATTGGTGAGCCGATCGCACTTGGTGCCGCGATCAGCGCCCTGCGCGAGCGAAGCCAGGACACACGAGCGATCGTCTGCGATGCCGGTGGCGTCTCGATCGAGAGCGCCGGACTGAACGACGCGGCCATCTCGCGCGTCGTCGCGATGGTGGGGCCCGAAGGCGGCTTCAGCCCCGCAGAGTTCGCGAGTGTTCGTGAGGCGGGTCTGACGATGGTCCGTCTGGGGCGGCGCGTGCTGCGGATCGAGACTGCGTCGGTCGCCGCCGCCGCGATCATCGGGGCGATGGATGTCGGCACGCCCGAGCCCTCGCACCAACCAGATGCTCACGCGGGCTAACGTCGCCCCATGAGCGATGTCACCAGCGTGAAGGCGTTCGCGAAGCTCAACCTGGCCCTCGCGGTTTCCGCGCCCGAGCCATCCACCAGCGCGCGCCCGGGCTGGCACCGCATCTGCTCGTGGTTCGCGCCGATCGCGCTGCATGATGATCTGGAGATTCGGGCTCTGGGTGCGCGAGCCGCGAGCCGGTTCGAGATCACCTGGGCCGCTCATGCGCCGCGTGTGAGCCCGATCGACTGGCCACTGGAAAAGGATCTTGCGGTGCGGGCGCACGCGCTGCTGCAAGCGCACGTTGGCCGAGATCTGCCCGTGGAGATGAAGCTCAGCAAGCGGATCCCCGTCGGCGGCGGGCTGGGCGGGGGCTCGTCCAACGCCGCGGCGATGCTGCGGGCGCTGCGCCGAGCGTTTGATCTGGACATCTCGATCGACGCGATGCGGAAGCTCGCGGGGCCGCTGGGGTCTGACGTGGCGTTCTTCCTTGATGACGATCGGCAGATTGACGCCGATGACGCGGACGACGACGGCCTCGATGTGACCGATGCGCCGCGCAGCGCGATCGTCAGCGGCTTCGGCGAGACGATCGTGCGGGTGGACACGCCGCCGGAGGACATGCTCCTGCTATTGCCGGGCTTCGGATGCCCGACGCCGGCGGTGTATCGGGCGTTTGACGCGCTGCCACCGCGAGAGTTCGACGAGGCGCGGGTTCACGAACTCGTCCGGCGTGCCAGCGAGCCCGATGTGAACGTCGACGACGCTGAGCGTGATGAGGACGAGGACGCGATCGCGTCGATCCCCGTGCTGGATCTCTTCAACGACCTCGCACCCGCGGCGTGCGCCGTCGAGCCCCGCCTCAAGCGCGTGATCGAACTGGCGCTGGCACCCACCGAGATCCCGATCTACGTCACCGGCTCGGGCAGCACGCTCTTTGTGCCGTTCCATATCGAGGACGACGAGGAAGCGATCAACCGGCTCGCGGATCTTGCCGAGCAGAATCTGCCGCCGGACCATCCCGAGGGTCTGGGCGTGGTGGCGGTGCCGACGCGGGTGGTGTGAAGCGGAAGCGGCGGGCCGAACGTGCGCGTGAACTCGTCGCTGCGCGGTTCGCGCGGAGCGATTGCCCGTCGTTTGCGTCGTCGTTTGGTCAGTGGTGCAGCGAACGGACGCGTCGGCAGAACCCGTCGAGTCTCAGAATAAAAAGAGACACCCGCGGCAGGCCGCGGGTGTCTGTGTTGTCAAGGGATGTGCGATCGCGCGACGACTTAGCGACGACGACGGCCGGCGACGATGCCGCCGAGGCCCAGGAGCGCCATCGCGCCCGGGGTGGGGATGAGGTAGGTGTAAGTGACCGAAGCGTCCGCGCTCGCGGCGGTCGAGAAGCTCTGGAGGAGGTTGCCCGCGCCGCTGCCGCCCGAGGAGCCGATCGCGTTGATGCTGATGGCGATGGTGCCGTTGCCCTGGTAGGCACCGAAGACGAAGGGCGAAGCGCTGGCGGAGTTCGTGCCGGTCAGGCCGGTGAAGCTGGCGCCCGAGGTGCCGCCGAAGTCGTCGATGCCGTCGTATGCGCTGGCGTTGAAGATGCCGCCGGCGACCGGGATCGCGGTGCCGTTGGCGCCGCCGGGGCCGGTGAAGTTCATGTTGGCCGAGATGGCGTAGCTCACGCTCGCCGGCGCCGCGTCGCGGCTCTCGATCGCGATGTTGCCGGTCGCGGTGCCGCTGAGCGTGATCGTCACGCCGGTGAGGGTGTAGCCCTCATACACGCCGCCGATACCGTTATCAAACTGCGGGAGGTTGACAGACGTGGCCCAGTTCGTCGTGCTCGACGCAACTGAGGTGCTGAACGTCACGGACGACGCACTGGCCGAAGCGGCGAGCGCGGCGACACCAAGCAAAGCGATGCCGATCTTCATTTCTCTCTCTCCTCAATAGTGTTACGAACATGAATACTCAACGACCCGAGAGGGCGACGGACGCGGTTGGTGACAACCACGGACTCCGACGCTCACTCAGTCCGAGAAAAAGTAGCTCGAAACCGCGGATTTGCAATCAAGGCCCCAGTTTCTTGACGGATTTTCACAAAGTCACCGCACGACATAGGGGTTTCTTGGGGGTCGCATGTCTCCCAACCCGTACAAAATCCTTTTTTCAACGGGGGCACCGATCGAGTACGGGCGCGCTTCGGGCCGGCACCGACCTCACCGCAAGCAACGATCGTGTTTTGATTGGGTTGCCACGTAGACCGTCTCGACGTTCCTGAGATGACCGATCCGCCCGACCTTTTCGCCCTTTGGGTTGTAGATCCCGATCTGCGCGCCGACATACCGCTTGAAGTCCACGTCGAGCGTCGCGACGCGGGCTTGGTTGTCCCACAGCGAGCCGAGCATGGCTTCCATCTCCGCGCGCGACAGGTACCCCTCGTTGCTGAACGACACGATGAGCGTGTCGGCACGCACGCTCGCCAGCAGCTCGCGCATCGCGCCGGCGAACTGCGGGCGCGAGTTGAAGACGCTCTGGCGCTGGCGGACATCTTCGCGCTTGCACGCCACGCCGTAATGCGCCGGCTTGTCCCAGCGCACGAGCGATTCCCAGATGTGGTAGTTGCCCAGGTACGAGTGCTGGTTGTAAGGCGGGTCGATGTACGCGACGTCGGCCTCGAGTGTTCTGGCCGCGACGCGCGCGTCCAGGGCCGTGACGCTGCCCTTGCCATGGCGCGCACGTTCCAAGACCTCGGGCACGCGGAGTTGCAAGTCGTTACTCGATCGCGTCGCCCACGACTTGAGATACGCCATCTGCACGCCCGTCGTCGAGTCCACCCGGTCGGCCGCCTCCATCAACGACACCAGCATCACGGCTTCCAGTTCAGGCGGCAGGCACTTTCGTGCGATCGCCTCGCGGATCGCGTCAATCCGCCGTCCGTTCTTGGGTTGAAAGAACCGCGATCGCTCGCAGAACGTCTCGGTGAAGTAGCCCGCCTCTCCCGCCAGCGCGTTGAACTCGCGGGCCAGCACCTCTGCATCGGCGATCACGTCAGGCGCGTCGGCCTGCACGTAGCACCGCGCCAGCGTCGCTGCGTACGCGTTGTGGTCATTGGCCAGCACCCGATACCCCGCACGCTTCAACGCGTGCCCCACGCGCGATGTCCCCGAGAACAGATCGATCACCGACCGTGCGCCGTGCACCTGTGCCACGGCGTCAACGATCGCCGAGATCAACAGCCGCTTTGAACCGAGGTACTTGATCACGCGCCTGCTCCGCCCCC
>JALHNK010000138.1 GCA_022843565.1 Phycisphaerales bacterium
GCACCGTCGTGAACAACGGCGTGACCGAAGGCGACTACAACTACTTCTTCAGCATCTACTTCGACGGCTGCACGCTCTAAGACGAGGGCCGAGGTTTGAGGGCCGAGGGCCGAGTGGGAAGGCACTGGGCATCGGGCACTTGGCATCAGTCTTGTTCTGCTGAAGGCTGATGGCTGAAAACTGATAGCTCCCTCAAGCCCCGGCTCACCTGAGCCGGGGCTTTTTCGTGCGCTCGCGTGGAAACCCCATTGCAGACCGATCGCCCCAAGGTCCGAGAACGCACCACCGGCGGCGAGCGGCCTGATCGCGACCGGGGCATTCCGACGCCAACAACCCCTAAGCAGGTTCACCGATGACCCTGGGGTTGCAGCGATCCCAGCTTTCCGGCAACGATTTTGCGAGTTTTTGTCCCATCTTTGCAAAAAGCGTGTATTCTGAGAACGTCCGACTTCCTTCCTCCGATGTCTAGGAGGCGGAAGTCCAGCGGCCTGGGTTTCTGCAACCCGTCATTTGCAGAGTTGCTGTACATTTTGAGGAGGTCTCATGCGTAGTTTGAACCGAAAGGCAGTCTTGACTGCCGCCTGTCTTGGCCTCGTGGCCCCCAGCGTTTTCGCTGCGGACTTCCCCGAGGTCGAGCCGAATGACACGAAGGCCACGCCGAACGTGCGGACCCTCGCTCCCGGCGACTCGCTCTCCGGCACCACCTCGGGCCTGTCCACCACGGTGGCTGGTCTCGGCTCGGCCGACTACTTCGATGTCACCACGAGCGCCGCGCCCAGCGCCGGCATCTGGCGGTATCGCCTGACCATCACCAACACCGGTACCGCCGGCCACACCGGCTCGATCCGTGGCCTGGCTCAGGCCGCCGGCGTGCTCAACGCCACGTCGGACAACACCGCCCAGTCGTCGTCTTCTACGACGACGCCGTCCCGCATCAACCAGTGGTACGCCAACCAGAACCCCTCGCGCATCATCTACCGCATGGCGGGCGCCGCGGCGACCGCCGCCAGCACCTATACCTCAACGCTCACGCGTGACCCGATCACGCCCGACGTTGTCGCCGGCACCATCAACGCCGGTCTCGTGACGTTCTCCACGATCGGCCAAACCACCTCCGACACCGAGATGTGGCTGTACGACGCGAACTTCGTCCCGGTTGCCAACGCTGGCAACGACGACGAGTCCGTCGCCGGTGGCGGCACGGGCGCGACGCTCCAGTCGCAGCTCCCCCGTGTTCTGACCCCGGGCACCTACATCCTGGCGATGTCGCTCAGCGGCCTGGCCAACAACCTGCCGGCCCCGACGGACGATGACTTCCGTTCCGGCACCGTCCTGGACTTCCCCAACGCGCTCGCATCGTCGACCGCTGGCATTACCTCGACGGACATCGACTTCACCATCACCAGCTCCGCTGGCACGATCCCGGTGAGCGCCCTGCGCACCGAGTCCTACGGCGTCCGCTTCTTCCAGTTCACCGTCTTGGCCACCGCCAACCCGATCGTCTCGGCGTGCGCCTCGGCCCCGACCACCAACGCCATCCAGGGCGGCTCGGTCACCCTCAGCACCACCGTGTCGTTCCCCGGTGCGACGGGCACCGTCACCGCTGATCTGTCGGCGTACGGCCTCAGCCCCAATGCGGCCCTCACCGACAACGGTGGCGGCAACTACTCGATCGTGTTGAACGTCCCCGGCGCACAGCCCGTCGGCCCGACGCCGGTCACGATCACCGCGACCAACCCCGCCCCCGGCCTCGAGACGGCCACCTGCTCGATCCCGCTCGTCGTCATCACGCCGCCCCCGGCCAATGACCTGTGCTCGGGCGCGATCACCGTCACCGCCGGCCCCGCCGCCGCGACCGGTGACAACACCAGTGCCACGACCCTTGGCGATCGCACCGCAAGCTGCGGCACCGCGACCCAGAGCGTGTGGTACGACTTCACCGCGACCGTTGCCGGGTCGCACGTGTTCGACACCGAGGGCTCTGGTCAGCTCGACACCGTGCTGGCGATCTTCCCCGATTGCACGCCCGCCAGCGCTCAGCTTGTCTGTGATGATGACAGCGGCGTTTCGCCCGCTGCGTCCTCGCGCGCCACGCTCACCATGACCGTTGGCCAGAACGTCAAGATCATGATCGGCACGTTCACCGGCGAGTTGCCCGGCAACTTCGTCCTGAACATCACCCAGCCCTCGCCGCCCCCGGCCAACGACCTGTGTGCCGACGCGATCACGATCCCCAACACCGGTCTGCCGATCACGGTCACCGGGAACAACGCCTTCGCGACCACCGCTGGCGACCTCACGTCGACCTGCGAACAAACGAAGAACAGCATGTGGTACGACTTCACGGCTGACGCCGACGGTGGCGCCTACCTGTTCGACACCGAGGGCTCGACTCAGCTCGACACCCTGATCACGATCTTCAGCAGCTGCGCCCCGGGCAGCGAGATCGACTGTGACGACGAGAGCGGCACCGGCTCGCTCTCGAGCCTCGCGATCAACCTGGCCCCGAATCAGAACATCAAGATCATGGTCAGCACCTGGGGCCCGGCTATCGCGCTCCCGGGCGGCTTCAACCTGAACGTTTCTGACACGACCCCGCCCCCGCCGCCCCCGCTCAACGACACCTGCGCCGGCGCGGAGATCATCCCCAACACCACCTTCCCGGTGACCGTCACCACGGACAACACCTTCGCCACCAACATCGGCGACATCGCTCCGGGCTGCCAGACCCAGTCCGTCAAGGGCGTCTGGTACGAGTTCACCGCCCCCACCGCTGGCAACTACACCTTCGACACCAACGCCAGCGTTGTGACCAACACGATCCTTGCGATCATCGGCACCTGCGGCAGCGCCCAGATCGCCTGCGATGACAACAGCGGTCTCAACGCGACACAGGCGAGCACCACGCTCGCCATGACCGCTGGCCAGACCGTCCGTATCCAGGTCAGCGCGTTCTCACTCCTCTTCATCCCCACCGGTAACGTCAGCCTGACCGTCTTCCCCGACTGCGTCACCATCAGCACGCAGCCGACGGCGGTCACCGCTTGCGAGACCCAGTCCGCCAGCTTCACCGTCGCCGCCACCTCGACCGGCACGACCACCTTCCAGTGGCAGTCCGGCCCGAGCGCGGCCGGCCCGTGGGGCAACGTCGTCGACGGCCCGAACCCCGGCTTCGGCACCTTCTCTGGCGCTACCAGCGCGAGCCTCTCCATCACCGCCCTCGAGTCGTCTTTGAGCGGCACCTTCTTCCGCGCGTCCATCGGCGGCGGCTGCGGCGCCGACGAGCCCTCGACCGCCGTCGCGCTGACGGTGGTCACGGGCTGCCCCGCGAACGACACCTGCCTCGGCGCACTGCCGGCCGCGATCGGCACGACCACGGGTGACAACACCAACGCCTCATCCTCTGGCGACCCCGTCCCCTCCTGCCAGACCTCCTCCAACAAGGGCATGTGGTACACCTTCACCGCCGGGGCCAATGGCGGCACCTACCTGATGGACACCGAGGGCTCGGCCCAGACCGACACCGTCCTGACCGTCTTCGCCTCCTGCGGCGGCGCCGAGCTCGCCTGCGATGACGACAGCGGCACCGCGCCGGCTCTGTCCTCACGCCTCACCGTCACGCTCGCCCCGAACCAGATCGTGCTGATCCAGGTCAGCTCCTTCGGCGCCGCGCCCGCTGGCGGTGGCTTCAACCTCAACATCGCCGACTGCACCATCATCACGACGCAGCCGATCGATACCACCGTGGACGTCGGCGCCATCGCGACGTTCACCGCCGCGGCCACCGGCCCCGGCACGCTCACCTTCATCTGGGAGCGTCAGCTCCTGGGTGCGGGCGCCTTCACCCCGATGACGAACGGCGTCGTCGCGGGCCTCGGCACCGTCTCGGGTGCTGACACCGCGGTCCTCACGATCACCGCCGCTGAGGCCGCTGCCAGCACCGACAAGTTCCGCCTGCTGGTCACCAGCTCGTGCAACTCGGCCACCAGCGCCGAGGTCACGCTGACCGTCGGTTCGGCCTTCCCGCCGCGTTGCAACGGCGCCGACATCGCGTACGACGACGGCGAGTTCCTCCCCCGCGCCGAGATCGTTGACGGCACCAACGGCACGCCGGCCATCCCCGGCCCGCCCACCGGCGTCAACAACGGCGTGACCGAGTCCGACTACAACGTCTTCTTCGCCAACTTCTTCGATGCCTTCCCGGTCTGCGACATCGCCAACGACGACGGCAGCAGCCGCGTCCCCGTCCCCGCCCCCGGCACCGTCGTGAACAACGGCGTGACCGAAGGCGACTACAACTACTTCTTCGCGGTCTTCTTCGACGGCTGCGCCTTCTAAGGAGTGCTGAGCAATGAGTGCTGGGTTGAAATCCCTGTAGGGCAGGCGTCCCGCCTGCCTCCCGCAGACAACCGACTGACAGCACTGAAGACTCGGAACTCGTGATCGCAACCCCAAGCCCCGGCTCATCTGAGCCGGGGCTTTTTCGTGCGCTCGCGGTCGGCTGGCCCACTCATGGCCCATGGCCGGGTCGCCCCACCCAACCAGGCCCCATCGGCGGTTTGCCGGGTAGTTCGCCCGACCAGCCAAAAGAGATAAAAAATGGAAAGTTCGCGGTTCCACGTCGGACAATCCGTTGTAGACTTTGCTTCGATCAGGAGGTTTCACATGAACCGCACCGCCGCCATTCGCTCCGTCGCCGCCCTCGCCTGTCTTGCCGCGCTCTCGAGCGCGGCCCTCGCTGGCGGCCCGTCGATCACCTGGTACACCATCGACGGCGGCGGTGGCACCTCCACCGGCGGCACCTTCTCCCTCTCAGGCACGATCGGCCAGCCCGATGCCGGCACGCTCAGCGGCGGCACCTTCACGCTCAACGGCGGCTTCTGGCCCGGTGCCTTTACGCCCACCGCCACGCGATGCAACCCCGCGGACATCGCCAACGACGCGGGTCAGCCGATTCACAACCCGATCACGCCGCCGGATCCCTCAGTGCCGAACAACGGCGTGACCGAGGGCGACTACAACGCCTTCTTCGGCGGCTTCTTTGAGGCTCAGCCGTACACCGATATCGCCGCGGACACCGGCGAGCCGCTGGTTCCGTTCGGCCAGGGCGGCATCCCGCCGTTCGTCAACAACGGCGTGACCGAGGGTGATTACAACCTCTTCTTCTCGATCTTCTTCGACGGCTGCGCGTTCTGAGCCCGCTCGCGGCTTCGGCCACGAACTCTGCTGAACGTCGGGTCGTTTTCGGTGGCCACGGAGTTGGTCGGTCTTGTATCATGCGCCGATGCGCCAGCCCAACACGCCATTGACAGTGCTCGCTCTCCGCGCCGCATTCCATTGCAGCGGACCGCTTGTCGCGCTGGCACCGTCGGTGCTGCTGGCCCAGCCGCTGCCGACAAGCCCGGAGATCCTGCTTCGCGTCAACGACACCGTCGGCGGCGTGCTGGTTCGGTCCATCGATAGTGTCAGCATCAACAGCTCCGGTGACTGGATCGCGACCGTCAATCGCTCCGCATCGCCCAGTAGCGCCGCGGTCATTGCCTCCAACCAGGTGCTCTTCAAAGTCGGCGATCCGCTGGCCGCGACCGACGGTGTGATTGTGTCCTGGGGAAACGCGAACCTCAGCGACGATGGCGCGGCGCTGTGGCCGATGACGTCGTCACTCGGCGGCGAGGGGCTTTATCGCACGCTGCAGAACACACCGCCGAACATCGCCGCTGCGAAGGTGCAGATGTCCGCGTACCCCGGCGCGCCCTGGCTCTCGATGCCGCGCGCGATCACGCTGGATGCCGGGCGGGCGGTGATCGTCGGGTCGGTGAATGACCCGCTGTACTCCGCGTCCGACGACGCCGGCGTATTCGCGATGACGCTGGACAGCGCGGGCGTGCAGGCGAGCGTGGTGCCGCGGGTTGTCGAGGGCATGCTCATCTCCGCCGGCTCGCCGCCCACGAGCGTGGCGCTGCAATCGATCCTCACCGGGTCATCGCAGAGCGACGCGGCGTCGTTCGACACTTTCGCGTGGTTCGGGAAGCTCCGCACGCCGCCGGCGGCGGTGGCCAACGACGATGTCGCGATGTTCGGGCCATCGACGGCGCTGGCGCGCGAGGGCTCGCTGAGCCTCGTCGCGCCGCGGACGTACGCCGCGATGACCAGCAACACCGTCGCGGTCAACGCCCAGGGCGATTGGGTGATGCGGGCGACGCTCAGCGGCCTCTCCACGGGCAACGCGGCGCTCATCCGCAACGGCGTGGTCTTCGCCAGCAAGGGTGAGCCGTTCGTCGCGCTCCCGGCATTCACGATCGAGCAGATCGGCGTCGGGGCCACGCCGGTGCGGATCGACAGCGCCGGGCGCGTGTGGTGGTGGTGCGATTGGTCGGCACCAGACAACACCACCGACGGTGCGATCCTGTGCGATTCAACGATCGTGCTGCGGGAGAGCCAGGTGATCGGCAACCAGCAGATCCTCAGCTTTCGCACCGGCGACAGCGCGTTCGCGATCGATCGGGCCGGGCGGCGGCTCATCTGCGTGGTGACGCTGGTGGGCAACGTCGATGCGCTGGTGCGTGTGTCGCCGCCGCCGGTCGTGCCGGGTGATCGCTGCTCGCCGGCCGACGTGGCCGATGACTCTGGTGAGCCGCTGCCCTCCAGCGGCGTGAACAACGGGGTGACCGAGGGTGATTACAACCTGTTCTTCGCGAACTTCTTCGATGCGGTCCTCATCTGCGACATCGCCTCGGACGATGCGACGCCGCTGCCGCCATTCGGCACGACCACCGGGCCGAACAACGGCGTGACGGAGGCGGATTACAACGTCTTCTTCTCGACGTACTTCGACGGGTGCTGATCGCGGCCTGATCTCGATGGTGCCAGCGCTGGCACGGGCCGCGCTGCGGGCTGATCTACGCCCACGCCAGCGCCCCCGTTCAGCGGCGGGCGTCGGCACCGGTCCAGCGCGGCCTAGCAAACAAAGTCCTATCACCAACTGAGCCGTCGCCCGGTTCGCGGCACGTTCCTTTGCCGAATCTTTGCAATCGCGGCCGACTAGGGTATCTTCTGTACTCGGACTGCGAGATAACCCTCAAAGACTAAGGCGTGTTTCGACGTTCGGTTGTTTCCTGTGTTCGTTGTCCATCGTTTTCCCTAGCCCGTGGGCTTTCCGAAGGAGCATTTCGTATGCGTATGAAGATTTCGACGTTGGCCCTTGCAATGGCCGCCGGCCTGGCGGGATCTGCGGCACAGGCCCAGGTTGTGAACCTTGGCGACCTGAACACGCAGGCCGCGGTGGTCGGGTACGTGACGCTGAACGGCGCGTCGATTCCTGCCGGCGTCTACCGGCGGTTTGAGATCGCGTTCAACTTCGCCGACGCAGTCGGCGATTGCTGGAGCGAGGAGTGCGACGGCCGCCTCGTGAGCACCAACCCGCTGGCGGCTGGGTCCACCACGTACTCGCGCACCGCCATCTACAGCGGCGGGCGCTTCGGGCTCTACGCCCAGATCCCCTTCGGCGGCGTCGAGAACGCCAATCCGGTCCCCGTGTATTTCCGCGGCCAGATGCCGCTGGCCACACCGTACAACGGCGGCCAGCCGCTGTTCCTGTTGCACCGGCACCGCTACGCCGGAACGTCATCGACGTGGGCGTCCACGGTCGTGACACTGAGCACCGCCACGAGCGTGATCCCCACGCCGAACGCGACGGTGCCGGCGCTGATCTTCCCCGCGCTGGGGAACCCATCGGCGGTGCAGACGGTCACCGTCGATCTGCCGGCGACGCCCACGGACAACATCCGCTGGGTCAAGATCACGGTACCCACCGGCGGCCTCAGCGCTGGCAACGGGCGTTACCTTGACATTGACACCGAAGACGGCACACACCCGGATCCGCAGATCTGTCTCTTCCAGGCCAACGGCGAGGTCTTCTTCAACGGAGCCACGGCGGCCATGAACGATGACGGCGGCACCGACGTGCAGTCGCAGCTCACCTTCGGCGGAAGCACCGCCCCGCGCCCCGCGCCGGGCAACGGACTGGTCTACAACGGCCGTCACGGTAACCTCCCGGCCGGCGACTACTACCTCGCAGTCACCGAGGGCACCGTCGTCAACCTCGCCGGCGAGAACGAGCACACTATTTTCGGTCATGGCTTTGAGGCCTTCTCCTACGGCGCTCAGGGCGGCACCGTGACCATCAACGTCCGCACCGGCACTGCGACACTGCCGCTGCCCTGCGTCGGCCCGCGCGAGACCGAGCCGAACGACTCGCGCGCGACCGCGAACTCGATCACGCTCAGCGATACCCAGAGCATCTGCGGCAACACGATCAGCGCGACGGGCACCGGCCAGGACTTCTTCTCGGTTCTCGTGCCCACCGCTCCGGGCGAGATCCGCCAGAACGTCCTGACGCTCACCTCCGATTCCATCGGACAGGGGCTCCAGATCCAGGGCTTCGCGCAGGACACCGGCGTCATCGACACCGGCGCCTCGATCGGCGTGATTGGCTCGCTCGGCCTGGTCGCCTCACGCGAGACGATGTGGTTCAGCTGCGGCAACTCGCCAGACCCGCTGGCCCGGCGAGCGACGATCCTTGTCACCGGCTCGGAGAGCACCAGCGCCGACTACAAGCTCACGATGACCAGCACCGTCGTCACGCCGATCGACTCGGGCGTGACGCTCGACGCCGGCGCGATCACGATCACGACGGTTGGCGCCACTGCGACCGACACGGACATGTGGCTGCTCGACGGTGATCTGAACCCGATCGCCGGTGCCGGCAACGACGACACAAGCCCGACGGTGTTCCAGAGCACGATCGACACCACCCTCGCAGGCGGCACGTACTACGTCGCGATCTCGAACTACAACCTCGCGCTCAATCAGGCCTCGCCGCTCTCAGATGGCTTCACCGACGGCACCGTGCTGGACAACCCGGGCATCATCGCCAACACCAGCGCAACCACCGCCAGCGACCTGACGATGCTCATCGGCCCGACCGGCGGCGCACAAAGCGGCGTGGCAGCCGCGAAGACCCGCGCCCTGGACGTGCGTTTCGTCCAGTTCGTCGTGAACGCCAGCACCACCTTCCCGGCGCGCTGCAACGGCGCCGACATCGCGTACGACAACGGTGACTTCCTGCCCCGCGCCGAGATCGTTGACGGCACCAACGGCACGCCCGCCATCCCCGGCCCGGCGACCGGCGTCAATAACGGCGTGACCGAGGCGGACTACAACGTCTTCTTCGCCAACTACTTCGATGCCTTCCCGGTCTGCGACATCGCCAACGACGACGGCGTCAGCCGCGTCCCCACCCCCGCCCCCGGCAC
>JALHNK010000139.1 GCA_022843565.1 Phycisphaerales bacterium
CGGAGGGGTGCGGGGGGCGAGGATGCGCCGGTGCGGATCGGGGCGGAGGCGATTGCGATTTCTCCGACGTCACCGGATGCGGAGCCGGAGTTGCAGCGGGTGCTGTCGTGGGATCGTGATCATCCGCTCATGCGGTACGCGAGTCTGGAGACGATTTTCGTGTCGCCGCCTTGGCGGTTGACGGTGCCGTCGGAGCAGGAGCTGGCGCGCGGGAATCTGGCGGTCACGGAGCTTGCGACCAGCGCGATGGGGCCGCTGGTGATGCTGGTGCGGGATTCGTCGCCGGGGATGGCGGGGGGGGGGAGGCCGGTGGATCGGATCGCGATCGCGTTCCCGCTGGCGCGATCGAACTGGGGGCCGCATTTCTCGTTTCCGATTTTTCTGTCAAACGCGATCGACCTGTTCGCGCGCCGGGCCGAGGCTCGCGTTGGGCGGTGGTTCGGCACGAGCCAGGTGCTGACGTTCACGCCCGCGTTGGGCGCGCCGGAGATCTCGCTCTCGTCGGACAAGGGCGTGGTCGCGCGGGCGCCGATCGCGATCGGGCCGGGGGGGGCGGGGGGTGCGACGGCGGACAACGCTTCTCGCTCGCTGGGCGTGATCGATCGCGTGGGGATCTATCGCGTGAGCGGCGCCGAGAAGTCTGAGACCGGCGGCCAGGAGGTGGTGGCGGTGAACCTGGCGAACGTGCAGGAGTCGATGGCGCGGACGTTTGACGAGGTGCGGCTGTCGATCGATGCGCCGATCACCGGTCAGGCGCGGATCGACGCGCCGCCGGCGGGGCGCGAGATCTGGCACTGGTTCATCGCGGGCGCGATGGGGCTGCTCTTGATTGAGTGGCTGCTCTACGCTTGGCTCATGCACCGTTGATGCGCCCGAGCGTTCGGCGTGCACGTTCCGCACTCGCGTTCGTCGTTGAGCACCCGTTCCTTGACTCCCGCCATGTCCCACACGCCCCCGCGGGCTCGATTCACACAACGTTCTTTGTTGGAGCTGCCATGATGTTGCGTTCGCTTCTGGTTGCCTGTGTCGCGTCGTTCACCCTCTCCGCTGCCACGCTGGCGCAAGACCCCGGCCCGGGCATCGCGCCCACGACGCCGGACTCGCTGGGCAAACGCATCGAGTCGGAGAACCCGTGGCTCATCTCGCTGACCACCGGCGGAACGCACCAGTTCTCCACCGATCTGCGCGGCAACCCCGGCTCGTACCAGGTCTCGCGGTTCACCAATGGCGTGGGCGTGGGCTATCGGCTGAACGCCGACGTGCGGCTCTCGCTGGACCTGGGCTCGGAGATCTCGTGGTACGACTTTGAGAACGCGACGACGGTCCTGCCGCCGCCGGCGGGCGTGAGCGCCAAGCCCTTCCACGTGATGTACGACACGTCGATCAACCCCGGCGTGCGGTACTCGATCGACAAGGACTGGTTCGTCTTCGCCGGTGGCATCTTTCAGTTCGCCGGCGAGCGCGAGGCCGACATCGGTGACACCTTCACCGCCGGTGGCTTTGTCGGCGCGGGGTACAGAGTTGACGAAAACTTGACGTTGTCCGCGGGATTGCTCGCGAAGACTTCCCTGGAAGACGATGTCTCGGCGTTCCCGATCATCGGCATCAACTGGAAGATCACCGACAAGCTCCGTCTCGATACGCGCGGCCTGGGCGCCACGCTCTCGCTCAAAGTCTCCGACCCGGTCACCGTGTTCCTCGAAGCCTTCTATGAATCACGCGAGTTCCGACTGTCTGATGAGAACTTCCTCCGCAAGGGCGTTGTCCGTGATCGGCAGCTCCCGGTCGCCCTCGGCGTCGTCTGGCGGGCCTGCGAGGGATTCACGCTCACGCTCCGAGGCGGCGTCGTGGCCTATCAGCAGTTTGACATTCTGAATCAGGACGGCAACCGGCAGAATCGCTTCCGCTCCGACCCCACCGGCTTCGTTGGCATTAAGGGTGAGTTCAAGTTCTGAGCAACGTCTGCAAAGCACGCAAGGCCATCGGCCCCACACCGTCCTCAAACACCGTCCCACCCGAGTCACTTTATGAGCAGCACACTTCCTATCGCCCCGGTGACGTCGGTCGATCTGGAGCATCACGGGTACTCCGGTGCGCCCGGCGCTGGGGTTGACGCGGGCGTGAGTGGTGGCGTCGGCGGGGCGGGTGGCAGCGCCGGTCGTGCCGGTGATGGCGGGCGGTTCTTGTCACGCCGCGCAATGCTGACGGCGGGGGCGCTGGCGACGACGGCGGCGCTGCTGCCTCGCGCGACCCGGGCGCAAGGCGTGCAAGCGCCCGCGGCACCGCTGGTGATCACCAGGGACGGCGGCGGCAAGCGTCCGACGAACGTGATCCTGCTGGTGGCCGACGGCATGACCACCGGGGCGCTTGCGATGCTCGACGCGAGCACGATCTGGACCAATGGCGAGACGTCGGCGTGGACACGCTGGTCGCAGTCCAAGTTTGCTCGCCGGGCGTTGCAGTCCACGCACTCGGCGAACTCGATCGTGACCGACTCCGCCGCGGCCAGCAGCGCTTGGAGCACCGGCGTCAAGCACGAGAACGGTTCGCTCTGCATGATGCCCGACGGCAAGGCGCTGGACCCGCTGTGGATCAAGGCCCAGCGCGCCGGCAAGCTGACCGGCTGTGTGACGACCACGACAATCACCCACGCCACGCCCGCGGGCTTCTACTGCAACGTGACCAAGCGAGGCAGCGAGGACCAGATCGGCGAGCAACTCTGCCAGCGCCCCGTCCACATCGCCCTCGGCGGTGGGACGCCGTTTGTCGCCGAGAGCGACGCGAAGGCCGCCGGGAACACCGCCCTTGTGCGAACTCGCCAGGAACTGGCCGAGGCGATCAGCTCCACCGGGGCCGCGGCGTCGGCGAGCGTTCGGCTCATCGGCACGTTCAACACCTCGCACCTGTCGATGGCCCTGGATCGCGGGCCCAACGAGCCGGCGCTGATGGAGATGGCGCGCGTGGCGCTCAATCGCCTCACGTCGCCGGCGGTGAACTCGTCGGGCTTCTGCTTGCAGATCGAGGGCGGGCGTGTGGATCATGCGGGGCACGCCAACGACGCCGCGGGTTTGCTTGCGGATCTGTACGAGTTTGATCGCGTGGTGGACTACGTCTGCCAGTGGGCGATGGACCGGGGCGACACGCTCGTGGTGGTGACAACCGACCACGGCACCGGCGGCTGCTCGCCGATCTTCTACGGCCGACACGGCATCGAGTGCCTCAAGCGGCTGTCGGGTGCGAAGCACTCGTTCGAATGGATCTTCCGCGAGCTGGGCCCGCTGAACGACCCGAAGGCCGACGCGGCGCGCCTCGTGAAGCTCACGCAGGAGGCGGTTGGTTTCTCGATGGCCAGCGACGCGGAGGAGATCATCCGCAAGTTCATGGCCAACGAGTACGCGGTGATCAGCCCGATGCAGCGATCGCTGACGTGCGTGCTGGGGAGCTTGCTGACGTCGCAGCTCGGCGTGGCGTTCAGCACGAACGGGCACAACGCGGATCACACGGATCTGTACGCGATGGGCCCGGGGAGCGAAACGCTGCCGGCGTTCGTGGACAACACGTTCTTCGCCGGATGGGTGTCGGGGATGCTTGAGCTTCGGCCCGTCTGAAGTCCTAACATGGCGACCCACCCCTCTCAGTGACCGCCGCGGACGGAGCCAGCGTGAAGTCGACAACCACATCCACCAAGCGCAAGGGCGAACCCCTGGCGATCACCGTTGCCCCAGTTTCCGAGCCTGTGACTTCGCAGCGCCTGACCAAGGGCGGGGCGGGCGAAGACGGAGTCGAGAAACGATCGCGTGCGGCGAGCGACGCTGTCGCGGGCGTCACGCGGGGCGTCGCGCCCGATCCGGCACGGTGCATCCGCGTGCGCGGCGCGCGAGAGCACAACCTCAAGGGGATTGATGCGGACATCCCGCGCGACAAGCTGGTGGTGATGACGGGGCTCTCGGGCAGCGGCAAGTCCTCGCTGGCATTTGACACGATCTTCGCCGAGGGCCAGCGGAAATACATGGAGTCGCTGTCGGCGTACGCGCGGCAGTTTCTCGACCAGCTCAAGAAGCCCGATGTCGATGACATCCAGGGCCTGCCGCCGACCATTGCGATCGAGCAGCGATCCAGCGGCAGCAACCCGCGCTCGACGGTCGCGACGAGCACGGAGATCTACGACTACTTGCGATTGCTGTTCGCACGCTGCGGCCGGCCGGTCTGCTGGCACCCGACGAAGGTGGATAAGGACGGCGGCGTGCTGGCTCGCTGCGGTCTGCCCATCAGCGCGACCCAGAGCACGCAGATTGTCGATAGCGTGCTGACCGTCGCGGCGGGGCGGCGCATCCTGGTGCTCGCGCCGGTGGTGCGTGCCCAAAAGGGCTTCCATCGCGACGTGCTGCTGGACTTGCAGAAGCAGGGCTGGGGACGCGTGCGTGTCAATGGCGACGTCAAGGAGATCCGCGAGGTTCTCAAGGACGAGAGCGAGAACCCGCTGAAGCTCGGACGCTACGAGAAGCACACGATCGAAGCGGTGATCGACCGCCTGGCGATCCCCTTGGAGACACCGAAGGACGATGACGGCTCGAACCGCCAGCGATTGGTCGAGAGCATCGAGAGCGCGCTGAAGCTGACCGATGGTGTCGTTGTCGTCGCAGTGGAGAACACCGCGGCCTCGGGCTCGACGCACGCGCACGCCGGGCCGCCCGATGGCGCATCCGGCGGCGGAAGCGCAACGAGCGCCGGCGGCGCGGGCACGTACTACGACCGCGTGTATTCGACGAAGCACGCGTGTACGGATCATCCTGAGAGCTCGCTGGAGGAGCTGAGCCATCGGCTCTTCTCGTTCAACTCACCCAGCGGCGCGTGCCCGGCGTGCAGCGGGCTTGGAACGCTCATGGAGCTTGATCCCGGGCTGTGCGTGCCGAACGAGGACTTGAGTTTCCGTCAGGGCGCGATCGCGGCGTACAACAAGAATCACGCGGTGCGTGCGTGGTTCACCAAGAGCCTGAGGAAGTTCTGCCGCGCGACGGGGGTGAGTTACGACGCGCCGTACAAAGAGCTGACGCCGGAGTTCAAGCAGATGGTGCTGATGGGCACGACCAAGGAGCAGGCGGCCCGCTGGGGCCTGAAGCTCAAGGGCGTTGTGCCGGAACTGACCGAGTGGATGCTGAGCACTGAGAATCCGACGGTGAAGGAGTGGCTGTCGCAGTTCATGTCGCAGAAGTCGTGTGCCGCGTGTCATGGGGATCGGCTACGGATCCAGGCGCTGCACGTGCTGCTGCAGAGCGAAGAGACCGTTGAGGGCGCGAGCATCGCGTCGGGCTCGGTGATCGGCGGGCGCGCGGCGGTGGTCGAGGGCAAAGGCCCGAAGGCGACGAAGGGCAAGGCCAAAGCGACGTCGAAAGCCGCGGCGGCCGGCGCGGGCGAGATCGCTGGCACCGCCGCTGCGGTGATGACCGACACGCTGAACATCGCGGAAGTCTCGCGGCTCAACATCGCCGATGCGGTGCGGTTCATCTCCGGGCTCAGGCTGTCAAAGGAACAGGCGACCATCGCCGAGCCGATTCTCAAGGAGATCAAGGGCCGCCTCGGTTTCCTGGGCGGCGTCGGGCTTGAGTATCTCTCGCTCTCGCGGCGCACCGCGACGCTCTCGGGCGGCGAGGCTCAGCGCATCCGCCTGGCGACGCAGGTGGGCTCGGGTCTCGTCGGCGCGTGCTACGTGCTCGATGAGCCGACCATCGGCCTGCACCAGCGCGACAACGACCGCCTCATCCGCACGCTGCGCCACCTCTGCGACATCGGCAACACCGTCATCGTCGTCGAGCACGACGAGGACATGATCCGCGCCTCGGACTGGATCCTCGACGTCGGGCCCGGCCCGGGCGTCCACGGCGGGCGGATCGTCGCCCAAGGCACCGTCGCGGATATCGAAGCCTCGGGCTCACTCACCGGGCAGTATCTCTCCGGCACGCGATCGATCGAGGTGCCGTCGAAGCGACGCGACCTTGACGAGAAGAAGGCGCTGGTCATCAAGAACGCGCGCCACAACAACCTCAAGGGCATCGACGTCAGCTTCCCCATCGGCGGGCTGGTGTGCGTGACGGGCGTCAGCGGCAGCGGCAAGAGCACGCTGGTGAACGACATCCTGCTGCAGGCGGCGTTCAAACACTTCGGCCAGCGTGCGCAGGTCGGGCTCCACGACAAGGTGCTGGGGCTGAAGCACATCGATCGCATCATCGATGTGGATCAATCGCCGATTGGAAGGACGCCGCGCTCGAACCCCGCGACGTACACCGGCGTGTTCGACGACATCCGCAAGGTGTTCACCGAGACCAAGGAATCCAAGATCCGCGGCTACAAGCCCGGGCGTTTCTCGTTCAACGTCTCGGCCAAGAACGGCGGCGGGCGCTGCGAGGCCTGCGAGGGCCAGGGGCTGAAGCGCATCGAGATGCACTTCCTGCCCGATGTCTACGTCAACTGCGAGGTCTGCAACGGCCAGCGCTACAACCGCGAGACGCTCAGCGTTCACTTCCGGGGCAAGTCCATCGCCGATGTGCTGGCGATGACGATCGAGGAGTCGGTGAGCTTCTTCGAGAACCACCCGAAGATCCTGCGCCACGTCATGTGCCTGCGCGATGTCGGCCTTGATTACATCACGCTCGGGCAACCCAGCACGCAGCTCTCTGGTGGCGAGGCCCAGCGCGTCAAGCTCGCCAGCGAGCTGGCCGCGGGCGTGTCGCTGGATGCGCTCACGACCGAGGGCCAGCGCGTGCGCGGCGAGTCTCAGGCTGGCGTCGAGGGTGACTCACGCTTCCGCGATGACGACGCTGACGACGAAACCACTCGCCGGCGCGCCGTGCTCCTGGCCAAACGCAACAGCGTCAGTGCCCACACGCTCTACATCCTCGACGAGCCGACGACGGGCCTGCACTTTGAGGACATCAGCAAGCTCGTGGGCGTGCTGAATCGCCTCGCCGACGCCGGCAACACGCTCGTGGTCATCGAGCACAACCTCGACGTCATCAAGTGCGCCGACTGGATCATCGACATGGGCCCCGAAGGCGGCAGCAACGGCGGCACCGTCGTCGCCAGCGGCACGCCGGAGCAGATCACCCGCGTGCCGGCGTCGTTTACCGGTCGGTACTTGAAGCCCCTCTTGGGAAAGGGGCTTTGAGAGCTCTTCGCAGCAAAGCAGCAAACCCCCTCACCCCCCCGCCGCCTTCGCCGGATAGCCGAGGGCTTTGAAGTGATCGACGAGGCGGTCGCGATGGTCGCCTTGGAGTTCGATGGCGGTTCCGTCCAGCGTGCCGCCGGTCGCGAGCTTGGATTTGAGTTGCTTGAGGATCGCGGCGAGGTCGTCGGTGCGATCGGATCGTGGCGCGAAGCCGGCGATGACGGTGACGAACTTGCCGCGGCGTTGCTCGCGCCGGATTCGGAGCTGCTGATCCTGCGGGCGAAGCACGACGCCGCTGAGTCGATCTCGCGGGCACATGCAGGACGCGACGGTCTTTGAGCAGAGCTCGCAGGTCACGGGGCGTTCCAGCGGGGTGCCGTCAAACATTCCGGCCATGTCGGGGCTCCGCGTGCGTGGGCTTGGCGGGTTGCTTCGCGGGTGTTGCCTTTGACGCGCGGGCGCGGGCCGCGGCCTTTCGGGCCGGCGTGGGTTCTTCGGGCGCATCGTCGGCTGGGTCATCGACACTGCGCGACTCACCAGCCGCGGGGTGCCCGTGGCCGGCGCGAGTCTCGAAGAACGCCTGGTAGAGTTCCTCGAAGAGCTCGTCATCGGCCTCTGAGACGCGCCCGCCGCGATCGGCGATGTTGGACCAGGTGAAGTGCATCTCGCCAGGCGCGCGATCGGCGGGCGTGGCGCGGAGGGCGGCCAGCGCCGCGTCGTACTGCGCGCGTTTCTGCGGGTCGTTGAGAATGCCGTAGGCCTGCTGCACGCTGGCGAACTGCACCGCCGCAGCGGCGTCCTGATTCACGTCCGGGTGCAGCCGCAGCGCCAGCGCTCGGAACGCGCGTTTGATCGCCGCGACGGGCGCATCCTCGGGGATGCCGAGGGTTTCGTAGTGCGTGCGTTTGGCGGCGGTGCGCTGGGCGGGCATGGCTTCGGACGAAGGCTAGGCGACGCTCGCCGCGATTGGTTACTTCGGTGCCGCGGGCGTTGCTGGTGCTGGTGCGGGCGCGGGTGCGGGCGTTGCCGGAGCCGGCGCGGCTGCACCCTCGGCGGCGGGCGGCTTGGGTGCCGGCGGCTGAACGTAGAGCCCCTCGATCTCGTACACGAGCGTGGCGTTGGCGGGGATGTTGGACCGAGCGCGGCCGCGCTCGCCGAAGGCCAGGTGGGCCGGGACGATCAGGCGGCGGAACTGGCCGACGCGGACGCCGGTGATGCCCTCGTTGATGCCCAGGAACGGGAGCTGCGCCGGGAGCGTGACGCGAAGCGGCTCGCGCCCGGGGGCTTTGGAGTTGTCCACTTGCAGGCCGTCGGACTGGAGATAGCCGTTGACGTGCACGGCGATCTCGGTGCCGTCGGCGGTGGGCGCATCGCCCGCGGGAACGACGAAGTCCATGATGACCAAGCCGCTCTCGCGGCGCTCGACCTTGACGGTGCTTGTCGCAGTGGCGAACGCCAGTGCCTGGCCCGCGGGCAGGCCCCAGACCTGAGCGTTGGAAGCGTTGAAGCCGCGGTCGGTCCAGACGATCGAGCCCTTGGCCAGCGAGAACTCGGTGGAGAATCGGACCGCGCCACCGGCGAGCGTGGGCGAGGACGCCGACGCGCCGGCCCAGGTGTCTCCCTGCTTGCTCAGGACGATCTCGCTGTTGACGCCGAGGCGATCGATCGGCATGGCCGGGAACATCTCGGGCGCCGCCCAGATGCCGGTGATCATCGCGCCGTGCGTGGGAGCGAACTTGGCGAAGTCCAGCACGCGAAGCACGGTCTGAGTGCCGGAGGGCGTCGTGGACTTGTAGACGTGGAAGAGGCCGCTGCGGAACGAGGACCACGGCGCATCGGTGCGGCCGACTTCGAAGTACACCGCGTTGTCCAGGCCCGCAACGTTGACCACCGCGGCCCGATAGGCCAGGGCCGGCAAATCGCCGACGGGCTTGGACTCGAACGTGCCGACGAGCATCTCGGCGATGGCCTTGATGTCGGCGTCGGTGGAGGTGATGGCCGCCGCGGGCGGCGGGA
>JALHNK010000140.1 GCA_022843565.1 Phycisphaerales bacterium
AAGTGGCTTCAACTCGATCGCTCCGAAGGGTCAGTGTACTCCACTACACTCTCGCCCTCAGCCGCTCGAAAGGCCGCTCGATGCCTCGATCCCTCGATGCCGCCTTCCCCGATCCCACCCTCGGCCCTCGGCCCTGAACCCTCGGCCCTTCCATCCCCCCATGCCCACCGACGCGAATCCCGCCGACCCGCACGCATCGCGACTGGGCGTCGGCCTGATCCTGCTCACGCTCCTGTCCTGGGCCAGCATCCCGCTGTTCCTGCGCTCGCTCTCGACGCAACATCACCTGGACCCGTTCACCGCCAACGGCTATCGCTACGCGATCAGCGCGTTGTTCTGGCTGCCGTTTCTCATCCTGGCCCGGCGCTCGCGGACATTGCCGACGGCGCTGCTGACGGCGGCGATCGTGCCGACGGTGTTCAATCTCATGGGCCAGACGGCGTTCGCGTGGGGCCCGGCGCTGCTGCCGCCGGGGTTCTTCAGCTTTGTGTTCCGCGTGCAGATCGTCTTTGTCACGCTGGGGGCGTATCTGATGTTCCCCAGCGAGCGGGCGGCGCTGCGGCGGCCCTCGTACTGGACGGGCCTGGCGCTGGTGGTCGCCGGGTCGGTCGGGTTGATCTCGTTTCAGGACGCCGCGCCGGGAGCGCCGGCACCCGGCGTACACGTTGACGATCCGGCGCTCATGGCCCTGGGCATCGGCGTCTCGCTGCTCAGCGGCGTCATGTTCGCCGGATACGCCCTGAGCGTGCGGCGATTCGTCAGCACCTACTCGCCGGTCACCAGCTTCGGCGTCATCTGCCAGTACACCGCGATCGGTGCGCTGGTGGTGATGCTCGTCGCCCCGCTGCTGAACCCGGTCCTTCCGGCGTCGATGCTCAAGGCGGACCCGACGCTGCCGCTCACCACCTTCGGCCTGCACGCCTGGATGCTGCTGCTCGCGTCGTCGTTCATCGGCATCGCGATCAGCCACGTTTCGTACTACGCCAGCATCAAGCGGCTGGGCGTCAGCGTCTCCAGCGGCATCATCCAGCTTCAGCCGATTGTCACCGCCCTGGCGTCGCTGGTCATCTTTGACGAGCGACTCAACGCGATGCAATGGGCCAGCGGGACGCTGGGCATCTTCGGCGCGATCCTCATGCTCTCGGTCGGTCGCCAACAGACGCCCGCACCATCCGACTAACCCTCCACAGCGTCGCGCCGACCAACATCACGGGCAGCCGCCGAAGTACACCGCGAAGAAGAGGTTGTAGTCACCCTCGGTGGTGCCGTTGTTCGTGTCAAAGATGCCGAACGGCGGGAGCGGAGAGCCGTCGTCGTTGGCGATATCGCAGACCGCACCGGCGTCGAAGTACTGGGCGAAGAAGAGGTTGTAGTCGGCCTCGGTGACGCCGTTGTTCGTCTCGCCGCAGACGCCGATCGGCGGGAGCGGCGAGCCATTGTCAAACGCGATGTCCGCCGGCGAGCAGCGGGCTTGGACCGTGAGCGTCGCGGCCTGGCTCGTCACACTGCCGCACGAGTTGCTGACGACACAGTCATAGCTGCCGGCGCTGCTCGGGTCCGTTGAGGGGATGGTGTACGTTGCGCTGGTCGCGCCCAGGATGGGCACGGTGTTGCGACGCCACTGGAACGTCGGCGTCGGCGTGCCGGTGGCCGACACGCTGAACGACGCGCTGTCGGTCGCGCAGACCGTGAGGCTGACGGGGTCCGAGGTAATCTGCGGGCAGACCGAGGTCACGATCGGCGGGGTGCAGGTCGTCGGCGAGAGCGTCGAGACGACGAGCCCGAAGGCGCGGATGTTGCCACTGTCCTGGGCCGCGCCGTCAACGACACGGAGCGTCCAGGTGCCGTTGGGATTCAGGCCGTTGAACGCCGCGAGCGGCGAGGCGGGGCTGAACGTGCCGGTGAACGGAGCGCTGGCGGCGGGCAGTCCCTGGATCGACGTCGCGCCGGAGTCATCGAGCACGGTGTTGCAGAGGTTGTTCCCGCCGACGCCCGTCCCGCTCATCAGCGTGACGGTCGTGCCCGTCGGGCTCTGGAGCGTGATCGTCAGGTCGGAGATGTAGGTGTGATCAAGGCCGACCGTCGTTGATCCAATGGTGGTGTTGCAGGTCGTGCCGTTGAAGCGGAAGTTGAGGTCAGAGATCGAGCCGGAGAGGCCCGAGACCAGCAGCGTGGCGGTGGCGCCCGCGGGGATGTTGTCCGGGATCGCAACGACGGCGCCGGCGTACGTGAACGTCTGCGTCGTGGTCGTGCCGGGCAGGCCGGTCGGCAGGCTGAAGCCGAAGGAGCCGTTGCCCTGCGTCGACGTCACGTTCATCGTCAGCGAGATCGGAGCGCCGCAGATGTGCGAGGGGCTGACGTTGAGCACGTAGAACGTGCTATTGCTGCCGGTGCCGCCGGCGGAGGCGAGGTTCGGGTACGCCGAGGCGTTGGTCGTCACGCTCACGGTCGGCGTGTTGGAGACGAGCGTCGCGTTGACACCTGTTGCGGTCGAAGCGCCGTTGTTGATGATCGGCACCGTGAGGCGAATGGCGGTCTCACCCGGATCGATCCGGCCGTTGGAGTTGCCGTTGCCGGTGGTGTCGCTGATGACGTTCGCGCCGGTCCCGGCGAAAGAGACGCCCGAGGGTGCCGCGGTCACGGTGATCGCGCCACCCTGGTTCACGTTATAGAAGATGTTACCGACCGCACGGACGCGGACGCGCCCGTTGGTCGTCGGCGTGTTGGGGATCGTCACGCTCTGCGAGCCGTCGTTGGGCGTGCTGGCCAGCAGCGCGGTGGGGAATGTCAGGCCGCCATCGGTGGAGAACTCGATCGCGACGTTCGCGGTGTTGATGCCGCTGCCGGTGGTGCCGGCGACGTTCCAGGTGATTGTCTGGGTGCTGGTGCCGATCCACGACACGGCGCTGGCGGGGGAGGTGACGGTGAACGCCGAGCCGGTGTTCACGACCACGAGCGTGATATCGGCCTGATTCACGCCGCCACCGCCGGCGCGGTTGTCACGCACCGTGACGCGCCAGGGCCACGAGACGCGGGCGACCGAGGGCAGTTCTTCGGAGGTGCTCGTCGTGTTGGCAAGCACGTTCGCGAGCCTCGGCACGAAGCGTGTCGGGCTCGTGGTGGCCAGGAACGAGCGAGTGAGCGGGCTGGAGCCGTTGTCCGCAGCCGCGAGGGTCTGGGCCGGACCGAGTGCCCGCTCCTCCCAGCAGTATGTCAGGACGTCGGCGCCGTTGGCGTCGCTGCCGGTCGCGGTCAGGAAGAACGGCGTGCCGGTGGGGATCGTGAAGTTCCCGGGCCCGGCGACCGTCGGAATCGCGTTGCCGGTCGCTGTTTGCGTGCCGCACGATGCGCCGCCACCGGCGAGCTCGACGTACGCTCGCATCTGGTCGTAGCTGACGGTGTGGAAGTACGCGTCGGAGTTGCTCTGGACGTTGTCCGCGCCGCAGATGCCGGCGTAGCCCATGATCGTCGTCGCCGAGCCGGGCTCGTACGCCGTCGCGGCGTTTCGATTGCCTGAGCACGAGCCTGACGTGCTGTTGAACGTGTGCTCGGCCCCGAACTGGTGGCCCATCTCGTGGATGACAAAGTCGATGTAGAACGGGTCACCCGTCGGGCTGGCTCGCCCGGTCGTGCCGCGGGCCTTCTGCGTGCCGATGCACACGCTGCCGAGCGATGCGACCCCGCCCGAGGCCGTCGAGAACACGTGCCCGATGTCGTAGTTGGCCGAGCCGATGACGGTGGTGAGGTTGTTCTGATTCTCGGTCAGCATCGTGCCGCCGCTGTTGTTGGTGTACGGATCGGTCGCGCCGTTGGTGTAGACGACGGTCGAGTTGTTCGCCACCAGCGTGAGCCTGATCGCGGCCTCGACCTCAAACACGCCCACAACGCGGTTGACCGCGGTCACGATCGCCGCCTGGCCGAGCGCCACGGTGCCGCCGTGGAACGCGGTGTACTCGCCGGTCGCAGCGACCACGAGGCGATAGTTACGAAGCTGCGTGCCGCTGGAGCGCTGGGCGGTTGCGCCGCCGGCGGGCGCGACGATCTCCTCATCGTGCGGATGGGCCCCGAGGCAGGTCCACGGGTCAGTCTGCTTCAGGTCCCGCTTGAAGTAACTCGAGTAGTGCGACGAGTCGCCGCGTGAGTACGGGTCGATGTACCAGCTGCCATCGGGCGAGAGCACCTGCGCGTGGAAGCCCTGGGGAGTCACGTCTGCGCGAAGGGTCGCGCCCGGGTCGTCAATGCCCTGGCCGTACACGGTCTTGATCTCGGGGAACTGGGCCGCGAGCGCGGGCTCCATGATCGGTGACTCGACGATCTCGAACGCGCGCAGCCGCCCGTACGGATCCGGCAGCACGATGACCTTGGGCTTGTTCGCCGCGGGCGTGCCCTCAAGCGGCGCGCTGGCGAGTTGTTTGGCCATCGCATTGATGTTCAGCGCCAAGCGCTGGCCCACGGCGGGCCGGATCCACGCCGGCGCCTCTTCAACCTGCTTCACATGCTGAGGGAGGATCGCCCACATCGCGGCACTCTGCGCCAGAGCGATGGCCTCCGGGTCAGCGGCCTGACCACCGGCTCGCTGGCCCTGGGCAGAGGCGTTATCCGATTGCAATCCGAACGAGATGGAGATCACAATTGCCGCGATCAAGGGTCGCAGCCAGCCGCGACGCGCGCCACCGCCGAGCGCCGCCGATCGGAGGCCGCCCGCGTCAGACTGAACAAGGTGCGAACTCGCGGAACATACGGCAAATCGAGTTGAATTCAAGGGTTCTTCCAATCTGTGTGCTAGGGGATAACCTGCTGCCGCCCCGTCTGCGAAAGCTACAGACAGATCGACCCGCCGTCAACCAAAATGCAACGGCGTAGGCCCACGTTCTCTTGCAATGCGACCAAAACTCGCGCGCGTTTGCGCCCCGCCGCGTGGAATCAGCGGCCCGGACGCTCGGACGCCGCCCCCTGTTATCGGGAGTTCGCGGCGGTCGTGGCATCGCCACGGCGCTCAACGCCGAGCAGGTGCCTCGCATCGTGATCTGATCTCGCTCACTTTGGCGCCGGGGCACCACGCCGATCACGCCGCTTCGATCGTCGCCGTGAGGCCCTTGCTCTGAAGCTCTCCGCGGCCAGCTCGGCACGCTCGCGATGCGTAACCATCACCAGCGAAACGCCGGTCATGTGCGCCTCGATCACCAGCGTCACCGCACGCGGCTCGCTGAAGCGGAACAACTCAATCAGCGAGTCGGTCACGTACTCGATGTCGTTCTCGTCGTCGTTGTGCAGCAGCACCTTGAACGGCGGCAAGTGATCCACCCGCGGGTCCGTCGCCCGCGGCTCAGCCCCGCGCGCCGGCTGCGACGGCTCCGGCACCGCCTCACGCGCCGGTGCGACCGGCTCCTCAACCGCCGCCGCGCCACCCTCGCACTGCGGTCGGGCATCGTTCGCGATGATCGTGTTCAATCTCATGCCAGAACTGTACCCCTCTCGCTCCCCCCCACCGCCACGCGCCCCACGCACCTGCCTCGCCGACGCATCCATACCCTCGCCCATGACCGTGACCGTCAACGCTGAGCGCCGCGAGCTGCCCGAGGGCGCGACGGTGTACACGCTGCTCGAGACGCTGAAGCTCGCGAACGCGACGTGCGCCGTTGAAGTGAACCGCACGCTGATCCGCAAAGCGGCTCACGCCAGCACGGTGCTGCACGAGGGAGACACGATCGAGATCGTGACGCTGGTTGGCGGGGGGTAAGTCCGCACGCGTGCACAGTGCCGATGCGTGAGACACGCGGCAGACGCGAGTGCGCTCGACTCGCACCAGCACGCCTCGATCGCTCAGTACCAAATGGCCCCACTCGGACTCGAACCGAGGACCAAGCGATTATGAGTCGCCTGCTCTAACCGCTGAGCTATGGGGCCGTCTCCGCCGCGGCGGCGGAGTCGCGAGTGCTGAGTCGCGAGACGCGAGTGTAAGGCCATTTTCAGCGTTCGACCGGTATGCTCGGCGACGGCGAACCCGCGACGTTCCCACTCGGCCCGCGGCCCTCACCCCTCGGCCCTTGAGTATGCCGGAACAACTGGTTCTGCGCGATCGCGCGGTACGCGTCACACCGCTCCAAGAGGTCCGCGTGCTTGCCGATGTCCACGATCCGGCCCTTGTCCATGACGACGATGCGATCGGCGTGGACCACCGTGCTGAGGCGGTGGGCGACGATCAGGCATGTGCGCCCGCGTGCGAACTCAGCCAGAGCCTCGCTGATCTTGGCCTCGCTGTCAGCATCGATCATGCTCGTGGCCTCGTCGAGGATCAGGATCGCCGGGTCGCGCAGGATCGCGCGGGCGATCGCGATTCGCTGGCGTTGCCCGCCGCTGAGGCCGGAGCCCTGCTCGCCGAGTTGGAAGGCCAGCCCGCCGGGCTTGGTGTTGATGAAGTCTGTCGCCCGCGCGCGGCGCGCCGCGTCGGCGACCTGGGCATCGCCCGCGCCCGGGAGGCCGTAGGCGATGTTCTGGCGGATCGTGCCCTTGAACATCACCGTTTCCTGTGTCACCACGCCGATCTGCTCGCGGAGCGACTTCAGCGAGACCGACCGGATGTCCACGTCATCGATCATGACGCGCCCGCCGCCCGCGCCACCGGCCCCCGCCCCTGCATCGGGATCAAACAGCCGCGGGATCAGCGACAGCAGCGTGGTCTTGCCCGAGCCATTGGCCCCGACGAACGCGACGGTCTCGCCCTGCTTGATCGCCAGCTCAACATCGGCGACCGACGGCGTCTCGGCACCGGGATATGTGAACGTGACCTTCTCGAAGCGGATGGACAGCCGATGGCGTGCGATCGCCGGCTTCGTCTCGCCCTGCTCCTCGCGAGGCTGGCGCAAGACCTCCATGATGCGCACCGCGGCGGCGCTGGATGTCTGCAAGTCGTGCTGCAGGCTCGTCAGCGGCTTCAGGCTCGCGCCAGCGATCGCCAGCGAGCTCAGCACGATGATGAAGTTCGCGCGATCCAGGTGGCCATCCATGATCAGCTTCACTGCGACCAGCGTCAGCGAGCCGAGCACGAACAGCGCCAGCACCTCCACCACCGGGCTCGCCAGCGATCGCATGGACCGCACGCGCATGTCCTGTCGCAGGGCCTCCATGTTGATCGCGTGGAACCGCGAGCCTTCGGTGGCCTCGCTGGTCGAGGTCTTCACGACGCGCATGTGTTGCACGACCTCGGCGCTGGTGTGATACAGCTCGCCGAAGGCTTCAAGCCCGCCGCGCGCGGCGCGTCGGACGCGCTTGCCCGTCCAGCGGATGAACGCGCCGCTGACCAGCGCCAGGGGCAGGGCCGCGAGGGTCAATCGCCAGTCGGCGATCGCCGCGGCCATGACCGCGAACGCGCCCTTGAGCACCTGCGAGAGCGCCTTGGACAGGATGCCACTGAACCCCGAGCCGACCTGCGCCGTGTCGTACACCACGCGAGACACGAAGTCACTCGGCCCGCCGGTGGTGATGGCTCGCAGCGGCATGTGCGTGACGTGGACGAAAACGTCGTCGCGAATCTTCGCCACCGTCCGCCCGATGATCGTCATCGACAGATACGCGTGCAGGAAGTTGCAGATCGCACCGAGCACCGCCACGAGCGCCAGCGCGATCACGATCCAGAAGACCGCGTCGAACTTCCCGGTCGGCAGCGCGTCGATCCACGATGTCGGGATCACGCCTCCGATCTTGCCGTTGAGCTCCGCGACGAGCACCGGCAGGTTCCGGCCCTTTTGCGGATCCAGGATGTTGTCCACCACCGGCGCAAGCCCGAGGAGGCCCGCGCCCAGGCCGCCGGCACCGATGAACGCGAACACGATGCTCAGGATCAGCAGCCGGCGTTCCCTCAGCAGCAATCGCGCAAGATGCCAGAAGTCTTTCATATCGTGCGGGCATCGTACGCACATCCCGCGGCGAACCCGTGCTCCCTTCGAGACAACAAAGCGCTCGAATGGTCGGGAGTCGGCAGGTGAGAAGTGGCAGAGTGACGAGGAGCAATCAGCCCTCAGCTTTCAGCCGTCAGCAGATCCGCGCCACCAAATCAACTCCGCCTACGTTTGCCCATGGCCCTTGCCCTCGACTCGTTTCTCACTTCTCCCTCGCTCACTCGCCTTCGCGAGCACTCGATCGTCGTCAAGCTCGGCGGCTCCATTCAGGACGATCCCGCCCAGCTCGCGCTCGTCGCTCGCGATGTCGCGCTCATGCACGCCGTGGGCGCTCGCGTCATCGTGGTCCACGGCGGCGGCAAAGCCATCTCCGCCGCGATGACCGCCGCGGGCCTGCCCGTTCGCTTCGTCGCCGGCCAGCGCTATACCGACGCGGCCACGCTGCGCGTCGCTGAGCGGGTGCTCGCGCGCGCCGTGAACCCGCAGCTCGTCTCGCTGATCAACGACGCGGGTGCCAACGCCCTGGGCCTTCACTCGCTCGGCGCGTGCGTGCTGTCCGCTCACCGCACCACCGATACCGGCAAGCCCGGCGATCCGCCGGTTGATCTCGGCCTCGTCGGGCGCGTGCCGATCGAGGGCGTCGCCCACGAGTTGCTCAACGCCCTCACGCGCGACGCGATCGTTCCCGTGGTCGCGCCGATCGCGATCGACCTCGATCCCGACGCGCCCGAGCCGGCGAAGCTCAACGTCAACGCCGATCTCGCTGCCGGAACCGTCGCCAGCGCCGTCAACGCTCATCGCTTCATCATGGTCTCCGACACGCGTGGCGTCCGCCGCGACCCCAAAGACCCCGCCACCGCGTTCGCCTCGCTCTCCCGCAGCGAAATCAACCCGCTCATCGCTTCAGGCGTCATCGATGGCGGGATGCTGCCCAAGCTCCAAGGCTGCCTCGCGGCTCTCAGCGGCGGCTGCGACAGGGTCTGCATCGTTGACGGGCGCACACCGCTCGCGACGCTCGCCGCGGCGCTTGATCATCCGGATACGCCGGGCACCTGGATCCACGAGTGACACGCGCCGTGCCACCGACCTGTCGTCAGGTCGGTGCTCAGCACTCATCGCGCATTGCTCAGCAAGCTCTGCTACAACCTCCCACGTTCTTCAGCCCGACGGGCTTCCCGCCATTAGCCGGGGTGTGGAGCGAGTCTTCGAGCGACACCCCCGGTCTGCGGCCTTGAACTCCTGTACCCCGAAG
>JALHNK010000141.1 GCA_022843565.1 Phycisphaerales bacterium
AGGGCACCGGGTGCCGCGGCGGGCACAGGCGTCGGCCCGGTGCCGACCGGGGCCGCGGGCGCCGGAGATGCCGTCGGCGCGGCGAAGGTGACGTCGGGCAAGATCAGCGCGAGGCAGAGCGAAAACGCCAAGAGTGCTCGTGAGATCACGCTCGCGCTGCGGCCGCGTCCAGTGAGCATGAGATTGAAGCCACCGATCATCATCAGCTCAGCCCCCGTTGCGAGCGACGAACGGCGCTCGCGCTGCGTCGTGAACTACTTGGACGGCGCGCCCGCCGGCGATGCCGGCGCGCGATCGAGGTCAAAGGACTTGTCGGGCTTCAGCGACGCCGCGATCTCTTCGAAGACGAAGGCCTTGTCGCTGATGCGTTTTCGCCCGTCGCTGGCGTCGGGCATCGAGAGATCGAGCACCGAGCCGCTGGGCAGGTGCTGCACGATGATCCGCGTGGCCAGTTGCGGGCCCACGGGTCGGTCGGTCATCGTGACCGAAGCCGGTGCCTCGTGAGACGCGGTGAGCACGAGGTTTCGCTGCGCGTCGAGCAGATCGATCCGACGTGGGAGATACGTCGCCGGATCGACCCAGATGCGCTGGAAGCCGCCGGTGCCGCCGGGGCCATCGATCAGCGGTGTGGAGATCCCAAGCAGCGAGCGATCGCTGGACCATTGCGTCGCGCCCAGGGTGTCGCGCTCGGTGGGCAGGGGCATGACGCCGAGCAGGCGAACGAGTTCGAGCGGGTGGATGGACAGACCGATCTTGGTGGCCTGCTCCTGGCGGAAGAGCTCGTGCCGGCCGAGGACCGCGAACTTGGTCTCACCAGTGAGATCGAACCACCAGTAGCGTTTGTCATCGCAGCCGAGCCAGAACAGGGGCTGGCCGACCTTGCGGATGTTCAGCGCCAGTCGCGTGGGGCGGATGAGCTGGAGCGTGCCCTCAACTTGCTCGCGTTGCTGCACGCCGCGTTCGTCGGGGAAGGTGATGCGAACGACGGCGCCGCCGACGAAGAGGCGTTCGAGGCCGTCGGTGTTGGCGTTGTACTTCGGGGCGGCTTCGGCGTATGACGGCAGATCAGCGGGCTCGACGATCAATGTCGGATCGGGGTTCTCTGGCGGGAGTCCGTTGGATTGGCACCCGCCGAGGAACGCCGCGGCGCCGAGGAGTGAGATCGCGATAGACGCGCGAACATGATGGTGAACCTCGCGAGCGATCACGCGATGGCTCCGTGCAGGCCGGGCTGATTCGCGCCGTGTGCATCGCCCGCGTCTGAGCCAGCGGGCGTGGCGGCGTCGCCATCGCCCTCAAGCTCCGCGATGACGGAGATGATCGTGGATTCGTCGACGCCGGGGTCGATGACTTCAATGAGGGCTGGGCCTTCGGGCGGCTTGGGCACGCCGCGCGGGCGGACGAGCATCAGGCCCGGACGCGTGGATTCCAGGACGAGCAGGCGGCGCCGCATCATGAGCAGGGCCAGCACGAAGCGCAGGGCGAGGTGCCGCTTCGGCTCGGGCGTTTGCAGGTCGGCGGTCGCTGCCGCGCCGGCTGCTGATGGCGTCTCAAGCTCGCTGAGCGGAGAGATGCCCTGCTCGGTCTGTTCGAAGAGGTCCGTGAGCGTGGCGTCGTCGAGGGTGTGCTTGGGTGCGCCCTGGCCGGGGGTGTGAACGTGCGCGCGCCAAAAGGCCACGACGCCACGGGGGCGGGCGGTGGCGGGGGCGTTTCGCCACGCGTCTTCGGAGTAGTCGACGCGTCTTGGAGGGTTGGCCGGCCCGTCGTCTTGCAACGTCGCGATGTACTGCTCGCCGATCGCCAGGTCTCGCTGGGTGATGGCGCAGCGGCGCGTCGGGCGGCCAAGCGGATATCCGGAAGAAAACCTCGACATGCGGTCAGTGTACACCGCGCGACCGAACGGCGCGACAATCCACGCGAGCCCGATGCTCAGGCTCTCTCAGCGGCAGCTGACGGTGAAAGAACGCTGGCTGGTGCCACCCTCGCCGATCTGGAATCGGATGCACTTGTGGCACGTCGGGCAGCGCCCGGTGTAGGCGGTGCCGTCGTCAGACTTGTACGCGCGGGCGTACTGCGATGAACACGCGAACCAGAGCCGGAGGAACGTGCGGTCCGAGGTGCTGCCGGGCGTCGCGCCGCTGGGCACACTCGGCGCGGGCGACGACGTGACGCTGGTCAGCTCGACGATGTCCTGTCGATCAGGCATGTGCTGAGTATCGGCAGAAGCCGATCGCCGGCTGAATCAGCCGAGCTGCTCGAGTTTGACGAGCTGGAGCTCTTGAAACGCCATCACGCCGGGATAGTAGTTTTCGCCGCCGGTCAGGAGGCTGCCGATGACGGTCTTGGTGCCGCGCAGCCAGAGATGGGTAACGGTGGTTTCGGGGTCGGTGGGAATGTCCTCGTGGAACTTCAGGCCGAAGGCGACGTCCTCGATCGGGTAGGACTTTGTGCCGCCGAAGAAGCCGGTGACACTGATGGTGTCGGCGGTGAGCGAGACAGTCTTGGACCATTGGGCGATCTGGCCCTGAGCGATGTGCCCGAGCATTCCGTCGGCGATGGAGGTGCTGGTCAGATCGCGGACGCGATCGATCGGCGGGCGCGGTTCAGACGTTCCCGGGGCTGGTGCCCGGTACGGCACGGAGATCGCGAGCCGGTGTGCGGGCGTGCGGAGCGTCACGGTCGCGGTCGTTCCCAGACGCACGCCGTGGGAGCGATGGACCCGCACCGCGAACGTGAGGCCGATGAGCTCAGCGTACGAGAGCGAGCGGAGAACGCGATCGCCACGCAGGCGCAGCGCGCCACGCTCGCCGCAGATCAGGAACGTGCGAGCGGCGTTGATGATGAACCAGAGTGACAAAGCCAGCAGCGAGAAGCCACCAACGCCGGTAGCGATCTGCAACCAGACCGACGCGATGTTCGAGATCAACGCCGCCGTGAGGCTCCCGATGAGCACGATCGCGACGATGGTGGCGAGAACCGCGGCGTAGATCGGGCTCTCGCGCCTCCGCAAGATCTCTGGCCCGATGAGTGCGTGGGTGTCCATGTGCGCGGTGGGCTGTGGGTGTGAGAAGGAAGTGAAGCGAGCCAAGGGGGCGCTTCAGCAACTGGTGAAGCGGTGGTGACGTGAGCAAAACGGCTGGGCACCCGCGCTTGCGCCTGTTGCAAGTGCCCGCGACCACAGTAGACTCCGGTGATGCAATCCAAAGCCACAACCGTCCAAGCCTATCTCGATTCACTCCCCGAAGACCGGCGCGACGCGCTGAACGCGGTGCGCCAGGTGATTCTGAAGAACCTCGACAAGACGTTTCGTGAGGGGATGCAGTACGGCATGATCGGCTATTTCGTGCCGCACGAGACGTACCCGGCGGGGTATCACTGCGATCCGAAGCAGCCGCTGCCGTACGCGGGGCTGGCGAGTCAAAAGGGGCATATGTCGCTGTACCTCATGGGGCTGTACGTGGGCTCTGACGCGGGGGTTGAGCATCCAGACGCCGCCTGGTTCCAGAACGCGTGGCTGGCGACGGGCAAGAAGCTGGACATGGGCAAGGCGTGCGTCCGGTTCAAGAAGCTGGACGACGTGCCGCTGGAGGTGATCGGCGAGGCGTTCCGGCGTTTGCCGGCGAAGTTGTACATCGAGCGGTACGAAGGGGTTCTCGGGGGCTCGCGCGCCGCCAAGGGTGCAAAGGGGGCTGCGGGCACCGGCGAGTCAAAGGCATCGCCAGCGAAGACGCCCGTCAAGGCCGGTGCCGCCGGGCGGAAGGCGGCCGCGCCCAAACCCGCGGCGGTGAAGCCGGCGTCGCGCGGGAAAACCCCGACATCCAAGGTTCTGACCCGGAAGTCGGCGGCACGCAAGAAGTGATCGGTCGCGTGCTGACACAATACGAACAAGCTTCTGGATGAAGGGGCGAGAACTTCCATCGGAATTAGGGCAACCCTGCAAGTTTTCGGTGTGAACCGCCGTAAATTGGTGTAGTCTTCCGCATCTCCCTGCCTGGGATGGGTGCGACGTTCTGTCGCCGTCCCGAAGCCTGCGCTGTCTGCGCGGCGTGGCGTGAATGTGGAGCAAAGGAGTTCGGCAATGCGTAGCACTCGTTCTCTTCAGCGCGGGTTCACCCTTATCGAGTTGCTGGTGGTCATCGCGATCATCGCGCTGCTAGTCTCGATCCTTTTGCCATCGCTTGGCAAGGCCCGCGACTTGGCCAAGGCCGCGATCACCCTCAGCAATCAGAAGCAGTTCACGCTGGCAACGCTGAACTATGCGACCGACAACCGCGAGGTGCTCAGCGGCTACACGCCTCCGGAGGCGAATCCGGGCGGCACGACATGGACGATCCGGATGTTCGCCGGCGAGAACGCTCCGCCGGTGGTGCGCACGGTGGCCAGCGAGGTGGAGTGGATGTCGCTCCGTGGCTACGACCTGATCTTCCGCAACTCGACGCCGGAGTATCTCTTGGCGCCGGGCAGCGTGCCGACGAACTGGCTCCCGCAGATCAACTACTCGCACCTGCCGCTGGTGGCGTACATGTCCAAGCGACTCCCGGACCCGGTGATCCTGGGTGCCGCGGATATCCAGCGTCAGGATTGGCAGTACAGGCTGCGGATCGGCTCGCGCCCCGAGACGATCGCGGGTTTGGGCGGTCCGGCCACGGCGGAGTATCGCTACCCGTACAGCTCGTCCTTCTCTTATGCACTGCACGCGACGTTCCCCGATCGTGACGGCGCAACCGGCAACATCCGTCAGGCGGACCACGTTGGCGTGTTCTTTGTGACCCCGAGCCCGACATTCCGGCTGAGCCGGCGTCGCGCGAGCGATGTCGCCTCGCCGGCGCGAAAGGTCGCGTGGGTCGAGGCGTTCGCCCGCCACTCTGGCAATAAGCGACTGCCGGCGTTCTTCATGAACAACCGCGCCGAGCCGATCGCGTCATTCTTCGACGGCAGCGCCCGATTCATCAAGAGCGCCGACGCGTCGCGAGGTGCCTACACGCTGGCCAATGGCACCGTGATCGAGCCGCTCTCGCTGACGTATGACCGCAACGGCGTCGTCGAGGATCTGCCCTGGACCAACAACGCCAACACCTACACCGGCCCGGAGCTCCGCGGCCAAATCCGCTGGACCAAGGGCGGTCTGAAGGGCTTCGATTTCACGGGCAACTAAGCCCCCCCCGTCCCCGGCCCCACCCTGACGAATCGTGATTTCCTCGAAACGCCGGCGAAGAGCCGGCGTTTTCCTTTCGTTGCCCGGCGCGCCCCGTGCCGATCGCGAGCGAGGCGGCGGAAACCTACCGTCGGCCATGGCGACCGAGCGAGAATACGTGCTGGGCACTGGTGAGGACGAGCTGGCGCGATTGGCGTTCCAGCATCGCCTGTGGAGTGACGCCGCGCACGAGGCCTGGCGAGCAGCGCGCATCGGACCTGGGCTGCGCGTGCTTGATGTCGGCTGCGGCCCGGGCTTCGCGAGTTTCGATCTGGCAGAGCTGGTCGGCCCGCGCGGCGTGGTCGTCGGCGTTGATGAGTCGGCGTCGTTCATCAACTACCTGATCGCCCAGAGCACCGCGAGGCACCTGCCGCAGCTCGTCGGCATCAGCGGCGATGTTCACGCCATGAGCGACATCGCGGAAGTTCGCGCTGGCGCGGGCGGAGCGGGCTTTGACATCGCGTACGCGCGTTGGCTGCTGTGCTTCGTCAAGGACCCCGGGCGGGTCCTGGCGGATGTCGCGAAGCTGCTGGCACCCGGCGGACGGTTCGTCGTCAACGACTACTTCAGCTACGAGGCCATGACCGTCGCGCCGAGGAACACGACGATCTCTCGCGCGTACGAGCGCATCGTCCGCGCCACCGGCGACAGTTGGCGCAAGCACGGCGGAGATCCCGATATCGTCGGCCGTCTGCCGGCGCTCGCGTCCGCGGCCGGCCTGCGCGTCCAGAGCATCCGCCCGATGCAGCGCATCGCGCGCCCCGGCGAGACGATGTTCAACTGGGTCGGCACATGGTGGAAGAACTACGTGCCCAAGCTGGAGGCGATGGGGGCGATCAGCGCCGCCGAGCGAGCGGCGTTCTTTGAGGCGTGGGACGAGCTGGCCAGCGGGCGGACGCAGGGCTTCGCGGTGATGCCGTGCGTGTACGAGGTCATTCTGGAGAAGCCCGCCTGAGACTTGGCAGAGCAGATTCGTCCGCAGCGTTCTCGCTGACGAGCTCGCGCGCGAAGGTACGACCCGTGCCTTCGCAGAGCCTCAGGCACGGCGTCCAAAGGCGCGGAACTCAACGGTCATCCGCATCACAGGCGTCGCGCGAGCTCGGCAGCGACGCGGGCGTTGTCTTTTACCAGGGCGATGTTCGCACGCAGCGTTGCGCCGTTGCTGATTCGATGCAGCGCGCCGAGGATCGCGGGCGTGACATCGCGCCCCACGGCGGCGCCGGGTCCGACACTCCCCACGGCTAGCGCCGCCATCGCTTCGACCTCCGCGTGTGCCTCGGCGAGCCACCGATCAAAGTCCGTGCCGGGGATCTCGTGCTCAGTCGGGATGGGGTTGCAGATGACCACGCCCCGCGCCGTGCGTGCGAGCTCGGCCCGGAGATACGCCGCGAGCTCGTCGAGATCATCGAAGCGGGCATCAACGCCGACGCTTTGCGCACCGGTGTCGCGCTGATAGAACGCCGGGAAGCGATCGGTCCGGTAGCCGATGACGGGCACGCCGAGCGTTTCGAGCATCTCGCGAGTGTTCGCGACATCGAGGATGGACTTGCACCCGCTGGTGACGACGCCGACCGGGAAGCGGGTGAAGGCCATGAGGTCTGCCGAGATATCGAGTCGATGTGCGAGGTTGCGATGCACGCCGCCGAGGCCGCCGGTGGCAAAGACGCGCACGCCAGCCCCCGCGGCCAGCTCCATCGTGGTGCTCACGGTCGTCGCGCCGTGCCGCTTGCGGGCCAGCGCCGGGCCGAGTGATGACGTGTTGAGCTTCGAAACGTGCGGCTGCGCGAAGAGCTGTTCGAGCTGCGCGGGCGACACGCCGACGATGGGCTCGCCGTGGATCACGGCGCACAGGGCGGGCACCGCGCCGTGTGCGCGGACGATGACGTCGAGCTCGCGAGCGAGCGCCGGCGCTGTATCGCGCGGCACGCCGTGGAGGATCAACGTCGTTTCAAGCGCAACACGGTTCATAGGGAGCCCTGAGCGCAAGCTCAGGCGGGGTCAGAGGGAGAACGCCAAACCGGTCGGAGTACGCAGAGGACGCAGGGAATGCAGAGGGACGCAGGGAATGCAGAGGGACGCAGAGGAAAGGCCCGGATGCGTACACGGAGGGGACGGAGAGGCGCGGAGGAACGCGGAGGGGGACCGGGAACGTGAACATGAACGTGAAAAGGAACGGGGTTCGTGGTCTGCGTTTCTCTGCCTTCTCCGCGTTCCTCAGTGTCCTCCGTGTACGTTTTCGCTCTTGCCTACTCCAGATTCACATACGCCCGGAGGCCCTGCACGCCGCCCTCGCGTCCGAAGCCGGATTCCTTGTAGCCGCCGAAGGGGCTGGCGGGGTCGAACTTGTTGTAGGTGTTGAGCCAGACGACGCCGGCCTCCAGCTTGCGCGCGACTTCCAGGATCTTGGAGCCCTTGTCGGTCCACACGCCGGCCGCGAGGCCGTAGGGCGAGTTGTTCGCGCGGGTGATCGCTTCTTCCGGCGTGCGGAAGGTGAGCACGCTAAGCACGGGGCCGAAGATCTCTTCGCGTGCGATCGTGTGGCTCACCTGCACGCCCGTGAACACGCAGGGGCGGCAGAAGAACCCTTTGCCCGACGTCGTCTTGCAGATCGCACCCAGCGGATCGGCGCTCGACGCACCGGTGAACTTTGCCAGGCCATGCCCCGGCGCGCCCAAGACGCTCAGCGATGCGCCCTCGCTGGCGCCGAGGCGCAGGTAGCCCTGGATCTTGTTGAGCTGCTCGCGCGAGTTGATCGCGCCGATGTCGGTGTTCTTGTCCATCGGGTCGCCGATGCGCAGCGTGCCGAGCCGACGCCGGAGCTTGGCCACGACCTCATCGGCGACGCCCTCTTGCACGAAGAGCCGCGAGCCGGCGCAGCAGACGTGGCCCTGATTGAAATAGATCCCCTCGACGATCCCCTCGACCGCCTGATCGATGCTCGCGTCGTCGAAGATGATGTTCGCCGATTTGCCGCCGAGCTCCAGCGTCAGGCGCTTGCTCGTTCGCCCCGAACCGACCGCGGCGCTCGCTTCACGCGCCACGCTCGCCGCGATCTTCTTGCCGACTTCCGTGCTGCCGGTGAACGCGATCTTGTCCACGCCCGGATGGCTGACGAGCGCCGCGCCCGTCGCGCCCGCACCGGTGATGATGTTCACCACGCCCTCGGGGAGCCCGACCTCCTGGAAGATCTCTGCCAGGCGCAGGGCCGTGAGGCTCGTGGTCTCCGCCGGCTTCAGCACGCAGGTGTTTCCGCACGCCAGCGCCGGCGCGAGCTTCCAAGCGGCCATCATCAGCGGGAAGTTCCACGGGATGATCTGGCCACACACGCCGACGGGCTTCGGTGATCGCACGCCGGGGAACGCGTAAGCGAGCTTGTCCGCCCAGCCGGCGTGGTAGAAGAAGTGGTGGGCTGCCAGCGGGATATCGACATCGCGAGACTCCTTGATCGGCTTGCCGCCGTCCAGGGTCTCCAGCACTGCAAACTCTCGCGCACGCTCCTGCAAGCGGCGCGCGATGCGGAAGAGGTACTTGCCGCGCTCGCGCGGCGCCAGCGCCTGCCAGCGAGGCAGCGCCTCGCGAGCGGCGCTCACGGCCCGCTCCACGTCCTCAGCACTCGCGCTGGCGATCTCGCTCAGCGTGACTTCGTTCGCGGGGTTGATGGTCGGGAAGTAGCCCGCACCCTCGCCCCGCGGCTCGACAAACTGGCCGTTGATGAACAGCCCGTAACGCGCCGCGATCTGGACTTTCACCGTCTCAGGCGCCGGCGCGTACTCCCACGCGTGCTCGGCGACAAAGCTCGACGCGCGGTCAGGTGCCTTGGCGGAGGCGCTCGTGCGTGCGGCTCGGGCGGTGCTGGTTGCGCCGG
>JALHNK010000142.1 GCA_022843565.1 Phycisphaerales bacterium
CACCGCCACCTTGGGCCCGAAGGTCTTCCGCACGCCTTTGATCGTTACCGCCGCGTCCATGCACAGACTCCATCACCGCGCCTGCCACGACCCCGAACCCGACATGTCTCGCAAGACATCCGCCGATGCGACACGAGCAAACATAGCGCCGCGGCAAGAGATTTGCGGAACTTTGAGACTCGCGCGACCGATAAATCCACCATGAGCACCTCGCCGTCGCCTCTGCCTTACGCCCCATCAGACGACGACACGAAGCACACGCCTCGGCCGGCGATGGCACCCGGTGCTATGGCCGCTTTGCGCGCAAAGATCGCCGCTCATCGTGATGCGATCTACGCCGCGGGAGAGGTCCTCTCAGCCAGCGGGAAACCGGTGAAGCTGTGGCCTGTGGGCATGGATCGCCCCGCGGCGGACGCGCTGCGAGATCTGACCATCAGGCAGTCGGCTGGACGAACTCTGGAGATCGGGCTTGGGCTCGGTCTGGCGAGCCTGGCGATGGCCGAGGGGCTCTTGACCGTCGGCAAGCCCAATGCGGAGCATGTCACGATCGACCCGACTCCGGAGTGGTGCGACATGGCCGGCGTGCTGACGCTCCAGCGCTGCGACGCGATGGAAGTCACGCGTCTGATTCAGGAGCCCTCGCACCTGGCGCTTCCTCGCTTGCTGCTCGAATCTGGGGCGTCGTTTGATGTCGCGCTGATCGACGGCGGCCACTGGTTTGATTATGTGATGATGGACATCTTCTTCGCGATGCGAGTCGTCAAGCCCGGCGGTCTCATCATCCTTGATGACCACTGGATGCCGGCGATCCAGACGGCGCTGGCGCACGCGGTGCGGAACTACTCGGTCGTGCTGGAACTCTTTGACCCGAGCGGCCCGGCGCGCCGGTTGGTGGCGTTTTCGAATCCGTTTACCGGCGAGAGCCGCGAGTGGGACCACTTTGAGCCGTTCGGACGCGGCGACCTGCCGTCGTACCCGTGGCGTCGCGATCAGACTCGCGGCGCGAAGGTGGCCACCTAAACTCGCCGGTGACCGTCCCCATCACGCAAACCATCCTGCCGCCGCACGTCATGGCCAAACTGGAGGCGATCGCCACGCGCCACGCGGAGATCGAGCGCCAACTCAACGACCCGGCGGGCGGGACTGATCACAAGGTCGTGCGAGATCTGTCGCTGAAGAAAGCCTCGCTGGAGCCGGTCGCTGTCGATCTGCACGCGCTTCGGCGGTTGATGGCCGATGCGGAGGAGTACACCGGGGCGATCAACGGTGCCGATCGCGATCTTGCGACGCTTGCGCGCCAAGAACTGCCGCTGGTCGAGCGCCAGATCGCGGAGCTTTCGCGTCGGCTGCGTTCGGCTCTGGTGCAGTCTGACGACCAGCGCGTCGCGTCGATCATTGTCGAAGTCCGCGCCGGCACCGGGGGCGATGAGGCGGCGCTCTGGGCGCGTGACCTTCTTGAGATGTACCAGCGCGTGGCGACTCGGCGTGCGTGGTCGATCGAGACGCTCGACTTGGTCGCAGAGTCCAGCGCCGGCGGCATCCGCTCGGCGGTGCTGAACCTGCGCGGCCCCGGCGTGTGGGCGGCGATGAACTTCGAAGCCGGCGTCCACAGCGTCAAGCGCGTGCCCGCGACCGAAGCCGCGGGGCGGATTCACACATCTACCGCGACGGTCGCGGTCCTGCCCGAGCCGGAGGAAGTTGACGTCAAGATCGACTGGGCCCGAGATGTCGAGGAGCAAGCCACCCGCGCGCAAGGCCCCGGCGGTCAGAACGTCAACAAAGTTGAGACCGCGTGGCAGATCCTGCACAAGCCCAGCGGCATCACCATCAAGATGATGGAGGCCAAAAGCCAGCAACAAAACCGCGACCGCGCCCGCCGACTGCTGATGGCACGCCTGCACGAGATCGAGCGGCAACAAAAGCTCGCCCAGCGCGGCGCCGCCCGCTCGGCCCAGATCGGCACCGGCGAACGCAGCGAAAAGATCCGCACCTACCGCTTCAAAGAAGGCATCGTCGCCGACGAACGCCTGCCGGGCGAATACGCCCTCCGCGACCTGCAAGCCGGCGATTGGGACCGGCTGCTCACGGATTTGCAGGAGCAGGAGACCGAGCGGCGGTTGGCGGAGTTGTGAGCAATCGCGAGCTCGCAACATTGGCTCGTATCCGGTGGATCGGAGCTGCTGATCGCGTACCCGCAACCGAGGTTGCTTTTCTCCAGCGAGACCAGTATCCACAGCGATCGCACCAACTTGCGTGGCTGAAAGGATTTTGCTAGGCTCCGTGAACACCTCAGGAGCCTCTCATGTTGACCTCGCCGCTGCTGCTCGCGTTGCAAACGACATCTCCCGCCTCCCCGCTTGCTGCCCCCGCCGCACCGAGCCTTCTCGTTCAGCTTGCGATCACGATCGTCTCGATCGTCGTTGTCGCGCTGATCTGGGGCGTCCTCCTGAAGTTCCTCATTCCCGCGATCGCCAAGAAGCCGGTCGAGTGGGCTCCGGCGTTCACCACCGGCGCGACCATCGCCGTCGTGAATGGCCTGCTCGGCTTCGTGATCGGCCTCATCCTCCCGATCCTCGGCCTCCTCATGCTCCCAATCGGCTTCCTCGTCGCGATGTTCACCATCAATAAGACGCGCGATGTTCCGCTCGGTCAGTCGGCGCTCATCACGCTGGTCGGAACAATCATCGCATTTGTCGTCATGGTGGTCGTGATGATTCCCCTCCTGATCATCATCGCGGCGCTCGGCATCAAGTGATCACGGCGGCATCGAGGCCGAGTCCATCGCCTCGATGCCATCGGCCCCAACCGCGCTCTGCAAACGCTCAGTGCATTTCCCGCCAACCGTCCTCATTCGGATGACACCCCATGACCGACACTCCAAACCCTGAGTTCTCTGAAAGCTCGACGTCAACACCGCCGCCGATGCCGCCTTCGTCTGCGACGGATTCCGGCAGCGCGATGAGCGCGGCGGAGATCGCCGACGGCAAGCTGCTGGCCATCTTGTCCTACGTCTTCCCGATCGTGGCGGTGGTCGTGCTCTTCATCCGCAACAACAACTTCGCGCTCTATCACGCCAAGCAGATCCTCGTGCCGCTGATCCTGCTCCTGGTCATGTGCGCCGCCGGCATCGTGCTTTCGTTCATTCCGTTCGCTTTTTGTCTCACAGCCCCGGCGATGCTCATCGGGTGTTTAGCATTCTTCGTATTCGTCGTCATGGGGCTTATCAACGCGATCGGCGACAAGGCGGTGCCTCTGCCGCTCACTGGCCGGTTGGCCGAGAGCTGGTTCGCTGGCATCCAGAAGCTCCCAACGTGAGTGCCGCGACGTGAGCGGAGTGACATCAGTCGTGATCGAAAAGTCGCGAGTCGCGAGGCGCAAGGCGTAACATCGATCCAGACTCCCCCCACGCTTTCCGAGTTTGGCAATTTGGCAACTTGACCATTTAGCAATTTGCTCCGCCATGTCCACCTCTTACCTCCTGCGTCTGCCGTCTGGTGAAGAGTTCGGCCCCGCGCCGATCGGTGAGATCGCCGTCTGGGCCAAAGACGGGCGCGTGCCGCTGGGCGCAAAGCTCATCGGCCCGCAGGGCGGCGTATCCGATGCATCGGTCCACGCCGAGCTCGCGCCGCTGCTGGTGCGATCGTCCGTCAGCATTCAGCCCACCGGCCCCGGATCAACGACCGGTCCTGCCTCGGGTCTGGAACGCCTCATCCCCACGAGCAACCCCGCATCACTCGTTGCGTATTACACGGGGATCATCGGCGCGCTCTTCGCAATTCTGCTCGCGCCGATTGGCTTCATCGCTGGCATTGTGGCCATCGTCTACGGCGTCAAAGCCCTGAAGATCGTCAATGCCGAGCCCGCACGCCACGGCCGCACCCACGCATGGGTCGGCATTCTCGCCGGTGTGTTCTGCGTCCTGTTCGGCGCACTGCTCACCGTGTTTTTCACCGTGGCCATCGCCGGCGGCTTCAAGTAGCCGGGCATTCGCGGGCCGCCCCGTCACCTCGCCGTGTGTCGTGGGGATTTTTCACGCGGCGCTGCGTTCGGCGCAGCTTTCTGGCCCACCGCCGCCCCCGCGACGCTTAGACTCGGCCCGTGACAACGCCCGAGCAACCCGAGTGCGACTGCGATGTGGCGATCATCGGCGCAGGTGCCGCGGGGTTGTTCGCTGCGATCTGGGCGGGGAGAATGTTCGCGGAGATCGACGGTCCGTCCGGCGACTCTCGCACGCGGCCCCGACGGGTGATGGCCTTCGATGGTGCCAAGAAGCTGGGCGCGAAGATCCTCGTCGCCGCGGCGGGCGCTGCAACGTCACCCATCACGCCGTCGATGAACTCGCGTACGCAGGCTCCTCCCGAAACGCGATCCGCAAAGTGCTCGGCCGCTTTGATGTCTCACGCACCACCGAGTTCTTCGAGGCCCTTGGCGTCACCCTCAAACGCGAGGACACCGGAAAGCTCTTCCCCACCACCGACGACGCTCACACGATTCTCGACGCCCTCTTGCACGCCGCGGCGACGGCACGCGTGGAGCTCCGCTACCCGTGGCGTGTCGGCGCCGTGGATCGCACACCCGACGGCCGCTTCCTGATCCGGCGAGCAGTCACGCCGCTGGCACCCGGCGAGTCCGACGAACCACGGAGTTCCGAGACGAGCGATGGAGCAACCGCCGCGGCGCGCGCGAGCACGATCGCTCGCGGCGACGCGGGGCCTCACACGCATACTGGCGACGCGGCCACCGCCGCATCGCCCGGCGCGACCTCGCGGTCCGAGACCGTACTCGCCCGACGCGTCATCCTGGCCACCGGTGGCATGGCGCTGCCCCGCTCCGGCTCCGACGGTGCCGGTTACGCCTTCGCCAAAGCACTCGGCCACACCGTCACGGATCGCGTCACGCCCGCGCTGGTCCCGCTGGTGCTGCACGAGTCCTCGTTCATCCGCGCCCTCAGCGGCCTCACGCTCCCCACCACGCTCTCGGTCCACTCCGGCGCGGGCAAACGCCTCGAGTTCTTCACCAACTCCACGCTCTGCACACACTTCGGCCTCAGCGGCCCCGGCCCGCTGGATATCAGCCGCTACTACTTCGAGGCCCGCGCCCTCGATCAGGGCGCGACGCTCCGCATCAACTGGCTTCCGACGACGAGCGCCGAAGACCTCGACATTGCGATCGCCGGTGCCAAGCGCACGCCCGTCGGGCACTTCCTTGATCGCCGCCCGCATCACCTGCCGTCGCGCCTGGCAACGGCGCTGCTGAGCTTCGCGGGGATCGATGCGAACGCCCCGTGCGACAACCTGCCTCGCGAGAAGCGCCGGGCGCTCGCGACCGCGGTGTGCGCAATGCCCGTGCCGGTCAACGGCAGCCGCGGGTTCACGTACGCCGAGGTCACCGCCGGCGGCGTTCCGCTGTCTGAGCTTCGGCTGGACACGATGGAGTCTCGCGTGTGCCCCGGCCTGTACATCATCGGCGAGCTCTGCGATGTGGACGGCCGAATCGGCGGGTTCAACTTCCAGTGGGCGTGGGCGTCGGGGTTCGTGGCCGGGTCCGGCGCGGCCCAACCCATCACCGGCACCTCGTCAAATCCATCCTCGCCGAGTGCTCGTGCGCAATAGCCGGATCGCACAAAGCGACGCTCGCTCGCGATCGCTTTCGCCCCCCCCCCAAATCCACCCGTGACGCCATCCAGAGTCGCGCTGCACACCGAGAATCCGTATCATCCGCCATGACCACGCCGCCGGAATCGCCCACGCGAGAGCCGATCACGCCGCCGCCGATCATCGCGCCATCGCGTGCAAGTTCTCAGCCGCCGTTCGCACCGCGGCCCGTCGGCCCCGTCGGTGAAGCCGATCGCCTCAAGAGCCTCGACGTCACACGCGCCGTCGCGCTCCTGGGCATCTTCTTTGTGAACGCCGCGTTCTTCGGCCTGCCCTTCGGCGAAATGGTCAACCCCGACCCGCCGACGCACGAGGGGACGCCCAGCGTGATCGCTCACGCCTTTACGCACATCTTCTGCGCCGGCAAGTTCTACCCGCTCTTCTCGCTGCTCTTCGGCGTCGGCCTTGCCATGATGTTCCGCTCAGCGCTGAGCGCCGGCCGCAGCTTCGGGTGGCCCGCGGCTCGGCGGCTGCTGGCGCTTGCCTGCTTCGGCGTGCTGCACATCGTGCTGCTCTGGCCCGGGGACATCCTCCTGACGTATGCCTTCATCGGCGTGCTCATGGTCTGGTTGGCACGCCTGACGCCCAAGCTCCTGATGATCCTCAGCGCCGTCGCGCTGCTCATCGGCGTGACGCTCTCATCGCTCTTCGGGCTTCTGGGCCCGATGATGGAGTCGCAGCTCGCGAACCTCGCGCCCCCGCCTCCGCTGGACCCAGCGTACACGTTCTACCAGCAACTCTTGGAGGTGATGGGCTCGCAGATGAACGTCTACGACCCGCGCATGATCGACCTTGAGATCAGCGCTCTGCGCGACGGGCCGTTCGCGCACGCGATGGTCATCCGCATCGTGCTGTATCTCAGCTCGCTGGTCTTCGTCGCGCTGGCGATGGCCCCGCAGGTCATCGCGTGCTTCTGCTTCGGGGCCGCGCTGCTCAAGATCGGCTACTTCAACGCGCAGCACCTCTGGCTGCGGACGGTCTTCATCGTCGTCGGCCTCGTCATCGCGCTGCCGCTCAATGTGCTCGGGTACGCGCTGACGCCCGATTCGTCAACGTCGTACCTCGCCGGCGCCGGCGCGATGTTCTGCATGGCCCTCGGCGGTCCGCTGACATCGCTGATGTACCTGACGCTGATCATGATCGCGGTGGAAAAGGTGCCGTCCTCTCGTGTCGCTGGCGTGCTGGCGCCGCTGGGTCGCATGGGGTTGACGGGCTACATCGGCGAGAGCCTGCTGATGTGCTTTGTGATGCAGCACTGGGGCCTGCGTCTCTTTGCTCAGACGACCTGGGCCGAGCGTTTCGTCTTGGTCTTGGTGGTCTGGGCGACGCTGGTTCTGTTCGCCAACCTCTGGTTCCGCCACTTCCGCTTCGGCCCGCTGGAGTGGCTCTGGCGGAGCGTCACGTACTGGCGATGGCAGCCGATGAGCAAGGCTCCGGGGCCCGCGTGACCGCGACGGGCAGCGACGCACGCTCCTGCACGCCACCGATCGCCCCCACCCCCCGCCCCCGCCCCCCCGAGCCTCTACGATCGGCCCCGTGACACTCCTCTGCGTGCCGATCCTGTTCGACGACCCGGCCCAGGCGATCGCCGCCGCGCGCGAAGCTCGCGATCGCGGCGCCGATGTCGTCGAGTATCGGATTGACGCGTACTTCACCGGCGACGCGGCGACCCTCGCCGAGCAAACCGCCAGCGTGATGAGCCTGGTCAGCACATCGCCGCTGCCCTGCATCGTCACCTGTCGCCCGGTGCTTGAAGGCGGGCAGTACGACGGGCCGGACGATGCGCGGATCGCGCTGCTTGAGCACCTCGGCGCTTCCAGCGTGCCGCGATCTGGGTCGACCCCATCGGCAGATGACGCCGCGACAGCGGAACACGCGGCAGACACCACGCGCACGAGCCCGCCGGCCTATTTCGACGTCGAACTGGCCACCTACACGCGCTCGGCCAACATCAAGCAGAAGATCAACCTCGCCGTGGATCACCCCGCGCAACTGCGCGATGTCTCCTCCGGGCTCATCCTTTCCGTTCACGACTTCCACACCCGCCCGCCCGATCTCATCCGCCGCATCGAGCAGATGTACGCCGAGCCCGCGGCCCGCATCGTCAAAGTCGCCTATCGCGCCCGCTCGCTGCGCGACAACCTCGAACTGCTGGACATCCTCGCCGAGGTCCGCCAGCGCGCCAGCGTTTTGGGCAAGCCCATGATCGCGCTGGCCATGGGCCCCTTCGGCCTCATGTCGCGCGTGCTGGCGCCGAAGTTTGACGCGTTCCTCACGTTCGCATCGCTCCGCCGCAACTCCGCGACCGCGCCCGGCCAGCCGGTCATCAACGAGCTGCTGGACCTCTACCGATTCCGCTCGATATCGAGCACCACGCGCGTCTACGGCGTCATCGGCTACCCCGTTGAGCACTCGCTCTCGCCGCTGGTACACAACGCCGGCTTTGAAGCCGCCCAGATCGACAGCGTCTACCTCCCGCTGCCCATCCCGCCGGAGTACGAGCACTTCAAGGCCACACTCCCGGAGCTCATCGACCACGTCCATCTTGATTTCCACGGCTGCTCCGTCACCATGCCCCACAAGGAGAACCTCGTGCGCCTGGCCAGAGAGCTCCGCGATGAGGGCGACTCGCGATGGAAGATCGACCCGCTCGTTGAACGCTGCGGCGCCGCCAACACGCTCACCATCGATCGCGACCCGCGCGGCAACGCCACCGCTCTCACGCTCTCAAACACCGACGCCAGCGCCGTCTGGTCCTTGCTCTCGGTCGCGATATCAGCCGATGATCCCGCGACACCGACAGCGTCGCGCGAGCCCGTCTGCATCCTCGGCGTCGGCGGCACCGCCCGCGCCATCGCAAGCATTCTGCTCGAGCACGGGCGACCGGTCGTCCTGCTCAACCGCACGCACGAGACCGCCGAGCGCGTCGCCGGCGAGCTTCGCGCCACGGCGCCGATCGACGCCTCCATCGTGGCGATCCGCGCATCGGATCTCGCGGCCGTCAAGCCGCGCGCCGTGATCAACTGCACCCCCGTCGGCATGGGCCTCGGCCCCGCGCCGGACGCTTCGCCGCTTAGTGACAGCGATCTGGCCTCGCTCCCGCCGCAGTGCGTCATCGCGGAGTGTGTGTACGCCCCGCTGGAGACGCCGCTGCTCAGGCTCGCCCGCGCGCGATCGCTGCGGACGATCGACGGCGCTTCGATGTTCGTTCGCCAGGCAAGCGACCAGTTCGAGCGCTGGACGGGCCAGCACGCGCCAGCCCAGCTCTTTGATCGCGTCGTGCGAGAGACGCTGCAATCCGCGCGCTCGGAGTGATAGGGCGATGACTCTGCGGCGTGCGCAGCGTGTGTCACGGGGGGGGGGGGGGGGGGGGGGGCGGGGGGGC
>JALHNK010000143.1:0-7498 GCA_022843565.1 Phycisphaerales bacterium
TGACGCCCTGGGCCACCGAGCGGGCATTGGCGGCGCACTTGATCGCCTTGGCTTCCTTGCGGGCGCTGCCGAGCGCCGGAAGCAGGATGCCAACCAGCAGCGCGATGATCGCGATGACGACCAGAAGCTCGATCAACGTGAAACCAACGGCGGACCGGGCGGGGTTACGAATGGGCATCATGGAACTCCAGAGAGACCGAGGTGGGCAAGCCCGAATCGAGAGCACCGCCTTCGGGCAGTGCTTTCATTTGTCGAAGAACATTACCTGAGTCGCTCCAGAACATCATCAAGGTTGCGTTGTGATTGCGTGAGGATTACAGTCCCAAATCACAACAAGTGTTTACGTGATCTTTACGTGATGTTTATATATTGAGCCTTCACATTCGCGCGCGACGAGATCGCTCCGCGGCGCGTCCTCGCACTTCGGTCGCTCTCGGGCGGCAAATCCGCCCAAACGACAACGGACGCCAGCACCGTTCGGTGTTGGCGTCCGTCTTTGTGAAGCGGTCATGGCCGACGGGCGTGCATTCGTTGCCCCCGCGATCGCGGCATCGCAAACGCGGCGGGTGTCCCAACGCTTACGGCGCGTCAGGCGGTTGGGGCGTCGTCGAAGTGGTCATCGTGCGGCTCGCCCGGCGCGCCGCGGAGCGACTGGATCTTGTCGGGGTTGAGCACGCGGACGAGGCCGTCCTTGAGCAGACGACCGGCGAAGTTGATGATCAGCCCGAGCTCCAGGTCCGCGGCTCGGAGCTGCGCCCGCAGGATCGTCCGCTCGGCTGAGCCGATCTCGGCATAACGCGCGAGCACCATGACCAGGAAGCGATCGGCGATGTACAGGTCCGGGATCGTCTTGCCAACCGTCTGGCCCTTGTACTTCACGTCGAAGGCGTGGTCCTGCTTGAACGCCACGCCCTGGGCACGCAGCTCGTCACACAGCGCGTGCAGGTAGACCGCCCGGTCAAAGCCCGGGCCCATCGCCATGTGAACATCGCGAGCGCAGCCGATGAGCGTGTGGCTCACGGCGGTCAGGGCCGGATCAAGCTCCGCGAGCGGCACGCCCCGTCGCTGCCCCCCACCCCCCCCACCACCACCACCCCCACCACCGCCGCGATGATCACGATCGCGCGGGCCGCGATGATCGCGGGAGTCGCGCCGGTTGTCCGAAGGACGCTGGTCATAGTCGCTGGGCATAAGCAATGCTCCGTGTAGAGGACCCAAAGAAGTGTGGCGCAGGCCGAGAAGACTTGACATCGCGGCAGGTGAGTCTAGACCGCCCGGCTTCACGGCCACTCATGAGCCCGGCGACATCACCAGAGCGGCGTTCTGCCCGCTGAGTGAGCTGCTGGCGACCAGGACGCGATTCACGCGCATCGGTGCCGAGGGGCCGGGGCCAGCCATGAGCCCGGACGCCGCGTGCCCGGTGTTGATCCGGGCCGGGAGTGTTTGTTTCTCGACGACCATCGCGCCCAGCACCGCCAGCAGGCCGCCAGCGCCGGCCATGCAGTTGCCTATCGCCGGGCCCATGAACGCCAGCGGCACACTCGCGAGTCGATCGCCGAAGGCTTGTCGCAATGCGCCGGCCTCGCCGAGATCCGTCCCGGCATGACCCGAGCCGAGCGTCACGATCGCGTCGATCTCATCGGGCTTCACCTTGGCGTCATCCATCGCGTTCTGAATCGCGCTCAGGAAGCCCTCGTCCGCCGCCGTCAGATCAAAGTCCTTTGGCACGCCAGCCTGTCCAACGTAGATCGGGCGGCGCCCGCTGTGCCCGGCGCCGAAGCCGATGATCTCGGCGTGGACCTTGTGCCCACGCTTCATGGCCGAGTCGCGCGACTCGAGCAGCAGGAGCCCCGCGCCCTCGCCCATGAGCGTGCCGGCAGAGGTCCGGTCAAAGGGCTTGAGGATGCGCGTGCCATCGGTCTCATCGCCGGTGGGAGCGAGCCGCCCGGCGATGTCCATTCGCAGCAGGCCCATGAGGTTGAGCTTGCTCTCAGAGCCGCCGCAGAAGCACAGCTCGGCCTCATCGCGCTCGATGACGCGCAGCGACTCACCGATCGAGAGAATGCCGCTGGCCTCGGCGCAGGTGATGGTGTTCGACGGGCCGCAGGCACCGTGGATGATCGTGACGTGGCACGCGACCATGTTGGGCAGGTACTTGAGCATCCACAGCGGGGTGAGATTCTCCATCCCGCTCTTGCCCCACTGCTGGAGATCGAACGTTCCCGCGGATGTCCGGCTGGTGGCCATGGCCGCCGTCAGCTCGTCGGCCTCGGCGCTGATGAGGCCGGCGCCGATGTGGCAGCCCATGCGCGCCGAAGGGATGGTCATGCTCGAGACGCTGGCCGGGTCGGCCTCAAGGTCGAGCGTTGAGCGTGTGATCAGCCCCGCGTCCGCCACCGCTTCTCGGGCGGCGCCGACGGCGAGCTCCACATCCCGCGCCATCACCTTGACGGCTTTGCGATAGCCCTTGGGCACCAGATCCTTGGCAGAAAAAGCCTCGACCTCGGACGCCAGGCGTGAGCGGAAGCCCGATGCGTCAAATCGCGTGATCGGGCGGAGAGCCGAGCGACCGGCGCACATCCCCTCCCACAACGCGCCAGCACCAACGCCCAGCCCGCTCACGGCACCCAAACCAGTAATCACCACGCGACGCGACATGATCGCAGGATAGGACGGCGCGAGCGCCACGGGGCCGACAGGACGCGATCACCCCGCCATCAGGGCGCCATCGCGGGCTCTCGCTCCGGTGCCGCGGGCGCGGGCGGAGCCGGCACCGGCGGTGCCGGCGGCACGAGCGGCGCCTGGGGACGGGCCGTGCCCAACAGCTCAAACGCCTTGGCGACCGCCTCATCCGAAGCGGGCTCCTTCGCACGCGGCGCCGTGACAGTCGCGTCGGGCTGGATCTTGTGGGCTTCCAGCCGAACCCCCTTGATCGTCACGTAATCCGACAGGGGGAACTGAAGCTCCCAGCCATCGCTCAGGGGCAAATGCGTGCTCACGAGGACGGCCCCGGCGGAGGGCGCGCCAACGAGCGGTGCGGCGCGAAGCTCGCGCAATGCGGACGCGGCGATCTCGCTGGCGCTGGCAGAGTTCCGATCGATCAGCACCGCGACGCGCCCGGTGAACCGGTTGGCCTGTTGCGCCCGCACGCGGAAGTTTGCCTTGGTCCACTTGGCGATCGCCACTGCGTCCGTCGGGTCGCCCTGGGTCTGCTCCCGGTAGCGGCGCGCCAGCGTCCGCGAGATGTTCGTGCCCACCTCGGTGTCGCGCGCAAGGAAAAAGCTCAGCAGGTGATTGAGATTCGTGACGCGCCCGCCGCCGTTGGAGCGAAGATCGAGCACCAACTCCTGAACTTCCTCGTCCTTGATCTGCTTGAAGAGCGTCTCGATCGCGCGTGTGTCGTAGCCGACGCTGAACGTCGGGATTCGGAGCACGGCGCGCCCGGGCGACGTGATCACGAGCGTCTCGGGTTTGCGGGTCTGGAACTTGCCGCGGGTGACGACGACGTCCTCGGTTGTGTCGCCATCGGCACGCCGAACGGTGAGCCGTACGGTGCTGCCCTCGGCACCGCCGAGCGGCTCGGTGCTGCTGGCCGGCTCGCCGTCGATCTTCAGGACCAGATCACCCTGGCGGAGGCCCGCGGTCTCGGCGGGCCCGCCCTCGACGACCTCCTGGAGCACGAGGCCTTCGTCGGTCTTTCGAGCCGCGACGCCGATGCCGATGCGCTCGGTGGTGCGCCGGTTGGTGGCGGTCATGGGCGTGAGCAATCGCAGATGGGAGATCTCGAACTCGCGCAGGGCCTTGTTCACGGCGGTTGAGAACGCCCGCGCGTCAACGGTGCGGTCGATGGCGTCCTTGTGCTTGGCCAGGTGCTGATCGAGCTTTTCAAAATCCACACCCGAGGTGTACGCCCGCTCATCGACCACCTGGCGCAGCTTCGCGATGACCGCGTCCTTCGTCTCGGCGGTGATCGGCTGAGCGTGGGCGATCGCCGTCAGCAACAAGAGGTGCGCCAGCACCATCGACGCGTAGAGGACTTCAGAGACCTTGCGCATGGGTGAAGCGTATGGGTGGAGGGTCGCCCGCGGGCGAGCGTCGCACGAGCGCGGGCGGGTGCGTGCCGGATCGGATAGCCTCTTGCCACCGGAGCCGGTCGCCCGCCCGAACGTTCGCGAGCGTGGGGCGAGGGTCGGCCCGCTCTATTTGTTCTGGAGGCGTCATGCCGCGCGATATCCCGATTGGTAATGGCGACATGCTGGTGACGTTCGACGAGTTGTATCGCGCCCGCGATATCTACTGGCCGATGGTCGGCAAGTTCAATCACACCACCGGGCACGTGCAGCGATTCGGCGTGTGGGCCGATGGCAAGTTTGCGTGGATCGAGGACGCCGGCTGGGTGCGGACGCTGCGATACCGGCCGGGCACACTGGTCACCGATGTCACGCTGGAGCACGCGGGGCTGGGCCTGCGGCTTCGCTGCGCTGATTGCGTGGACTTTCACGAGTCGGTCTGGCTGCGGCGGATCGACGTAACGAATCTCACCGACGAGCCGCGTGACGTGCGGATCTTCACGCACCTGGACCTCTCGATCCAGGAGAACCCCGTCGGCGATACTGCGAACTATGACCCGGACACCGGCGGTCTGGTGCTCTACAAGGGCGAGCACTACTTCCTGATCAACGCCTGCGACACCGAGAAGTGCGGCATCGACCACTGGGCGATCGGCACCAAGCGGATCAACTCAGCCGAAGGCACTTGGCGCGACGCCGAGGACGGCGTGCTGGGCCGCAACGCCATCAGCCAGGGCTCCGTTGACGCGACCGTCGGCTTCAACCTCAAGCTCACGCCCAGCGGCTCGAGCTCGGTCAGCAGTTGGCTCATCGCTGCGCCGGACTACACGAAACTCAAGAGCCTGAACAAGCACATCCGCGAGCGCACGCCGGGCAAGTTCATCGGCCGCACCGACGCGTTCTGGAAGCTCTGGGTCCGCAAGGAGCACGTGGACGCCAAGTCCCTTTCGCCAGCGGTGGAAGACCTTTTCGAGCGCAGCCAGCTCGTGCTGCGGACGCAGATCGACAACCGCGGCGCGATCATCGCCGCCAACGACAGCGATATCACGCACTTCGCCGGTGATCACTATTCCTACTGCTGGCCTCGCGATGGCGCGCTGGTCGCCTACTCGCTCATCCTCACCGGCCAGAGCGAGCTGTCGCGTTCGTTCTTCCGCTACTGCGGGCAGAGCATCCATCCCAAGGGCTACTTCCTGCACAAGTACACGCCCGACGGCAAGCTCGCCAGCAGTTGGCACCCGTGGATGGTCGACGGCGTCCAGGTCTTGCCCGTGCAGCAAGACGAGACTGCGCTGGTCGTCTGGGCCCTTCGCCAGCACTTCCTGAAGTTCCGCGATGTCGAGTTCGTCAAGCCGCTGTACACGCCGCTGGTCGTCAGCGCCGCCAAGTGGATGGCCGAGTTCCGCGACAAGGAAGGCGCCTTCAACACCGGGCGAGGGCTGCCCAAGGCGAGCTGGGATCTTTGGGAAGAGCGGCGCGGCGTTCACACCTTCACCGTCGCAGCGACCATCGCGGGGCTCGAAGCCGCGGCGGACTTCGCTGAGGACTTCGGCGATATCCGTCGCGCCGCCTACTGGCGCACGGCCGCGGGCGAGATCCGCAAGGGGCTGCTCGAGATCATCTGGAACGAGAAAGAGCAGCGATTCGCCCGGATGGTCAAGCCCGTGTACGACAACGCCGGAATCGTCACCGGCTATGAGCGCGACATGACCCGCGACAGCGCCAGCTTCGCGCTCTTTGCCCTCGGCGTGCTTGATCCGCATGACCCGATGGTCGTCGCCGAGATGGCCTCGATCCGCGATCGCCTCTGGTGTAAGACCGAGATCGGCGGCGTCGCCCGCTACGAGCGCGATTACTACCACCAGGTCGAGCGCGAGAAGACCGACGACATTCCCGGCAACCCCTGGCTGATCTGCACGCTGTGGCTCGCGCAGTACGAGATCGCCAAGGCGACGACGCTCGATGACCTGCGGCGCGCGGTGCCGTATCTGGAATGGGCCGCGAAGCGTGCCAGCGCCAGCGGCGTGCTCGCCGAGCAGTTCAACCCGCACACGGGCGCGCCGATCAGCGTCAGCCCGCTGACCTGGAGCCACGCGACGGTGGTGATCGCGGTCAAGGAGTATCTGGCCAAGCAGGAGAAGCTCACACGAAAGGTGTGAGCGACGAAGCCCGGACGCTGGGCGAGGGACTCGTGCTTCGGATCGCGGAACTCAGCTCGTCGCTCAGCGGGGCGTCGCGTCGATCGCCAGCAGCGCCGTCCAAGGCGAGGGGACGCCGAACTCCGCCGAGAGCGCCCGGGCGTCAAGCTCGAACGTCGGCAGCGTGGCGCTGGTGGCCCAGGTCGCCATCTCGCTCAGCCGCAGGCGCGCCCACACCTGAGCCAGCGCCGGGTTGCCAGCGCGCTGGTCCGTGACGCCCGGGTTCAGAAGCATGAACTTCACATCCGGCCCCGCCCGGGCCGACACCGACAACACGCTCGGCGGCTTGCCCACCCAGCGCCCCAGCATCATGCTCGGACGCTCCAACAGCAAGTCCGGCACGCGGCGCGGCACGACATCCTGCCCCTGTGTTTCGTTGAAGCCCAGACTGAAGTCGATCAGCGGTGCCGTCGCCTGAGCCTTGATGAACGAGCGCACAACAAACTCGATGTCGTCGGCGCGATCGACCCGCAGCGCCGCCCCCTTGCCGTATCGAGCGATCGCAAGCAACGCGGCGCGGTTCGCGTCCGGCCCGACGCTGATCGTCGCCAGCCGATTGAACTTCAGATCCGCGCCGACGTCGGTCAGCACGTCCTGCGAGTCGCTGAACCGCCCCGGCGAGATCAGCACCGTCACGCGTTGGAGCTGAGGCGAGCCCGTTGCGCCCATCGCGCGCCGCAGAGCCGGCCCGATCACATCGGCACCCAGCGGCGAGAGCGCGGCGCTGGCCATCGCTGACCTCGCACGGTCCGCCGGCAGGAGCGTGCCGGGACTCTCGGCGCCGCCTCGCGGATCGACGGGGATCGACGTCCCGTCGCTGTACTGAACGCGAACGAAGTCACGCGGATCGACCTGCGCGAGGAACTCACGCACGATCGCGCCGGTCAGCGCCAGCTCGTCCGAGCTCACGGCGCTGGACCGATCAACCACCAGCACCCACTCGATCGGATGGCGCGCCGCCGCGGGCGCGGCGCCCGGGCCCGCCTTGGCGCGGGGTGGCACCATGAACACCGCGAAGTACGTGTCGCCCTTGGCATCGGTGTATGTCAGCATCCCCGGCCTCGGGTCGTCGCCGGAGAGCCGATAGTGCAGCACAAAGTCCTGGCCCGCGGCGCTCTGCCCCGCGTCCAAAGCCCCGGTCAGGTACACGCTCGCCCGCGTCCGCGCCAGCGGGTTCTCCGGCCCCCCCCCCCCCCCCCCCCCCCCCCCCCCCCCCCCCCCCGCGGCGGG
>JALHNK010000143.1:7508-8999 GCA_022843565.1 Phycisphaerales bacterium
CGGCTCGGCCCGCGATCCCGGCGTGACGCCGACACGCAGCGGCACGCGGAGCGTGAACTCGCCCCGCTCGTACGGCAGCACATGAAAGTACGTCATCTCGACGCCGAGCTCATTGGCGTTCGCACCCGCGCCAACATCGGCGAAGCGGGCGGCGAACCGGTTGCCCGCCACCACGCTGGTGACCGTCGCGCGATCGCCGGTGGCCATGGCACGCTCGAACAATCGCGCCGCCTCGGCGCGATCGCAGATCACGGCCCGGATCTTGCGTTCGCCCAGCGTCATCACGAAGTCCGTCACCGACGCGTCCGGCGGGAGATTGATCAGATAAACGCCCGGCGCTGCGCTCTCGCCCGACGGCTTGAACGTCTGGCGGTACGTCACCTGCGCGATGTACCCATCCACCCGTGCGTTGACATCGATCGATGTCGGCGTCAGCACGCCCGTGCCCGGCGCTCCGACGCGGATCTCACCGGCGCCAAGTTGATCCGAAAGTGCGTCACCCATCGCGGGCGCATCAGACTGGCTCGGCCGCTCGATAATCCAGATCTCCTCGCCGGGACCGGGCAGCATCCCCGCCAATCGCGGCAGCGTCACCGGTGTCGGCGCCACCGCCCCGCGAGCTTGCGACATCGCCCTCTCGCGGAGCTGTTTGCGCATCGCGTCGCCATCAGGGCCCGCAGGGGGCGCGCCCGTGCCCCCGGCACCGGGAGCGCTCTGATCGACCTTGTCGCGACTGTTGCCCTCGGCATCACGACCAGCAGCGGACCGAAACTCCGTCTGAAGATTCGAGAAGTTCATCCGCATCGACCCGTCGTCCGGAGCGCCGGTCGAAAGGCGAAGCACGTCCATCGCCAACGCGTAGGCGCCGGTTGGGTCTTGTGTTGCCTTTGACATCGACGGCGCGGGTGCCCCGATCGTCACGCCGCCCTCGCCCGGTGCAGCGTTCGACGCCCCGCCACCACCCGGACCCGACGGTCCCATGCCGGGCGTCGGCGGTGACTGGCCGGGCGCGGCCTCCACGCCGATCGGCTTCACAGGATCCGTGCGGACGCCGCCCATCGTCACGCCCGGATCGCCACCGGGTGGCCCGCCGGCTTCGGCTCGCTGGGCGGGCGCGCCCGAGACCGGCGGCCCGCCGGCCTTGGCCTTCGCCTCAGACTCGTTCAAGGGTGTATCGCCGAGTGTGCGACCCGCGGCACCCGTGTTCTGAGCCGTCGGACCCACACGCTCGACTTTCTGCGTTGCGCGCGGCGCGCCATCACCCGGCGTCGGCTCTTTCGGCCCCTGGGCACAGCCGGAAACACACGCGCCCGCGATCGCCAGCGCGCCCCACGCGCAGCACCCAATGGCCCGCGCCCACGCGATGGCCCCAGCGCGCGGGCCACGACGTTGATCCAGCCGGGATGCTCCGCAGGTCGTCCTCATTCGTCACTCTCCGGGTGCTCGCACCCGCTTCAACTCCACTGCCGGCAGCGGACTCAGTCGATCCGC
>JALHNK010000144.1 GCA_022843565.1 Phycisphaerales bacterium
TCTCGCGTGAGCTGGGCCTGGTTGGTCTGGGCGAGCTGCGCGTTGTGCTCGCCGTCGCGCTTGGAGGCGAGGAAATCGGGCGTCGTCGCGGCGCGAGAGTCCGGATCGCCGAGGGCAATCGGGCGGGCAGGGGTCGGCTCGGGAGCGTTGTCGAGCGCGGGGGACGCGGGGGGCGGTGTCGGCGGCGGTGTTGGCTGGGGCGAGATCGCGCCCGCGTCGGCGATGGGCGGAAGTTCTGGGTCGGCCTGAGCCGCGGGGCGCGCGGGCAGGTCTTCGAGAAGCATCACGCGCTCGTCAAAGCCGGCGGAGGCGGCGCTGCTGACGGCGGTGGGCGAGAGCGGTGTCTGCCACACGACGAGCCCGAGGAGCGCGTGAAGGCCGACGCTCGCCAGCAGCGGCGTGAGGCCCGCCAAACTTCGTGAGTTTTCCGCCCGCCCGGTCATGGAGTCATGATAGGGGTTCAGGCTGGCGGGGCGGGAGGCGCGAGCTCGGTATCCGCAGACCGGACATCAGGATCCGGATGCGACATTCGAATCACCGATCGGGGATCCGAATCGGAACTCGGGCGTGGTGCGAAGCCGCGGCGGGCCGGGCCGGGCCGAGCCGGGCCGAGCTGGGCCGGGGTAGGGTGAGGTGGGGTGTGGTCGAGGATCGCAACCGCTCTGGCTCGAATCCGAAGAAGTCTCGGAGATTCTGTGGGCTCGCGGCGTTTGCGGCGATTACGGTCAGGAGTCGAGATCGGAGACCTCGGCGGCTCGAACGCTCGCAGGTGTCCGGGCGGCTCTGGAGAGGTTGCGGGGCGGGGGTCGAGCGGGCGCGTGGTGGCTTGAGTGTGTGGATCGAACGGTCGGTTTCTGGAGCAGAACAATGAAGTCGCGTGCGTGGACCGGTGGCGTGTTGGGCGTGGCGTGTGTGGCGGCGCTGGTTCTTGGGGGCTGTCTTGCCGGGGGTTCGTCAAAGACGACGACGACCGGCGTGTACGTGAGCCCGCAGACGCTGGACACGATCAAGGCGGGCAGTTCGACCCGCGACGACGTGAAGGCGGCGTTGGGGGCGCCGAGCTGGACTGACAAGCTCGAGGGCGGCGAGGTGTGGCGGTATCGGTACAGCCGCGTGAAGCAGAGCACCGGGTATGTGCTCTTCGTCTTCGGCGGCAACGACACCGATGAGCAGATCTCGACGACTTCGGTGCGATTCAACTCGGCGGGTATTGTCGAGAAGGTTTGGCGCGATGGCGATCGGTGAGTGCGGGCGCGGGCGCTCGCCCGCCGTCGATCAGCGCTTGATGGAGTAGACAAGAAAGTTCTTCTCGCTGGATTCGAGTTGAATCCGGAAGGGGAGCGTCGCGTTCATGCGATCGAGCTCGGCGCGGAGCTGTTCGAGTGTGCATGAGTATTCGAGCTTGATGCCAGCGCCGGAGTCGGGTCCGCTAAAGCGGAGCGTCGGCTCATCGATGAGGCGAATGCCGAGGGCCGGAGTGGTGGAAGCGAGTGACTTTGACAGGGCTTGCCAGTCGGCCTCGGAGAAGGTGCCGAGGAACTTGACGCTCGTCGTCGCCGGCTCGCGCCACTCAGACAGCACCTCGCACAGCAACCGCCCGAGCGCCTGATCGGCGATCGAGTCGATGACGCCGGTGCCCAGCGAGCTGGCGATGGTGCCTTGCAGGCCGCTGGCGGTGGCGAGCAGGCGGCCATCGGATTGCACGACGCGGAAGACCCAGCCGGTTTGGAACATGCCTTCGCCGACGGGCTGTACGCTGCCGCGTCCGATGATGAAGATGTCGGCGATGTTGGCCTCGCGGAGCGACTTGAGCAGGTCATCGCCGGTGAGCACAACGTTGGAGGCCTGTCGCGACACGACTGCACGGACTTCCGCGGCGTCGGCGCGGCGGAAGTTGAACAGTTGCGTGCCGAGGCGCTCGTAGATGCGCGACTCCAGATCCAGGTTCGTGCGGTCCAGCTCGCGGATCGAGCTGAAGAGGGCCGCCTCGCCCTCGGGAGCCGCGGCTTGATTGTTCTGCACGACGACGACGTCGCCCGCTGCGCCCGGCGCGCGGGCGATGTTGGTGGTCGCGGCGACTTCTCGCGTTGTCGCCGGTGAGCGGTTGATGAGCACAGCGACGCGGGGCGAGCCGCGGCGCTCGTAGAGCGTGCGGAGCTCGGTGCGAAGGGCCTCGCCCTGCGGCGAGTTCGTGGCAACGATGGCGCGGTCGCACGATTCATCGCGCGACGGTTGTGGCGCAGGTCCGGCGCTCGGGGTGCCGCCGCCCTTGACGCGGATGTTCAGCGTGCCGCCCTCGCCCTTGAAGGGCACGGCGCTGAGGCCCGGCGAGATCGCTGCGAGCGTCTGCTGGACGGCTTCGCGGAAGTCGCCCGGTGAGCCGCGGAAGCCGATCTCGAACTCGGCCATGGAGTCGTCGGTGCCGATGCTGACGTTGGCGTCCTGGAAGTTGTCAACGCTGGGCATGGCCTTCAGCGCACGCCGGGCCAGCGGCAGCAGATCGCTGGAGAGGCCGAAAACGCGGAGCGTGTAATCGCGACCCTCGGCGGCGACGACGACGAAGCGGTGGTAGTCGTCGATGAAGCGCTTGGCGACCTGGTGCATGTTGTCGACGATGGTCTGATCGTCAACGCCGAAGCCCTTGGCGGCCCAGTCGATCGGCGGCAGCGGGCGGAGGCGCATGCCCTGTGAGTAGTCCAGCGGCTGGAAGACGATGGAGGCGGGGGCGCTGCCGCGCGTGCCCTGGAGCTTCAGGAGGATGACCAGCTCGGCGTCGGCGGTGTTGGCCAGCAGGTCAATGCCGGAGCGCTCGGAGCGCTGGGCCAGCGCGCCGCTGAGGCGAGCTCGCATCTCGCTGGTGGCCATCGGATCGATCTCGCGGAAGCGGATCTCCGGCTGGCCGAGCACGCGCGAGAGCGCCGCGCGGAAGCGCTCGCTGATGCCGGCGGAGTCGGGTTCGAGGAACTCCAGCACGCTCTTGTTCGGTCCAAGCGGGCTCTCCCAGCCCACGAGGACGAGCGTCTTGGGCCGCCCGGCGCGCTGATACGCCTTGGCCCACTTGCCGACGTCCTCGGGGGTGATCATGGGAACCGCAGCCGCGGGCTGCGGTTCGTTCTCAGCCTTTTGGGCGAGGGCGGGGCTGGAGAGGATGGTGGCGGCAAGGAGGAGGGAGAGGGGGGAGATGCGCATGGGTTCTCCGGGGGCGAGGGCTGGGGAAAGCTCGAAGCAGCAAAGCAGCAACACTCAAATTGGAAATTTCAAATTTGAAATTTCAAACGTTCAGGATGCCAAGTGCCATGACTGATGATTCACGTCTTGCGTCTCCTGCTTCAGCACACGGAGCGACTCGGCGCTTGTGACTTGCAGCTTGTGACTTGGAGCTTGCGACTTGGAACTCGCAACTCGCAACTCGCGACGTGCAACTCGCGACTTCGCTCACTGTCCGCGCTGGACGTCGAGGCGCCAGGCGACGGCGGCGCTGGTGAGGGCGTTGGATTTCAGCATCGCGTTGCGGCGTGCGGGGAGGACTTCCTTGCGCCACTGGCTCTCGCCGACCTGGCGGCCCTGGGCGTCGAACCATCGGAACTGGTACATCACGATCTGGTCCCAGTTGGCTCGCGATCGCATCGGCACGCTGACGCTGGCGGGGCGGTCTGGGCTGGTCGGAGTAAACACGATGGACGGGTAGTCGATCGCGGTGGTGGCTTCGAGCGAGCCATCGACCGTGACGTCGGGATAGGTCGCGCGGGTGATCGCGTCGGGCGAGCCGGCGTATGGGGCCTTGGTCGTGTCGCAGCCGAGCTGCGCGCTGGCGACGAGCGCACAGAGCGCAACTGCGCCGGCGCGAACGGTGAATGCGGGGCGAGTGACGGGTGATTGAGGGTGGGTGGTGTTCATTGGTTGGCCTTTGTGTCTGAGGTTGGTTTCGCGTTGCGGGGCGGAGCGGATTCGGCGTTGATCACCGGGGCGTACTTGGCCCGGAGTTGTTGCAAGAGGGGTGAACGGGGCACGTACGGCGCGTGAAGCTGGTTGTAGACGCGGGCGGCGCCGGTGGAGGCGGGCAAGGGGGAGAAGAGCCAGGTGCCGCGCTCGAGGATGTGCGCACCGATGAAGGTGTCGCGGGGACCGGAGGAGATGATCTTGATGCCCTCGTCGCGGTAGAGCTGTTCCAGGGCGCTGACCGACATGATCTCGGTGAGGATGCCGGCGCGGTGGTACGAGTCGAGCACTGAGTCACTTGGCGTGCGAACGCAGCGCCCGCCGAGGATGTACGGCGCGTTGATCTCCGCGGGCGAGACACCCGGCCCGGCGGGCGGCGCCATGCCATCACCCCAATACTGCGCCGGTTGCGTCGCCCACGCGCCGGCGGCGCTGGGGAGACGCACGTAGTGCAGTCGTGCAACCGTGCCGACGTCCGTCCGCGGCGTCGGCACAAACGGCAGCACCACGCGAGTCTCAGGAAACCGCGCGATCTGAAGCTCGACCGGTGCGCCGGGGGCCGGCAGATCCAGCAGCACGAGGTACACACGCTGCGGCATCAGGTCGATCTGGCGCGTGTCGGCGTAGCTGGTGGCCTTGAGCAGCAAGCCCGCGGCGATCGCGCCCGCGCCGGCCCACTGGGTGGCTTGTGACTTCTGATCGGTGCCGACGATGAGCGCGCCGGCGCCCGCGCCGATCAGGCCCGTGCCGATCAGGCTCTTGGCGCGGCGCATGGGTTCGAGGTTGGTCCAGCGGCTCTGGCGGGCCAGCGCGTTGACATCCAGAAGCACCGGGAACTCACCCCTGGATTCGCCGGCGCGGACGATGAGGGCGTCGCGGGTGCTGGGCGTCTGATCTTGGAAGCGGATGATGGTGCGGTCATCGCCGGTGGCGACCTTGGCCGGGGCGATGCCGAAATCCACGACGATCACGGTGTTGTACTGCCCGGACTGGATCAGGTCGGCCAGCGGGCGCAGGTCCGGGTCGATCTGCGCGAGCTGCTCGCAGGTTGTGCGGACTTCATCGGGTTCGTTGAGCTGGCGCGCGGCGACAGCGCGGAGGGCGTAGCCGAGCGCGAAGTCGCTGGGGATCGGAGCGCCAACCGGGAGGGCGGGGGCTGGGGCCGCTGAACGCGCGGATTCCGTTGATCCTGGCGCGGATGCGGGCTCTGGCGGCTGCGGCGCGGCGCTGGCGCGCTCGCTCGAAGCGCGCCGGTTGCGTCGCGCCGCTTGATCGCGCGGGGCGTCGCCCGCCAGCGACGCCCGCGGCTGGCCGGGCGTCACGCTGCCGACGAAATCGCGGAGCGTGAAGAGCGAGTTGTTGGCCCCGGAGCGCAGGTTGCCCCAATCACTGCCGCCGGCACTGAGGGCATCAAAGAGGCCGATGTAGCAGAACGAGAGCGCCTGCTCGAAGGGCTCGCCCTTGTAGGTGCGGGCGGAGTCCTCGGTGGTGAAGAAGGCCTCGAACGTCTTGCCCTCGTTGATCCCGGCGGTGCGGAGCGTGTCGAGGACGCGCCGGGCCCGCGCTTCGCCCGCGGCGGGCACGCCGTCGGCCAGGGCCGCGATCAGCGTGTTCATGTCGTGCATGAGCCGGTCGCGATCGCTGGACTTCTGGGCGTCGTTGCTGGAGGCGATGCGCGCGTCGGCGAACTGGGCCCGGTTGGATTCGTTGATCAGCTCCAGATCACGCGCACGCGGGCCGCAGGCGGGCAGGATCGAGGCGAGCAGTGCGAGCGTTGCGATGGCGGGCGCGATCACGCAACGAGCGGGCGGGACGACGCGCCGCGGGTTGGGCGTGGCCTGCACCGGGTTCGTTCGCTGCGTCACGACGCTCATGGGCTTCTCGATCGGTCAATCGACTTGGGTGCCGAAGCTGGAGCGCTTGAACCGTGCGGTGTGGCTCCAGAGCTGGGCGCCGCTGGCGTCCTCGATGATGTTGAAGTTGAGAAGGAAGTCGTCGGCCCGCTGGTCTGTCAGCGAACCGGAGAGTGATGAGCCGCGGGTGATGGAGTTGAAGCGGGCGTTGAGGATGTGGGTGGGCTTGTCAGGGCTGGACCAGTCGCGGTAGTTTGCGCCGACGACGCGGGCCAGCGCGTCGTCATCGCGCGGGGCGAAGTAGACGCGGACGTTCCGCTGGCGGAGGAGATCGAGGACGCCGTCGTCGCTGACCACGCGCCAGACGGTGGCGAGCTGGTCGGTGCGGGTGAGCCGCTCGCTGGAGAAGTTCTCGAGTTTGTCCACCAGCAGGCGGATTTCGGGGCTCGATTGTGAGCGGCCGCTGAGGAAGGTGCTGGAGGCGAAGGCCTCGCGGACGGATTCGGCAGAGGAGAGGAGTGCCGCGGAGTCGTAGGTGCTGGTGCGGCTGGGCGCGGCGCAGCCGGTGAAGGAGACGAGCGTGGCCAGTGCCAGCGGGATCGCGATCGCGATGACGGCGGCGCGTGTGAATCCGCGCGCGCCGTGCGGGATCGGCATCGGGCTGTCCGCGCTTGCGTGCTTCGTCACGATCGCTCCTTCGGCGTTATCGCACTTCGTCGGAGCGGAAGGACTGCGAGAACACTTCCTGAGCCGACTGCACGTGCGTGAGCGTGGCGCGGAACATGAAGCTGGAGTACGAGCCGCCGGCGCGGGTGAGCTCGCCGAAGTAGCCGTCAAGGACATAGACGTCGGCGGGGTCATAGGTGATGGCGCTGGACGCGCGGTTGCCGGTCTCATCGGGGATGAGCGGCGCGGCGCCGCGATTTGTCCCGGAGAACTCGGCCTTGAGGCGCTCGAAGCGGCGCAGGTCCTTCACCAGCGTCGCCTGCTTGCGGAAGAAATCCGAGTTGGTGAGCTGGTCGGCCAGGTGCTCGCGGATCGTGATGAAATCGCCGGTCTCGGTGCCCTTGGTGCGATTCTCAAGCTCGCCGAGCGCAACGATCACCTTTCGTGGCGAGTTCTTGATCCGTGGCTCCTGCGCGATGCGATCGGCGATCGCCTCGGCGACTCGCCCGCTGAAGTCATAGAGCGAATCCACACGCACCGCGGCGGGCGGCGGCGGAGCCTGATATGGGCGGCTCTGACAGCCCGCAAAGACCGATGCGACAAGGACGAGTGAGGCAACGATCGTGCGTGTGGGGGGCATGGGGGGGCGGATCATGGGGTCTCCGGCGGGTTCGAGGGTCTGCAAGGGGTCCGAGGTCGCTGGGGCCGTTGGCCCGGGTCAGTCAACGGTACGGTACGGTTCGCGGCAGGCACCGGCGGTTCAGTCGCCTTCACGCCGCCGCGGTCTCCATTCACTTCGCCATCGCGCGGAGCATGGATTCGACACTCGCCCAGGGCAGGCCCGCTCGTCCGGGGCCTGAGAGTTCGCTTTGCTCGACGGTCCAGACCATCTTCGGGCCTGAGCAGTCGATGTGAACGCTGAAGAACGCCGGGCGGCTGGCGCGCCCGGCGTCAAACTCCGCGGCGTGGGTGCGGATGAGGGGCCAGATGATCTGGCGATCAGATTCCGGCAAGGGCAGCGCGTCGATCTCGCGAGGGTGGAACCAATCCAGCCGGCCCTCGCGCGTGTCTTGCGGCGCGACATCGACCGCGCCCAGCACCCGGTAGTAGAAGATCAACCAGTGTGCGCGGCTCTCAAAGGCTTTCTCGGAGATCATGCCGCTGAGCACGATGCGGTCAAGCGGGATGAGCACGCCGGCCTCCTCGTGGATCTCGCGCTGGGCGTTCTCTGTCGGCGATTCGCCGGTGTGCATGTCGAGCTTGCCGCCGATCGGCGAGCACAGGTCCAGGTTCGGCGGCTTCACGCGGCGCAGGAGCAGCACCCGACCCTCGCGATCACGCAGATCGCAGAGCGAGGCGATTTTGTACGGCAGCACCGGGGAAACTTCGGTCATGATCAAGCGTAAGGCACCTGCCCCGGAGAGGCAGGGCCACCTCAAGCGATCGGGCGGACCTTGAGTGTGCCGCCATCGGCGATCGAGACGACGCGGACGCGCTCGCCGGCGCGCACCATGGTGCTCTCGGCCAGGGCGTCGTACTTGGCGTTGTCGATCCGCACCGTGCCGACCGGGCGAAGGTCGGTGGTCACGATGCCCTCCTGGCCGATGAGCGCCAGAAGCGGGTCCGACGTTGGCGGGGCGCGATCGGCGCCGGGATCGTCCGCGCCGAGGACGAGCTTTCTGCCCAGCGGCGTGTGCGGCATCAGATTCAGCCCCACGAAGAACAGCGTTGGCCCGCCGAAGATGATCAGGCCCGTGCCGATGAGGCCGAACGTGGGCGAGTGCATCCACAGGCAGACGCCGCCGGCGATCGCGACGGCCACCGCCGTGAGCGTCAGCACGCCGGCGCTGGGGACGAAGATGTCAATCACCATGAGCAGCACGGCCACCGCCATGAGCCCAAAGCCCCAAAACAGCAGATACTCCATGGCTGGAGCGTACGCCGCCAGAGAACCGACTGCGGATCGGGCTCCCGCCGTCACGGTGCCTCAGGCCTTCTCAACGACCACGCGCATGGCCTCGACGGCGATGACGCGGACCGGCTGATCGGGCCCGATGAAGCCGCCCTCGCTGACGACGTCAACGAGATCCTCACCAAAGCGGGCCCGCCCGCTGGGGCGCAGCGGCGTCGTGCTGGTGCCCATGTCACCCAGCGCGACCAGCGCCGTGAAGTCATCACCCGACGTGACGCCCGATGGGCCGTCGCCCGAGTCGCTGCTGGGGTCTTGCAGCACGAGGCGGTTCAGCAGCGGCAAGCTACCGAAGTACTTCGCGACGAAGTACATGCCCACCAGCGCCGAGACCGTGCCGATCGAGAGCGTCGCGACCGCAGAGAGCAGTTGCGACGAGCCGCCGTCCTGCGGGAAGAGCGAGCCGCCGGCGGGAATGAGCAGGCCAACGACGCCGCCAAAGAGACCGATGAGCCCGAGGATTCCAAAGACGCCGAAGCCCGGAAGGATGAAAATCTCCGCCGCGATGCAGAGGATGCCGGCGACCACCGCGACCACGGCCCACCA
>JALHNK010000145.1 GCA_022843565.1 Phycisphaerales bacterium
TCCCGATCATCCTCGCGCTCCTGGGTGTTTGGTACAACAACTTCTTTGATGCTCAGAGCCACGCCATCCTCCCGTACGACCAATACCTCTCGCGATTCGCTGCGTATTTCCAGCAGGGCGACATGGAATCCAACGGCAAGTTCGTTGATCGCAACTCCAAACGCGTCAACTACTCCACCGGCCCGGTCATCTGGGGCGAGCCGGGCACCAACGGCCAGCACGCCTTCTATCAGCTCATCCATCAGGGCACGAAGCTGATCCCCTGCGACTTCATCGCGCCGGCCAAGAGCCTCAACCCCATCGGCAACGAGGTCATGGGCCAGCACCACCCGATCCTGCTCAGCAACTTCTTCGCCCAGACCGAGGCGCTCGCCTTCGGCAAGACCGAGGCCGAAGTCCGCGCCGAACTCGTCAAATCCGGGGTGAGTGGCGACGCGCTCGAGCGATTGATCCCGCACAAGATCTTCGAAGGGAACCGACCGACGAACTCGATCATGGTGACGCGAATTTCGGCGCGGGTGCTGGGAAGCCTGATCGCGATGTACGAGCACAAGATTTTCACGCAGGGCGTGATCTGGAACATCAACTCGTTTGACCAGTGGGGTGTGGAGCTTGGCAAGCAACTGGCGAAGGCGATTTTGCCGGAGTTGCCGGGCGAGGCGAAGGTCACGGCGCATGACAGCAGCACGAATGGGCTGATCGCGTGGTACAAGGCGAATCGGTAAACGCGGAAGGGATCGAGGGATCTTGGGATCGAAGGATCAAGGGGGGGATGCGCGAGGTGCCGAGATGCGCGACGGTTGGCGGAGAGTCGTCGTGCGGCGGTGCCGTTGTGACGGTGGCATGAGGTTCGTCGCACCGACCCGAGGACGGGTCGGTGGCACGGGCGCTCGCGGTGTTCTCGCGGGTGTTGGCCTTGAGGTCGCGAAGGACGGTGGTTGCGGCGCGGCGGGCCTCGGGCTCGTCGAGGCTGAAGGCGGCGATGTGGGTGAGGCGGGCCAGCGAGTTTTCGCGACGTAGCGGCGCACGGAGTTCGTCTCGGATCTGGCTCAGCTCTCGAAGGGCCGCGAGCTCGGCCTGTGCAAAGGGAGATTTGAGCAACTCCAAAAAGCGCGAGAATGTCAGGGAGAAGCTCGCGGCGATCTCCGGGAGGGTCTGCTCTGATCGCAGGACCTCGCTGATGAGTTGGGACGCGAGCTTGTGATCGGCTTGTGGTGTGTCCATGTCGCGAGTGTGAGGTCTCGCGGTGTGGTCGGCAAGGGCGAAGTTGTGAAGAGACGGGAGATAGCGCGCAGAGGTGTCGCGAGGTGGGCGGATTTGTGCGCGAGGGGGTGGGGAGTGGCCGGGGGTCGGCGGGAGGCAGGCGGGACGGCGGCCCCCCGGGTGCGGGGGTCGGCGGGAGGCAGGCGGGACGCCTGCCCCACGGGTGCGGGGCATTTGCCCCACGGCTCAATCCGCATGGACGGGCAGATCCGCCGTCGGCTTCTCCGACGCCGGTTCCCCGAGATAGGCCAGGGCCTGATCCATCACGCGCCGCACGACGGGGCCGGCGACGTACGTGCCGTAGTGCGCCTTCTTGGCGATCAGCTCGCGCCCGGGGTCGTCGATCACCACGACGCACACAAGGCGCGGGTGGATGGCCGGGCCGCCGGCGACGAAGGTCGCGTTGTACTGCCCGCGGAAGTAGCCGTCGGAGCCCTTCGGGCGACGCTTGCCCGGTGGCGGCGTGGTCATGGGCACGTCTGCGGTGCCGGACTTTCCGAAGAGCTCGTAGCGCCAGCCGGACTCGGGCACTTCGCGGAGGGCGAGCTTTTTGTCGAGGTTTGCTGTTACGCCGCGCATCGTCTCGCGCGCCGCGGTCGCGGTCCGCACCGACACGGCTCGCTGGCCCGGATCGGTGATCGGCATGCCGTCGGGGCCGATGCGTGCGGTCAGCGAGAGTTCGGGGATCGAGCCGGCCAGTTCACCATCGCGAGCGAAGGCGCAGAACGCACGGGCCATTTGCAGCGGCGTCACTGCGACTTCGTGCCCGAAGCTCACCGACGTTTGCGTGATCTTGGTCCAGCGGCTCATCGGCGTCACCATGCCCGCGGACTCGCCGGCGACGCCGATGTTTGCGCGCCGACCGAAGCCGAAAGCGATCAGCGTGGTGCGGAGTTCCTCAAAGGTGAGGCGCGCGCCGCCCTGCACCATGCCCACGTTCGAGGAGTTCACCAGAACCTCGCGCCACGTCATCGTCGCTCGCTTCACCACGTCGCGGATCGAGCGGCCGTACGGCGTCGTCCACTCGCCCCAGTGCGTGTTGAACACTTCGTCCGGACTTGCCTTGCCCTTTTCGACGACCGCCGCCCAGACGAACGACTTGAAGGTCGAGCCGGGCTCGTAGATCTCTTCGACGACGCGGTTTCGGGCCATCGCCGGGTGAGTGAGGCGGGCGGGGTCATCGCGGACGGTGACGTAGCGCGGGCCGTCGAGGCGCTTGTCCTTCGGAATCAGCGTCATCCAGTCGTAATCCACAACGTCGCTCGGGCGCCGGATCATGTCGGCCATCGCCAGGATCTCGCCGGTGTGCGAATCCAGCAGCACCGCACGCCCGCCCTGGGCATCGGCCTCCAGCACGCCGCGTTCGAGCTCTTTGGTCAGCAGGCGTTGAAGGCCGAGATCGAAGGAGAGGCGGACGTCCTCGCCGCGTTGGGACGGGGTGTATGCGCCGGGCTCCATCCAGAGTGGGCGGCCGCGCGCGTCGCGGACGAAGCTGAAGGAGCCGTCTTTGGGTTGGAGTCGCTCGTCGAGGAGTTTCTCGGCGGCGAGCACGCCGCGATCGCCGAAGTCGACTTTGCCGACCATCACTGCGGCGATCTCGGGGCTGGCCATCTCGCGGACGGCGCGGCTCTCGAGATGAAACCCTGGCAGCTTGAGCTTTCGCACGCTGGAGAGGGTGCTGTCGTCCAGGACGTCGGACATGACGAGGTACTTGATCAGTCGCGGCTTGGTCGGCGGCTTCGGCGAGAACTCGCGGGGCTCTGCCGCCGCGCCATCTGCGCCGGACGGGCTCTGGATCGCTGGCGCGTTCAGCGCCGCCTCGGCCTGAGCGGCGTCTTTGGCGGCGTCCTCTTCGATTTCCTCGGCGGTTAACTCGGGCCGGTATTCGAACTTGCGGTGGAACGCGTTCTCCCGGCGCTCGTTCTCGGCGATCGCGTTCATGATGCGCGGGCCGACAACGCTCAGCGGCTGGCCCAGGGCCTCGCTCAGCGCCAGCAGGTGCTTCTCGATGTCCTTCTTCGGGAACTCGCTGGGATCAACGATGGCACGCTGGCCGAACCGCGTCGCGGCGAGCAACCGGCCGCGTCGGTCCAGCACGTCGCCTCGCCGACCTTCCTCAACAACGCTGCTGGTTCGGTCGCTCATCTGCGCGACCAGTTGCTCCGACGGCTGGGTCTGGAGTTGCACGACGCGCACGAACATGCCGACGATCGCGAGCGTGAGGCCGCCGAAGATCAGCACGACCCACACGCGTCCGATCGACACCGGCGGCTCGACGGTCGGCGGAGCGACGTGGACCGGACTGGAAATGAAAGACATGCGCTGATCTCGCGTACGCGAAGGGAGTTGAACGGTGTGACTTTGTACTCGATCGTGCGGGGGCGTGGGCGGGGCTCGCTTGCGGGCCGAACGGCTCAGCGACCGCCCGAGCGGGGCGAGTTCTGAGAGGCAACGCTGGAAGCACCGGTCGCCGGGCGTGGCGTGCCGGCGCTGGCCTGTTCCGCACGCCGGCGTGCCGCGGCGGGCGAGCCGGAGGCCATGCGAATCGGATTGCCGAGCTCGCCGATCAGAGGCTGATCGACGCCGATCGGCTTCAGCTTGCCCATCGCCGACGCGAGCGTGGCGACGCGGTCCAGCGTCAGGCTCTGGGCGATCTGCGTGCGGAGCTCAAAGAGGGCCCGATCGTGCTGGACCATGCGACGGTGGATCACCGCCATGTCGTTCACGACGTCCAGTCGCTGCTGGCGCATCGACAGCAGCGAGCACGCCGAGGCACCGATGCACAGGATGAGGAAGAGGACCTTGGCGAGCACGTTCAGAGCCCCGGGGGCGGATGGGTGACTTCGAGATTCGCAGGATAGCGGGCTCACGCCGCGTGTGCATCGGGCGGCGGAGCGGGCTTAGCGAACGGGGATCTTCAGCTTGGCACCGACGCGAAGGTTGGACTCGTCACGGATGACATCTTTGTTCAACGCGGTGATTTCTCGGGCTCGCTTGACGGTGCCCAGGAGCTTCTGTGAGATGGAACCGAGCGTGTCGCCCTTGACGACGGTGTACTCGCGAACGGTGCCGGTGGGGGCGGGCGTGTTGATGGATGGGGCCTTCTCGGACCCGCGGGGCGTGGGCTGGATGTTGTCGGATCGGCCGGGGGCGACGGCGGCGTCGTCGGCCAGACGGGCCATGCCGACCAGCACGTCGCGAGGCGGGATGCGGAGCGTCACGCCCTCACGCAGGGTCATCTTGCTGCCAAGGCGCGACTTGTTGTACTCGGCGAGCTGGGCGGCGAACTTGCCGTCGGTGTAGTACTTGCGGGCGATGGAGGTCAGCGTCTCACCCTTGGCCACCGGATGGGCCAGGAGCTTGCCGGTCGACACGGGGAGCAAACGCTCAACGGGCGACACCGGCGGCGTGACGACGGTGCTCGGGCGACCGGGCGCGGGCGGCGGGACGACGGTCACGATTGTCGTCGCGGGCTCGGCGCGGATCGTGTCGGGGCGGAAGACCAGCGGGCCGCCCTCGGGAGCGGGCGTCGGCGAGGGCGTCGGCACGTTGCCAGAGCCGTCGGCGGTCGGATCGGTGCCTGGCGTGCCGCTGACCATCGAGATGGTCGTGGTTGTGCGGGTGGGAGCGGCGGGGGTCGTGTTGGCCTGGGTGCCGCCCTGCGGCTGCTCGGCGGTGAGCGCCGGATCAGCGGCCGGAGCGAGGGCGCTGGTGGTCGCGCCGTCGGTCATGCCCGGCGCGGCGGCGACCGGAAGCGCGTCGGCCGGAAGGCCGATCGTGTTCGCGGGGGTCGTGGCGACGTCGGTTCCTGCCACGCTGTGGCGAGCCTTGGAGAAGTGATCGCCGACGAGAACGCCGACCACCAGGAGGATGGCGAAGCCGATGATGAGAGCGAGCTTGTGTTCACGCGTCACGAGTTGTCGTCCTTGACTTTGGGGTGGTGGAGCGATCGACGCGAGCGTCGGTCGCTTGCGTGCGATGGTGTGCCGCGTTGCCGAGTCCATGGCAGGCGGAACGTCAGCGGCGACGGATGCTTCGGCAATCGCGTTCTCCGCTTCTGGCATGGACGGGGTATCGGCAGACTTGAGCAAACTCACGCAGAATCTTACGATCTTCTGGAGTTCGGGAGAAGTCGGGGTGTGAGGAACGCGGCGGCGCGCGGGGCGGGATGAGGTGGAGCGGCGATCGCCAGCGCGGGGTCAGGTCAGGGCGATGGCGCGGAGCTTGGCCGAGCGGGCGCGGGGGTTGGTGTGCGCTTCGTCGGGCGTGGCGGTCTGGGGCTGCTCGCCGATGGGCGTGGCCAGCCCGGCGCTGATCAGCGTCAGGAAGGCCTGCTTTACCGGGCGGTCTTCGAGCGAGTGGAAGGCGATGATCCCGACTCGCGCGGACGGACTGAGGAACATCGGGCGCGGGCCTCTGGCCGCCCTCGCGGCGTCGCTGAGCGTGTCCAGCAGGGCGTCGAGGTTGCCGATCTCGTCGTTCACGACGATGCGCAGGGCCTGGAACGTGCGTGTCGCTGGGTCGATGGTGTCCGCCGGGGCGCGGGGCACGGCGGCGCGGATGATCTCGGCCAGTTGGGTTGTGCGTTCGATGGGTGCCAAACGCCGGGCGGCGATGATCGCGCGGGCGATGCGCGGGGCGTGCCGGTCTTCGCCGAACTGGCGGATGGCGCTGGTGAGCTGGGGCTCGGAGAAGGTGGCGACGAGTTCGGCGGCGGTGAGGCGCGCGGTGCTGTTCATCCGCATGTCCAGCGGGCCATCGCGCATGAACGAGAGCCCGCGGGCGGCGTCATCAACTTGGTTCGAGGCGAAGCCGAGATCGGCCAGGACCATGTCGGCACGCGCGCCCAACGCCGCGAGGCGGTGCGGGGCTTCGGCGAAGCTCGCGTGGATCGTTTCGACGAGCGGGGCATCGGGCAGCGCGCGAACGCGAGCCGCGGCGGAGGCGAGGTTCGACGCGTCCAGGTCCATGAGGATCACGCGCCCGCGCGGGCCGAGGATCGCGGCGATGGCGGCGGCGTGCCCGCCGAGGCCGGCGGTGCAATCGAGGTATGTCTGGCCCGCGACCGGCGCAAGCGATGCCAGGACATCGCTGAGGAGCACGGGCTGGTGCGAGAGGGCGGTCACGAACCAGTGTATCGCTCCCTCGGCGTCCTCCACACCGCCTTTGGGCACGATCCAACCCTCTCACTCACTGGCCACGGCGGCGAGGTACAGTCGTGCATGTTTACCTTCAAGATCGATGCGTCGAGTCGTGTCCTGGCTCTGGCGGCGTTGCTCGTGCTGACGGTCGGGATCGGCGGCTGTATGCCCACGAGCGTCACACTGGGCTTCGGCGATGAGTCCACGCTCAAGCGAGCGGTCGTTGACGAGGTCCGCGCGCCGGCGGGCGGCGATGGCGAATCCGGTGGGCGGGGCGATATCGCGGTCATCGATGTCCGCGGCGTGATCCTCGACTCGCCAGCGCCGGCGCTCTTCGGCTCCCAGGCCAACCCGACGGCGGAGCTCGCGGCGCGACTGCGCGTCGCGGGCGAGGATGATGACATCAAGGCGGTGGTGCTGCGGATGAACACGCCCGGCGGCGGCGTGACGGCGTCGGAGACGATGCACGCGATCGTGCGGCGGTTCCGCCAGAGCACCGGCAAGCCCGTGGTGATCAGCATGGGCGATGTATGCGCCAGCGGCGGCTACTACCTGTCGACGGCGGGTGATTACGTCGTCGCGCAACCGACGGGGATCACCGGTTCGATCGGCGTGATCATCCCGACGGTGAACTTCAGCGAGGGGATGCGGCGGATCGGCATCGTGTCCAGGTCGATCAAGAGCGGCGCGAACAAGGATCTGGCCAATCCGCTGGAGGGGATGCGCGATTCGCAGTACGCGGTGCTTCAGCAGATGGTGGACGAGTTCTACGGGCGGTTCAAGGAGTTGGTGATTGCCAGCAGGCGGTCGCCGGCGGCGGTGCGGACGGCGTCGGGCGTGAGCCTGCCTCGCGCTGCGCTGGACATGGCGCGCGTTGATGAGCTGACCGACGGGCGTGTGCTGAGCGGGGCGCAGGCGGTGCGGGCGGGGCTTGCGGATGCCGAGGGCGATCTGATGGATGCGATCCACATCGCGCGGCGGATGGCCGGATTGTCAGAGGCTCGCGTCGTGCGCTTTCATCGATCGAGCGCCACGCCGACGACGGTGTACGCGAGCACGGAGTCGGACGCGGCGATGAGCGCCTCGGCGGACCGGTCCGGCGGCGGAGACCTGCACCTGCTCTCGCTGTACCTCTCGCCCGGCCCGGATCAACTGTCCACCGGCGGCGCGTACTACCTCTGGGTTGCGGGCAAGTAAGGCCGATCAGTCAACGCCCTGCATCCGTCGCTGAGTCTCCGCGTCGTCAGAGCGGATGTAGACACGATTCACATCAACCCATCCGGCCCACATGTATCCGGGGGCGTTCTTCTGCATCCATTGCTCGAGCCGCGGATCCTGCCCCTTCTGGTTGTCCTCGAGCATGAGGACGCGGGGCTTCCAGCGTTCGAGGTCGAATCCTTCAAGCACGTCGATCTCACCGCCCTCAACATCGATGACCGCGACATCGACGCGGGAGGGCTTGGCCGGGTGCTCTTGCAGGAGCTTGTCCATGTTGGCCAGCGGCACCTGGACGGTCTTGGTGGTCGCCTGGCTCTGCTTGAGCAGATCCAGATGAGACGGCACCGTTGACAGGAAGCTGAACATGCCGTTGATGCCATCGCCCTCGACCACGGTGAACGTGGCCTGACCCGTGGCGCTGCGGTTGCCCAGCGCGGCGTGAACAACGTGCGCAAACGGACGGTTCTTGACGCACTGCGCGTGACGCTCGGGCAGGGGCTCGATCAGCAGGCCGTCCCAGCCCAGCGCGTCGAAGATCCAACTCACCGAGAAGTGTCGGCCGTCGAAAGCGCCGACTTCGATGTAGAAGCCGGGCACGAAGGCGTCGACGAGGTCGTAGATGGCGATGTCTTCGCCGAACTGGGAGCGGAAGTCGATCTCCATGCGCGGCGCACGCCCGAGCTTCGCCATGCGCTCGATCGCCTCCAGGCGATAGAGCTTCCGGCGCGTCGCGTGCATCACGCGCGCTTGCGCATTCAGAACCTGGTTCAGTCGGACGATCTCGTCGACGAGTTGCTGTGTGGTCGGCAGAGGGGGCATGAGTGAAGCTCCGAGGAGTGGCGGCGGGCCAAGTGTACCGTGCGTCCGGCAACGGCCGACCTAGACTCGCATCGAAATTCCTCTCGTTTGACACTCGTTCATTGGAGCATCGCATGGGCACGTTTCGAGTCTCGATTCTGGCGGTGTGCGCCGCGTCGTTGATCACCAGCGCCGGGGCCCTTGGCCGGATGGGCGAAGATCCGCTGGACGCGGCGGCCAAGAACGCGACGCCCGCTGCGGCGCCAGCGCCAGCGCCGGCGCCTGCGCCTGCGGCCTCGCCCGCACCTGCTCCCGCGGCGGGTGCCAGCGCGACCCCCGTTGCGATGAAGATCGCGGTGTGTGATGTCTACAAGGTGGCTGATCGACTGACCAAGACCGAGCGATTCCAGAAGGAGGTCGCGGACAAGCGGAAGGAGCTGGAGAGCAAGATCGAGCCGGTGGCCCGCGTGATGGAGGAACTGACCAAGCGCCTTCAGGAGACGCCGAAGGACAAGCAGACCGGCCCG
>JALHNK010000146.1 GCA_022843565.1 Phycisphaerales bacterium
CGCTCTTCCGATCTCAGTGAATCTGAAAGTTGAAATCTCTGCGCTCCCCTCCGCCTCTCCGCGCTCCAGGCCTTCCATCCAAACCGCCGACCCTTCCCTGACTTCGTTGAAAACCCTCATGCCTCACTTCGTTGCACACAATCCCCGCCAACACTCAGCATACCGCGACCAACCAGCCGGGTTGCCGGTACACCCTCTTCCGCCTCCAAGGACCATCGCTCGTGCGTGCCCTCTTTGCCCTCATCGATCAACTCTCGGACCTGCTCACCTTTCCCGCCGACAACGCGGCCTATCCCGCCACGCCCGCGGAGATCCGCGCCGAGTACGCCCGCCTGCTCCAGACTCCCCCCGCTCAGCCGCTGGCACGGCCGATCATCATCATCGGCGGCTACCACGCCCCGCCCATCCAGCCCCGCGCCCTGCACGAGCGCCTCACCCGCCTCACCAGCGCCCCGGATCACGCCTTCGCCTGCCTCTCGTATCAGCACCACATCATCACCGATCGCGTCATCGATGCGCTCTGCACCACCCTCGCAACGCGCTACCCACACTTCATCGACGCCACCGATCCCACGCGCTCCATCGATGTCGACATCATCGGCATCTCCGCCGGCGGCCTCTTCGCCCGTGCGCTGGCGCTGCCGCCCTTTGGCTCCCAGCGCCGCACGCTGATCCTCCGCCCTCGCCGCGTCTTCACCATCGGCACGCCGCATCGCGGCGCCATCCTTGCCAACGACATCCAGCTCGATCCGATGAGCCTCGACCTCATCGCGCGCTCGCCCTTCCTGCAACACCTGGACACAACGCCCCCGCCGGTTCCCTACGAGCTCACCTGCTACGCACGCCTCCGCGACGCCTGGGTCGGCGCAACCAACTCCGCCCCGCCGGGCCTCAACGTCATCTGGACACCGGGCCTGATCGCCTGCTCACACCTGAGCCTCACACAAGACCGCCGCATCCTCGTCGACCTCGCGCGCCGACTGCGAGGCGAGAAGCCCTGGGCAACGCCGAGCGAGCCGCCGTGCGATTGATGAGGGAGTGGCAAAGTGGCGAAGTGGCAGAGTGGAGGGGAGCTATTCAACGAAGGGATGTAGGGGACGGAAGGCGAATCGCATGGAAGGCGGTGCGGGCGGCTCGCCGGTCGTTCAACGGGCCCGTTCACACCGAGCGCTGCGAGCATCGCGACCATCCCTTCCATCTCTTCCCTCCCTTCGTTGAAAACCTCCCCGCCTTCACTCCGCCACTTTGCCACTTCTTCTTCCCAGCAGCCGTCGCGCCCACCCCTCGTCCCCCTCATACCTCGCCGCCCGGATGTACTGCCGCCCGCCCCACCTCACCGGCCGCCCCTGCTCCAGATCGCTCGCCGCACGCATCAGGATCACAAACACAAAGCACGCCCCCGGCACGTGCAGCAGCCCCACATACTGCGGCGTCTTGCCCCACTTGCACCCGATCGCCATCACCAGTTGCATGAGCGCGATCGACCCCACGCCCAGCAGCAGGCAGACCCACGCGAGCATCAGCGTCCAAGGCCCCACACCCGCGCTCGGTGCCCACGTCACACTCAGCACAAACGCGCCCGCCGCCGCCGCACCGACCGAAGCCACCGGCAACACGATGTTCGTCAGCAAGAGCTGCAGCGCATAACTCCGCAGCCGGCGCGGGCGCCGATGCGCCAGCTCCGCAAAGATCCGCCGCCAGCCCATCTCGAACGCGCTGTACGAGTCGTACATGCGGCAGTAGAGCATCCCCGCCGCGGGGATGAAGCCGGCCTTGAAGCCGTGCCACCGCGCCCGCTTGGCCAGCGCGATGTCCTCCAGCAGCTCGTCCTTCACCAGCGGGTTCTCATGCCCACCAAACGACCAATAGCACTCGCGCGTGAACATCATGAACTGGCCATTGGCCACCGCGCGCCGCTGGCCAGGCGCACCCTCCCGGTTCACGCGCCTGGGCGGAAACTGCCGCATGAGCTCGTACCCCGCCACCGGCTGCACAACCCGCTCGAACCAATGCTCGCACGTGAGCGTGCTCATCAAGCTCAAGAGCCCGTACCCCTGGCGCCGCAGGATCGCCACGCACGCGCGAATACACCCCGGATCAAACTGCGTGTCCGCATCAGCAAACGCAATGACCTCGGCGCCCTGCGCCGCCGGTGCCCCGCTCACCGCGCGCCACACCGCGTTCACCTTCCCCGCCCAGTCCGGCGGACATTCGCTGATCTTGAAGATCGAGAACCTCGCATCGTCACCCAGCGTCCGGCGCAGCACGCCCTCGGTATCGTCCGTGCAGCGATCCAGCGCGAACACGACCCGCAGATTGGCGTAATCCTGCTTGAGCAGCGATAGAGCCACGCACTCGATCGATTTCTCCTCGTTGTACGCCGGAATGATGAGACACACCGAGGGCGAACCGCTGTCGATCTGGGAATACTGACCGCTGAGCCCGTCGCGGGCCGTCGGCAGCTTCCGCACCATCCACACGACCTCGACCAGCACCGCCATCCAGAACGCCAGCCCCGCCAGCGACAGCACGCTCAACAGGATCAAGATGATGCCAATCGCAGTCATTGAGCAGCTTCAACCCACCACCCGCCAAACCCGCCGAGCCAACAACGCACGCCGACCCGCTTCGCCGCCGATCGTACGCCCTTGCCACGTTTGCTCGCACCGCCCGAGCGAACGTCGCACCGGGCCTAGACTGAAGTCGATCGCAGATCAGGAGTAGAACCACATGGCCGTGCGGATGGAACTCTCTCGCATCCTGATTCGCGAGCTGACCGATTATCAGCTCATCGAACTGCGCGAGGTGGCCCCGCTGCCCGCGGACTCCTCGGAAGCTCCGGATCCGGCCGATCCCGACGCCAGGGCGACGCAACCGGTGTACTCACAACTCGAAGGCGGGCGCTCGTTCCCCATCGTCATCGGCCTGCCCGAGGCGCAGGCCATCGAGCGCCGTCTCAAGGGCATCGTCATCAAGCGCCCGCAGACCCACGACCTGCTGGCCAACGTCATCCGCTCACTCGGCGGCACGCTCGAATCGATCTGCATCGCCGATCTGGTCGAGCACACCTTCTTCGCGGTGCTCAACATCCGCATGCCCGACGGACGCCTTGTCGCGGTCGACTCGCGCCCCAGCGACGCGATCGCCATCGGTATCGCCAGCAACGTGCCGATCCTCGTCGAAGAGCACGTCCTGGCCGGCGCGGCGAAGGACCCGCCGGAGGAAGCCTGAGGGGGAAGTCGCGAGTCGCGAGACGCGAGTTGCGAGTCGCGAGTTGTGAAACCGGAGCTCGGCGCGTTCGGCATTTCACGATTCCCGATTGCCGATTCCCGATTGCCGCCCCTCGGCCCTTTCCAGTTCGATCAACGTGATGTGCTTCATCAGGGACTGCGCCCCAGTGCAACCCGCCGCGAGCCATCCCGGCCAACCGTCCATGAACGCCCGCTTCAGCACGAGCTGCTTGAGAAACGACGCGCCGGGCGATACCAGCAGGCTCGCGACGCTGCCACGCTTGCCCTCGTTGAGCATCCCGCGCGCCTGAATCTCGGCGTACCGCACCTGCTTCGCAAGCTGCTCGGCAAAGGTCGTGAACGAATCGTGCCGCAGCACGCCGCGGAGGCGCGCCTCGCGCCCCTTTGACACGCTCAGCACGTCGTGCGGATCGATCCCGCCCCAGCTCGCGCCGCCATTCCTCACCACGCGGCACCTCCACTCCGGCTGCCACGCATAGTTCAACGCACGCCCACGATAAAACACCTTGCGGTTCACTGCGAATCCGCCGATCGACGGATCGTCCCGCGCCGGGTCCAGCGCCACGCGGATCGACGCCGCCAGATCCGCTTGCACGCTCTCGTCCGAATCGATGCACAAGACCCACGGCCTCGTCGCGCTCTGCAGCGCCAGCTGCTTGGTCTTGATGTGCCCATCCACTCGTGCCGGATCACGCGCCCGCCCCGTGATTCGATCATCTCGATCGTGCGATCCGTCGAGCCCGAATCGATCGCGACGATCTCGTCGCACAGGCCCACGAGCGAATCGAGCGTGCGCCCGATCGTGGCCTCGTTGTTTTTGCACACGATGGCGGCGGTCAGCGCAAGGGCTCCGGCGGGTCCGTGTGCGTCGCTCATCACGCCAGTTTAGGAGACCCACGCTCCGCCGTCGTACCCTCTTGCTGAGATGCCCGGCCCGCTGACCATCCTGGAGATCGATCCCGCGATCACACCCGATCGCGCCCGCTTCGAGTCCGACCTCCTGCGCACGCTCGACGCCGTCGCCACGCACCCCGCCAACCACGCTCACCCGCCCGGCGCGCCCGCCGCCGGGCTCCGCATTCTGAAGCAGGACGACACACGGGTCGCCGCCGGCCCTCACGCCCTGGTCCTGCACGCCACGCTCGCCGGGCGCACCGTCATCATCAAGCGCTCGCCATTGGGGCTGATCGGAACTCTCAAGTCGCTGACGGGCAACAGCAAGGGTTGGCGCCACGTGCGCAACGCCGCGTGGCTCGTCGAGCGCCGCCTGCCCACCGCCCCCGTCCTCCTTCTTGCGCGCCACGCCGGCGCCGAGATTCTCGTGATGGACGCGCTGCCGGGCCCATCGCTGCTGGAACTCATGGCCTCGCCCGAGACCACGCTCAGCGAGCAACACGCGCTGGCCGACGCCGCGGGCGCGCTCGTCGCCCGCGTCGTCCACGCCGGGCGATACAACCGCGATCACAAGCCTTCGAATCTGATCGTGACGCATCTCTCGCCCGCCGCGGCGGACCTCGCCATCATCGACTGCGTCGCGTTCATTCGCCCCGGCCCGCTCACGCGCCCGATCCAAGCACCGCTTCGCATGCTCAGCAGCCTGGTGATCGAGCCAATGGGCTGCGGTGTGCTGCCGCGACAGGCCCTGCTCATGCGAGGCCTCCGCGCGTACCTCCGGCACAGTTGGCACCTGGCCGATCATCCCTCCCCCGCGCGCGCACAGATCGCCCCGCTCTCGACGCCGCCGCCCACGCCGCCGCTCTATGCCCCGATCTCAGTCGAGCAACGCGCCTGGGAACTCGCCTCCATCCGCGCATTCTGGTCCGAAGTCCTCCGCACCATCCACGCCCACGGCGACCCCGCCCCCTCCATCAACCCCCTCACACCCGCAGGCACGCCGGCCTCGCACTCACCATCAACCGCCGGCCTCGCCGCCCGAAGTCATCGCTGAGCGCATCTGAGTGGACCATGGGCAGCTCGCTTTTCATGCTCCCGGGACTCCCTGACTCGATCGTCGTCGCGATCGCCATCGCCTGCGGCATCCTGGCCATCGCCCTGCTCCTCTACACAATCTGGACCGGGCGCTCCCGCGGCCGCGCCCGCTGCCCACGCTGCTGGTACGACCTCTCCGCCCTCGACACCGAAACGCTCCCCCAGCCTTGCTCAGAATGCGGGCGCATCATCACCCACACACGCCAGCTTCACCGACTCCGATGGCGACGCTGGACACTCGCGCCGGTCGGGCTGCTCGCGCTCGCCGGCGCGTACCTCGCGGTGCTCCCCGCCGCGCGCGCCGGCGGCTGGATGAGCTTGCCGCCAAACTGGGCACTTCGCGCGTGGGTCAACGTCGCCCCACAAGACGTCGGCGAACCAGCGCTCAACGAACTCATCGATCGCGTGCTCGATACCGGCATGGCCGAGGGCGAGGCACGAGCAGCCATCGACGTCATCGTTCCTCGCGTCGTGCGCCTTCGCCCGCGTTGGCCGAAGGGCCTTCCCGCCGCAGTGTCCTGCGACAAGTTCACTCTCAGCTCGAGAAACCTCGCGGGCACACACACCGCAACACTGAACCTCGCCGGGATGCCGATGCTGCGACTCTCGCTGACGCCGCAGCCCATGTTCGCGTCCGCCGAGCGATTCTGGACTGAATCCGCGGTCTGCCTCGCGACTCCTGCCCGAGCCGGCGACGCCGACACGGTTCCGATTCAGGTCACGCGACCGAGCCCGTGGCGGTTGGAATCAGCCGCGACCAAGCCCCACACCGTACACCTCCCCATCCAGCTCGTCGATTCCATCGACGAAGTCATCACCCCAGTGCAAAGTCCCGAAATCGATGCCCTCGTCCGCACGCACCTGTCGCCGCGCTTCTTCCGCTCCAATCACTCCGAGCGCTCCGGCGTGCAGTTCCGCGGCTGGAGACGGCCCGACGCGATCGCCGATCTGGCCATCGGCGTCCGCGTCGAGATCATTCACAACGGCACGGTCCTGACCACCGCGCGCTGGCGCGACGATGGGAACGCCGCGAACACACTGCTGCCACTGCCGGCGGAGTTCGTCACCAGCGGTCACACGATCCGCGATCTGCTCGCGGCGTCAGAGAGCGACGCTGCGTGGGTCGTCCGCGTCCGGGCCGACCCCGAGATGGCGCTGAACGACCTCACCCGCTCCAAGTACTGGGCCGGCTCGTTCGATATGACACTCGCGGAGTTCTTCTCGCGGCGCGTGTCATCGCCCTGAGGGCGTGCCATCCGCTGCTCGGCGCGCGCTGGCCCGTGAGCGTGCTCTCGCCGGCGTCACCACGTGCGCCGGCGTGCCGGCGACGCCGGCACCGCTGCCACCCTCGACGCGGGCGGCAACGCCATGAGTTGCCGCGGCCCGCGCTTCGAGCCGCGTGAGCACACCCGCCAGCTCGCGCTGGTTGCTCTCCAGCGAGATCAGCGCCCGCGTGTTGTCCTCCAGCGCCCGCACCAGCACATCCAGGTGCTTCTGCTGCAACATGATCCGCTCATGAGCCCCGCTCAGTTGCGTCTCACGCAGCGACGCCGCCCGACGCTCGGTCAACCACATCACCCCCATCAAACCCGCGGCCCCCAACTGCGTCACGATCGCCAACATCTCCGGCTCAACCACGATCCACCCCCTTTGCACATCGCCCCCACCCTCGCTCACGCACCCGTCCAAGACTCAGTTCAAGGTCAAGTTCAAGTTCATGTTCACACCTCACACCGATTGGAATCGAACGAACGTCGCCTCGCACGCCAGCGACTTCACCCGCCCGCTCTGAACCGCGCCCGTCGCTCTCACGCTCACGAGCCCCATCTCCACCCACTCGCGCCCCGAGTCTTCCACCAACGTCGCCACTCGCGGCGGGTCACTGATCATCCCCGCCAGCGCGTCATACTCCCCCCACAGTTCGCTCGACGTGGCTCCGATGATCACACCCCGCGCGACGATCACCAGATCCAGCGGGCCAAGATTCACCATTCGCCCGTCCGACCCGCCCATCCGGAGCGACGGCACCACCAGCAGCCCCTGCGTCTGCACCTCAAGCTCGCACCCGCCGCCCGCGAAGATTTCCGTATTGTCGTACACCGTCATCCGCAGCCCCCTTGTGTCGCGCCCCCGCCCCCCCGCCCCCAGCCCCCAAGTCCCCACGATCAACCGCGCCGTCACACTTCGTACGTCAGCGTGCCGTTGCCGGAGCCATCCGGACAGACCGCCAGCATCTCAATGCGGCGCAGCACGCCTCGCGCGTGCATCAGGTCGTGCGTGATCGACGTGACCACCACGGGGCCGAAGACTCGCGCCCGCCCGTCGGTCCGCCCGGCCTGAACGAAGAACTCCAGCAGCGCCAAGCGATTCATCAGCCCCGGCAGCCCCGCCGGCGCCGCCGGGCCAAGCGGATTGGGCACCGGCTCACTGGCCGCCAGCGACGCGGGCTCGACGCGCTGCGTGAGCTTCACCGTCACGACGCGACGCGTGCCATCGGCAAAGACGACATCCGGTCCCTCGCTCTTCCAGCACTTGATGACATTCCCGCAGGAGATGTCCACTGCGATGGCCTCGACATCTTGCAGCTTCGCACCGTCGAATGACACATCGGTCGGATCCACGTAGTACATGCCGTCCCCCTTTCAAACCTCTGTGAGAGCTCTCCGTCTGAGCGAACGAGCTCGCTGAGTGAACGATCACGCTCGCGCCCTGATCTCACCTGCGCCGCGCGGACAACGCGGCACATTCCATCACCCGGCCCGCTCATCCGCGCTCGAGCACGCCAACGTTCAGGCGTCGCACGATGTCCGGCTCGCCGTCACCATTCGTATCGATGTACGCACGCGCCCGCTGGCGCTCATCGCTGATGCGTCGCGCATAGAGCTCCGCCCGCGCCGCCCAACCGTCATCACCGCTGCGCATCGGCGCGATTGCGCTGTAGATCAGTTGCAGCGTGAGCATCGCCTCCAGCCGCTTCAGATCGCTCGGATTCGTGATCGCCGCACCGCCCGGCGCGCTCTGCGCTAGCGCATCCAGCCCCAGCATCGCCAGCAACTGCCCGTGCGCCGCGGCGATCTGCGGCGCGAACGTCGTCACGCGGAACGCCTGGCTCGATTCATCCGGCGGCTGGATCGGCGGATCGCCGGCATCGACGCGCACCAGCGACAGCCGAATCTGCGTCGCCGACACGCGCTCAACCACCTCCATCGTCCGCGTCCCCATCACCACGACATTCCCAGGGCCGGCAACGTGCGCAGCGGTCATCAGCGCCGCCGTCAGCACCCCGGCGCTGAGTACCCCCGCCTCCTCAACCAGCGTCTGGCCAGCAAGACGCACCTCCCGGAACACCTCCGGCTCAAACTGAAGCAGATCTCGATCAGCAATCAACATCGTGTGCTCCTTGATGCAGAGTTGTCAGTGGTCAGTTGTCAGTCGCCAGTTGTGGTCGGCAATCGGGAATCGGCAATCAGCAGTCGTGGAAACCCACCTCAGCGTTCGGTCTCAATGCGCTGCTTTGCTGCTTTGCTGCTTTGCTGCTTTGCTGCTTTGAGCTTTGAGCTTTGCGTCTAT
>JALHNK010000147.1 GCA_022843565.1 Phycisphaerales bacterium
CCCCGCCGCGACCCAATGCGACGAACCTCCGCCCGCCTCCCACTGAGTTCAACGCCCGCCGCATGACCACGAGCCCACCTATCAACCCCTCGGAGTCGAAACCACCCCTGCGGGTCGTCAGCCTCCTGCCCTCGGCGACCGAAGCGCTCTGCGCCATCGGCGGTGAATCGCTGCTGGTCGGGCGCTCGCACGAGTGCGACTTTCCCTCGTCCATCGCACACCTGCCCGTCCTGACGCGACCGCGCATCCATGATGACGGCTCACCCACCAGTGCCGCGTCGATCGACGCGCAGGTCCGCGAAGCGATGAGCCAGCAGCGCTCGCTCTACGAACTCGACGAAGCCCTGCTCCGCGACCTTCGACCCGATGTGATTCTCACGCAAGACCTCTGCAAAGTCTGCTCGATCGATCTCGCCAGCGTCTCACGCCTCGCAATGTCGCTCCCCCGCCCGGCCCGCATCATCAGCCTGAGCCCCGAGACGTTCGAGGGTGTGCTCGATTCGCTGCTGACCGTCGGTGAGGCCGTCGGACTGAGTGCAGAGGCCGAGGCCCGCGTCACCGCCCTGCGCGAGGAGATCTATACCGCCACCGACTTCACCGCCCACTTCACCGACGGCCCAAACGTCGCGTTCCTGGAGTGGACCGATCCGCTCTTCATCGGCGGCCACTGGACACCGCAGTTGATCGAGCGCGCCGGCGGGCGCCACCCGCTCAACGCCACACGCCCGCTCCGAGAGGCCGGAGCCGCGGCGGGCCCGATCGGCACCTCGCTCCGCATCGCCGGAAAAAGCATCCGCATCCCCACCGAAGTGCTCGTCGCCTCGCGCCCGGACATCGTGATCGTCTGCCCCTGCGGTCTGGCGCTGGATCGCGCGATCGCCGAGGCCAAGCAACTGCAATCGCACGCATGGTTCCGCGATCTGCCCGCATCGCAGAACGGGCGCGTCATCTGCGTTGACGGCAACCAGCACTTCAACCGGCCGGGCCCCCGTCTGGTCGAGGCGTTCAAGTTCCTCGTCGGCTACCTGAACGACCGACCGGAGCTCATCCCGCCGGGTTTTCCGTGGGTGACGCTCGATTAAGCGCCGCCGATCGCTCGCGCCTGACCCCAACGCCCACGCCCCCGCCCTCGCCCCGGTCGAGCCGTGTATCGTGTGGCATGGCCGCGCGCGCTCGCACCAGCCAGACCGTTCAATCACCGGCTCGCTCGCCCGAGCGGCAAACGCTCGCCGCCCTGAACACTCTCCTGGCCTCGATGGCCGACTTTGAGACTCGCCACGCGGCGGTCCTCCGCGCCATTTCCCCGCCGCAGCGCATGAGCGCCGCGAACCTCTTGCACTATCTCGTCTTCCGTTCACAAGACCACCGCCAACTCCAGACTCGCCTTGCCAATCTCGGCCTCAGCTCGCTCGGCCGGAGCGAAGCCGCGATCCTCCCGGCCGTCAAGCGCGTGCGCGACGTGCTGGCTCGCCTGCTGGGCCAACCCCAACCCAAGTCACCTGCCGGCGCCGGAACCTCCGACGCGATCACCCAAGCCCGAGCCACGCGGCTCCTTGGCCGACCTCGCAAGGGTGCCGCCGCCCGTGAAACGCGGATCATGGTCACCATGCCCAGCGAGGCCGCCACGTCCGCCGCGCTCATCAAAGAGCTGCTGGACGCCGGCATGGACATCATGCGGATCAACTGCGCCCACGACACACCCGCCGCCTGGGCAGACATGATCCGACACCTGCGCCGCTTCCGCTCGCGCTCCGCCTGCCCGGTCCTGATGGACATCCCCGGCCCAAAGGCCCGCACCGGAGCACTCCGCCCCGGCCCGGCCGTGGTCAAGGTTTCGCCGCCGATGGACGATCTCGGGCGGGCGACTCGACCGGCCCGGATACTGCTGGCCACACACATCGCCGCAGATTCGGGCGTCTCTGCACCGTTGACGCCGCCCCCAACGCCCGCCACCGACAGCGCTGACACGATCGACGCGCGCCTTCCAATCCGCCTCGCTCCCGGCCACCAACTCCGCGTCGGCGACGTGCTCCGCCTCACCGACGCCCGCGGGCGCGCCCGCCGCCTCCGCATCGTCAGCCGCGCCAGCGAAGGCTGGGTCTGCACGTGCGCCCGCACCGCGTACATCACGCCGGGCTCGCAACTGCTTCCGCATCGCGACCATGATCACGCGCCTGCTCGCGCCAAGCCCGTGGCGGTGGTCGGCGATCTACCCTCCGGTCCCGGTGTCATCACGTTGTGCGAAGGCGACAGCCTCATCCTCACCGCGAACCCCGCGCCCGGCGGCCCTGCCGCCGCGGGCACACCCGCCACCATCCCTTTCACGCTCCCCGAAGTCTTCGCGGATCTGCGGCGCGGGCATCGCGTGCTCCTGGACGACGGCAAGATCGAGGCCGTCATCACGCGCGCCGCGCCAGATCACGCCGCGCTGCGCATCACGCGCGCTCGCCCCGCCGGCTCACGCCTGCGCGAGGGCAAGGGCGTCAACTTTCCCGATACGCCGCTCTCGATCAGCCCGCTCACCGCCGAGGATCGTGCGCACCTGCCGTTCATCGCGCGCCACGCTGACATGGTCGGCTTCTCGTTCGTCCGACGCGCGGCCGACCTGCGGCTGCTCCGCGAGTGCCTCCGCACGCTCAAAGCCCCCGACCTCGGCATCGTCCTGAAGATTGAAACCGCCGGCGCGTTCGAACACCTCCCCAAGTTGCTGCTGGAATCCCTCGCTCAGCCCAGCACCGGCGTCATGATCGCACGCGGCGATCTGGCAGTTGAAGTCGGCTGGGAACGCCTCGCCGAAGTACAGGAAGAGATCCTCTGGCTGTGCGAAGCGGCGCACATCCCGGTCATCTGGGCGACGCAGGTGCTCGAATCCATGGCCAAACGCGGCCTGCCCAGCCGCAGCGAGATCACCGACGCCGCGATGGGCCAGCGCGCCGAGTGCGTCATGCTCAACAAGGGCCCGTTCGTCGCCCGGGCCGTTCGAATGCTGGACGACATCCTCCGCCGCATGAGTACGCACCAGGACAAGAAGCGCTCCATGCTGCGCGAACTCAAGGTCGCGTCGGCGTTCGATCCGCCGGCCGAGAGCGCTGCGATCAGACGCCCGCGCCGACCGTCGCCGTCAGAGCCGCGGGCGCAAGCACGCGGACCGCGAGCGTCCATGCGCTGAGCGATCCGGCATCGGCCGGAAGCCAGCATCCGCGTGCTCGTCGCACGCGCCGCGGGCCGCGGCGCTCATCTCGCCGTTGAAGCACGCAAGACGCCACCGCAACGCTCAGCGCCGGCGGCTCTAGCCCAGAAAGCCAAAGAATCGAGTGATCGCGACCAGCAGCGGCACGCGATCCGGCGTCAACCGACGCGTGAGAACCCAGCAGACCGAAACCACCGAGAACAAGAGAGCGAGCGCTCCGACCAGCACCCCCTCGACCGTCAGCCCCAACTGAACGACCTTAAAGCCAACCGCAAGAAGCACCATTGGCAGTACGACGAAGACGAACAGCCGCAGCACCAAGGGGCGCTTCGCCGCGGGTGCAGGCACGCGAACAACGCGTTTGCACCAGGCACAGCCCACTTGGCCGCCGGTGGCGTCGCGAGCGACAGTCTCGCGACTGCCAACGCAATGCTCGCAGCCCGAGATCGCACGGCCGTCATTCATCAATGAACAATAGAATCGTCCCGCTCTCTGCGATGCGACGTTCGAACCTCTTTGGCGACGACGCTCCCCTCAGCACCGCTCGCCCGAGCGCGCCGCCCTCACCGAAGTCCTCATGAGATCACTCGTCCGACGATCACGCCAGTCATGATCGCCACGGTAAAGATCGCAATCGACCCCACCCACCCCATCAGCAACAGCCGGAACGACCGCCACGGGTATGCCTTGATCGGCACGCGTCGGTGAAGTATCGAGTCCACAGCGGCAAGCACCCCGACCAACGACAGCACCATTCCGACCCACGCGAGCATTCCGGCAATCATGGACTCCGAAGCCGCCGCGAACATCGCGACCAACGAACACGCGGCGCTCGGCCCGAACAAGACGAGGTTGCGGTACGTCGCCGACCGCGCCGGCAACAGCCGCTCGACCTTCTCAACCGTGCTGCACTCCGGGCACGTCCGCAGCCCCGTCACGCGGCTCACCACCAGCCCTCGCAGCGGATACTGACACTGGTCGCACACCACGCTGTCCGCGTCATCGGCCATCACCCGCTCCGTCAAACACCGAGGTCAGCAATCCACTTGAGCCAAATGAACGCCCAACACAGAAGCAGCAGCGTACCGCCATAGCAGCAGCCGACGAGAATGACAAACCAATACGCCCTCGCGCGATGCCGGGATCGAACTCGCCCCATGACAATCAGAAGCGCCGCCGCGAACGGCCACAGCATCGTCAACGCGATGAACAACGCACCCGCGTCTGTTCGGTCCGCATCCAGAAGCGCGAAGCTCGTCGCCACCAATCCCAGCGGCGGCAGGAACGTCACCGCGAAGCCGAACACCCGCGATCTCGGAGGACGGCGTGCGGTCACGCGCCCGACCACCCCGCACTCGGGACAGCGACAGGCCCAGCGCGCACTCGCCGACGCGACCGCCTTGAGGTCGTACCCGCATCGGGCGCAAAAGAACTTCATGGCCGCGCGGTCCATTGGGCCATTCTACAGCGATCGCAGGGGCACCACCGCGAGCGCACCATCCGCGTGCTCGCGCCCGCGGCTCTGACCGGACGACGCCTCTGACGGACCCGCTCACTTGCCCTTGCTATCACCCCGCGCGAAGATACTCGCGACGTAGTTCAGCACATCGGTCGCGCTGGTTTCGTTGTAACCGAACTGCTTGATCATGCGCTGCTTCACCACGTCGATCTTGGCCTGCGTCTCGTCGTCAACGACGCTGCTGACCAGGTTCTTGAGCTTGATGGTGTCGCGTGAGTCCTCGAAGAGCTTGAGTTCCAGCGCTCGGTACAGCCGCGCGTTGGTGTTGTACTCGAACTTCTTGCCGTCCAGCGACAGAGCCCCGATGTAGTTCATGATCTCCTGGCGGAAATCGTCCTTGCGGCTGTCGGGGATCTCGATCTTCTCTTCGATCGAGCGCATCAGCCGCTCGTCCGGCTCGTCGTCCTTGCCGGTGTACTTGTTCTTGACCTTTTCCTTCTGCGTGTACGCCCGGACGCTCTCGATGTAGTTCATGCACAGGCGCTTGACAGCGTCCTCATCGGCGCTGATCGCTCGCTGCACCTCGCCCTTGATGATGTCCTCGTATTCCTCCTTCACCACCGCCAGAAGCTCCTTGTACCGCTTCTTCATGTCCTCGTCATTGAGCAGCGAGTGGTGGCTCAGGCCGTTCTCCAGCTCGTTCATCACCATGAACGGGTTCACCGCGCGTTCCTCGATCGACTGGCGGCTCACCATCGCGTTGCTGATCTTGTCCTGCACATAGCGCGGGCTGATCCCCTCCATGCCCTCGCGGATCGCCTCTTCCTTCAGCTCCTTGATGCTCTCCTCGGTGAACCCGGGGATCGCCATGCCGTTGTAGAGCTTCATCTTCTGAAGCAGCGTGAGCCCCGCCTTCTTCGGCTCCTCAAGGCGCGTCAGCACCGCCCACATCGCCGCGACCTCCAGCGTGTGCGGCGCGATGTGGATGTTCTTGATCTTCTGCGGCCCGAAGTCCTTGGCGTAGATCCGCACCTCGTCATCCAAGCGGATGTTGTACGGAATGTCGATCTTGATCGTCCGGTCTCTGAACGCCTCCATCATCTCGTTGTTCTGCAGACGCCGATACTCGGGCTCGTTGGTGTGCCCGATGATCATCTCGTCGATGTGCGTCTGGGCAAACTTCTTCGGCTTGATCATGTGCTCCTGGCTCGCGCCCAGGAGGTCGTACAGGAACGCGACATCCAGCTTCAGCACCTCGATGAACTCGCAGATGCCGCGGTTGGCGATGTTCAGCTCGCCGTCGAAGTTGAACGCCCGCGGATCGCTATCGCTGCCGAACAGCGCGATCTTGCGGTAGTTGATATCGCCAGTCAGCTCCGTGCTGTCCTGGTTCTTCTCGTCCTTGGGCTGGAAGGTGCCGATGCCGATCCGGTCCTTCTCGCTCAGCACCACGCGCCGCACCTTGATGTGCTCCATCACCTTGCGCCAATCACCGCCGTAGTGGCGCATCAGGTCCGCGTGGATCTTCCGGCAGAACGGATCGAGCTCCCCTTGCAGCTTCAGCTTCCCGCCGCCAAACGTCGGCGTGTACCGCTCGTTCAGCTTCGCGATCAGATCCGCCCTCGCCTCGCGCGGCACCAAAAGCAACGGCTCCTCGTGCATCGGGCACGGGAACTCATGCGTCTTCTCGCCCGGCCCACAGTGCTCATCGAGCATCCACGTAAACGTGTACAGCGCCCCATCATCCGTGCGCGAGTAGTGCTCGATGCCCTTCTTCAGCAACCTTGCGATCGTGCTCTTGCTCGAACCCACCGGCCCGTGCAGCAACAGAATGCGCTTGTCGGTGCCGTAGCCCTCCGCCGCGGAGCGCAGAAAATCCACGAGCTGCATCAGCGCCGAGTCCAGTCCGAAGATCGCATCGGCGCCCTGGTCAAACGGATCGCTAAAGAAGTGGTACCGAATGCAGTCACGCTTGAAAAGCCGGTACCGCTCGGCGCCGTGGCTCATCACAGCGTCAAACACCCGCTGGTACGCGTTCCGAAGCACGCTCGGGTTTCGCTCTGCGATCGCCAGATAGTCGAAGAACGTCCCCTCCCAATGCACCTGACCGAACTTCGTTCGATCGATGCGCGAGTCGATCAGAGACGCAAGGTCAGCGTTTGGCGTGCCCTCCGACGGCAGCCCCGTGCCCATGCGCTCGTGACGCTCAGAAAGGTTGCTCTGCAAACGAACGCCGGTGAAATCGTTCATTGGCCCGCTCCTGTACGGCGAACGAGCGACGCGGCGAAACGCCGCGATCAGTCGCCGTCGAATCTGCCTCTGCGCGCCGCTAGGCAACGCGGGCATTCTCCGCCTGAAGTTGGGATCACCTGAGATATCGGCACAAACACCGCTCCGCGTCACCCCGCCCCACCCCGCCTCCGCCATCACGCTGTTCTCGGTCCTTTCAACGCTCCTCTCTCTATACGAAGTCTCCAACCAACGGTTCTCCCGTGACGCAGCCTTCCGACCGCCCACCCGCGCAAGGCTCTCCCCGCCGCACAACGCCGCACTACGCTCGGGCATGTCCTTCGGACTCTCCCGCGGCCGCGATCTCGACCCTGGCACCGTTGAGGTCCTGACCTCATCTTTTCCCGCGCTCCCAGACGACCTGCTCTCCCGCCCCGAAGCGGGTTTCCTCAACATCAGCGGCTGGTTCCCGATCCCCACACAGCCGCTCGAGATCGAGATCGGCTCCGGCAAGGGCTCGTTCCTCCTCGGCCAAGCCGAGAGCCAGCCCGCCGTAAACCACCTGGGCATCGAGTACGCGCGCGAGTTCTTCGTGTACGCCGCGGATCGCGTCCGCCGCCGCGGCTTGCCAAACGTGCGAATGCTCTGCACCGACGCCGTGGAGTTCATGCGCTGGCGCGTCGCCAGCAGCAGCGTCAGCGTGATCCACCTCTACTACTCAGACCCCTGGCCCAAGAAAAAGCACCACAAGAACCGCGTCATCCAAGACGCGTTCCTCGAACAGTCCCATCGCGTGTTGATCCCGGGCGGCGAGCTCCGCGTCGTCACCGATCACGACGAACTCTGGGCCTGGGACATGGAACACTTCACGCGCTGGACCACGCCCGGCGCGATGCGCGAACACGCAACCGCACCCTTCGAGCTCCGCCCGTTCATCCCGCCATCATGGGTCGGCGAGGGCCAAGCAGTCGCGACAAACTACGAAAAGAAGATGTGCGACGCCGTCGGCAAACAGCCGCACGCGTGCGTGCTTCGAAAGCCGCCAGCCACCAGCCTTCAGCCGTCAGCAAGCAACGATCAGCTCTCCTGCTGAACACTGAGAACTGACAACTGAAAGCTCTCGAAAAGGGTGGCTAACGGGACTCGAACCCGCGACCTCAAGGATCACAACCTCGCGCTCTAACCAACTGAGCTATAGCCACCATCGGTCGGGCCGAGGGCCCGAGGGGGGAACGATAAGGCCGCAAGTGGCGCCGGTCCACGGCGGGCGGCGGTTTGGCTTGGGGGCCCCTACCCTCGGCGGTGCCACAGGTCTATCTCGAAACGTTCGGCTGCCAGATGAACGAGCTCGATTCTGAGCTGGTGACGGGGCAGCTTCGCGCGCTGGGGTATCGGTTCACGGCGGATGCGGGCGCGGCGGATGTGGTGCTGTACAACACGTGCTCTGTGCGGGAGCACGCGGAGCAGAAGGTGTGGTCGCGGCTGGGGGAGCTGGCGATTCGGAAGGTGGCCGAGCCGGGGCTGGTGGTGGGTGTGCTGGGGTGCATGGCCGAGCGCGAGGGCGCGGCGTTGATGAAGCGGATGCCGGTGGTGGACTTGATGGTGGGGCCGGCGGAGCTGGACAAGCTGCCGAGGTTGCTGGACAACGCCCTGGCGACGCGGCGGTCGCTGGAGGCGGATGCGGAGGGGCCGCGGGCGCTGCGGGCGGCGGGGCTGGCGGCGCTGCATGGGGACACGAATCGGCGGTCGTCGACGCTGGCGGCGGCGGCGGATCAGCTTGAGCTGCTGGACCTGTCGCGATCGACGGCGGCGGATGATCACGCGGGCTCGGCGTATGT
>JALHNK010000148.1 GCA_022843565.1 Phycisphaerales bacterium
TGGCAGAACGTGGTGCCCTTGTGCTCGGTGGACTTGTAGCGGAGGTTCAGCCGGCGACACTGGTAGTCGTACAGGCGGCTGGCGCTGTGCGTCTCGCCGAAATCGCCGGCGGTGGTGCCGTCGGCGCTGATCTCGCCGCGACCGGGCATCCAGCACTCGATATCGATCATGTCGGCGTTCTTCACGCCGAGATCACCCGTGCAGCATTGCAGCAATCGATACGGCAGCTTCAGGCTCTGCAGCAGCCCCTCAACGTACCCGATCATCTTCTTGTGCCACGCGCGGCTCTCCTGCTCGTCCGCCTTGCAGATCACCACCTGCTCCACCTTGTCAAACATGTGGACGCGATACAGCCCCGCAGTGTCCTTGCCCGCGGCGCCCGCCTCGCGCCGGAAGCAGGGCGACACCGTCACATACTTCAAAGGCAGCTTCGCCTCATCGATGATCTCATCCATGTGCAGTGCCATGAGCCCGACCTCGCCGGTGCCGGTGAGGAACAGGTCGTTGGCGGTTGATGCCTCGGCGTGGCTCGTCGCATCGGCGTTCTGTCGCTGAGATTCGGCGATGTGGTACGCCTGCTCGCGCCCCGCGGGGAAGAAGCCGGTGCCGATCATCGCTTCCTCACGCACGAGCACGGGCACGCTCATCGGCGTGAAGCCGTGCTGATGGACCATGTAGTCAAACGCGTAGCGCGTGAGTGCCTGATGCAGCAGGAAGCCCATGCCCGTGAGAACGTACGAGCGTGTGCCGGCGATCTTGACGCCGCGCGGGAAGTCCACGAGGTTGAGGTCTTTGCAGAGCTGGATGTGGCTCTTGGGCTTGAAGCCGCGCTGGGTCGCAAAGGGCTTGGAGAGATCAAAGCCCGCGGTGATCGAGCCCGAGCCGCCGCCCGGTGCCGCCGGGGGCGACCAGCGCGAGACCTCGACGTTGTCATCGCTGCCGGTGCCGACGGGAACGTCCGCATCGGGCGGAAGGGGAATCGTCAGCAGGATCGAGTTGACCTCGGGCTCCAGGCGTGCGACGACACCTTCGAGCTGGGCGATCTCTTCTTTCAGGGCCGTGGGCTTGGCACGCAGGGCGTCGAGCTGCTGCTGGATCATCTGCTTCGCCGCGGCCTCGCTGCCGCCGGCGGCCTCGGCCTTCTTCAGCTCGGCCTGGAGCTTGCCCATCTGCGGGCCGAGCTCCTTGTCGATCTTGCCGCGCTCGGAGCGCTTGTTTTCAAGCTGCGTCAGAGCCGCGCGGCGTTCCTCGTCCAGGCGCAGCAGCCGGTCAATCTGGACCTCCATGTTCTTCTTGGCGGCCCCATCCTTGAAACGCTGCGGATGCTCACGGAGTTGCTTGATGTCGATCATGGGCGGAGGGTAGGAGGGGGATGGCGGGGCGTGGGCCTAGGCGGGCTTGAAGCCCCAAATGGGACGCAAGCCTGAGTATCGCGAAAGCACGCGGGCTTCGACGGCCTTCAGCCCCGAAGGGGCGCAGGGGTGTAGCCACGGGTGGAGCGCAGCGGAACCCGTGGAATGGGTTGCACTGCCGTGAGCCTGCCCCGAAGGGGCAGAGGCACACTTCGGTACGCTGATTCGCGGCGGCCTCCGATGGATTGAGTAGACGAAGCACGAGCTAAATGTATCGGGATCGGGATTCCTTTGCCCCTCCGGGGCAAGCATGGAATCGAACGGCGTCCACGGGTTGCGCAAGGCCCAGAGCGGCCTTGCTCCACCCGTGGCTACACCCCGCGGCCCCTCCGGGGCCGGATGCATGCCGCGGTCGCCGCGGCGCGTTCATGGGAGCGCACCACCGCTCGAAGCCCGTGCCGCCAAACATCCTCGAGAATCGATCGCCCCCGCCCACTTTCCAACCCCGATTCTCACCCCAACCAAGGCTCCGCCCCCTCCACCGCGTGATTGAGGCGTGGGTTTCGCGCGATCCCCTCGCGCCCCGCCCCCCGCCCCCGGAGCCTCTTGCATGACGCCGACCGTCGATGGAGCCACGCAGATCACGATCGCGGTATCGAACGTCTCAACGGTCGCTCGGGCCGGGCTGTGGCTTGCCGTGGCGTGGGCGGTGCTTGTTGCATTGGTCACGGGCGTGATCATGATTGCGGGGAACCGCGCGGAGAATGACCAGCCGTGGCGAAACTTCGCCCTGACATTCGCGGTCGTCCTCGCGGCGCACGTTGGCTACCTGCTTGCGCCGTGGGCCGTCGGCCGCGCGTGGTGGGCGTGGTCGTTCTGGTTGATGATGCCGCCGGCGGCGCTGATCGCGGTCGTCGCGCTGATGCCGATCTACGGCGCGATCAAGTGGACGCGGCCTGACGGCGGCAGCGGCTGGGTGACGATCATGCAGATGGGATGGATGAGCCTGGTCGGCGTGGCGCTGTACGCCGTGCCGCCGGCGATCGTCTGGTTCAATCGACCGAGTCCGGAATGAAAGGCATCGCACGATGAGCACGCATTTGCAACGCTTCCCCGCGCGCCTCGCGGACCTTGAGTTCACGATGCAGGTGCCCGACGGCTTCGCGGAGCCGCCGTTTGAGCGCGCGGACGTGGACTTTGACGACGCCACCAAGTCCGCTCCGCTGGCGATCGTCGCATCGCAGGTCGCCATGGCGGTGATCACGATCGCGGCGCGGCCCGCGTACGAGAACGGCTCCGTCGAGCAGTGGGCAAGATTCCTCTGTGACCACTATCAGCTCACGATCACCGGCCTGGTCAGCGGCTTCGTTGGCGAGCCCGAGCCGGCGGGGCACCTGCACCCGTGCGTGCTCGTCGAGGCGACGCAGACGCAGGACAACACGCCGCTCACACTTCGACTGATGTTCCTGGAAGACGGCAAGCGATTGCTCACCGCCTCGGCGATGTGCCCGACCGAGCTCTGGGGCAGCTACGGCCCGGCGCTTGAGCAATCGCTGCTCTCGATCCAGCTCGCACGCCCGCAAGACCCGACGGTGCCGTGCGTGCCGGGCGGGCCGGTGCCGATCGTGGACATGCCGGGGCAGGTCGCGGGCGAGTGGCCGCGCGGGCGCGGGGCGGAGGTCTTTGATGTCGCGGCGCACCAAGCAGCGCTCGACTCAGCGGTGTCGATTGCGCGCGATCTGATCGCATCGGGCCAGTACGTGGAAGCCGAGGCCTGCATCATCAACGCGCGGCAAGACATCCAGGGCGCCTGCGCGCTCGCACGGCTCTATCGCGAACGCCTTGAACAACTCGTGGCGGCGCGCGGTGCGACCGGCGAGTCTGATTCCGAGGAACTGCGGGAGGTCTTCAACCGCGCCTCAGCCGCTGCGATGAACGCGTTCCCCCAGCCGCACACCGAAACCGAGGCCGAGGACTACGAGCGCGGCCAAGCGGAGGCGCATGCGGAGTTGGAGGGGATCATGGGGCGGGCGCAGGTGTGACGGGGCAACGCAGCACTCAGCGCTTGTTGATCGCCCGCTCCAGCGCGTCAAGCCTGGACTTGAGCGCCTCGTTCTCCTGGCGCAGGCTCTTCAGCTCGCTGCTCATTCGGACCGAGCGCTCGGTGTCCTGTTCGTGCTTCTGACGCAGCGCGCCAATGACCAGCGCGGTCAAACGGTTGTAGTCGATGCCCTCGACGCGGCCGTCGACGCGAGAGACCGCGTCGGGCAAGACCAGGGCGACTTCTTCGGCGATCAGGCCCAGGTCCTCACGACCATCCATCGAAGGGATGGACTCATTCCACGCGAACCGCACCGGTCGAAGTGCGAGGATCGCCGGCAGCAGGTCACCGTCAACGGAACGGATGTCTTTCTTGTAGCGCCCGCTCGAAGCGTTCGTGAACCCGACGCAGCGGAGCGGTCCGTTGACGTCAAGGAGGAAGCTCGAGCTTGGGCTGCGCGTCCCGATGCCGACGTGGCCCCCGTCCGGGTTGATCGTGAGGAAGCCGTAACTGACTCCGCTGGCAGACGTGGACTGGATCAGCGAGTACCCACCGGACGCGGCGGTAACACCGGCGTAGAGGCTCGTGCGGCCATCGACCGACGTGTTTCCGACAAGCACGCCGCCACCGGCGTTGGGGTCAACGGTGAGCAGCGCGTCGGGCGATGTCGTGCCGATGCCGAGTTTCCCGTCCGCGGTGAGGCGCATCCGGGTCGTGAGCGCGTTGGTGATGCTGCCGGGGACCTTGGTTTGAAAGTCCAGCGTGCTGGAGAAGTTCGCGTCTGTCGCGAGAATCCGCGCGCTGGGCAGGATCGTTCCCGGGTCATAGGTGGAGAGATCCAATGAGACCGTCGCGTTCGCGCCGCCACGCCCGATCAGACGAAGAGCCGGCCCAGCGTTGCCCGACGGCGCGGGGCGGATCTGCACTGCGCCGCTGGTGAACGCCGCCGATCCATCGGCCAGCGTCGCAAGCGCCGGACGGCCCGTGATGCCGGTCCACGGGGCACCCGTGGACTGGACACCCAGACGCAGCGGGCGAACGTATGCAGCGAACCACGCGGGGGTGGAGGTGCCGCCACTCCAGAACGTCGGGCAGCTCGCGATCTGCGTGCCCGGTGCCGCCTGAACCACAGCGATCACACCGGAGGCCATCAAGATCTCGACGGTCACCGGCTGGCCCTGCGTCACGCGCACCGAATCGAAGTTCAACTGGAGCGTGCCAACCGTCGGCACCAGGCCGAAATCCGCCAGCACGGGGCCCGACACGCCCTGACCTGAACGCAGCCGCACCCGGAGCGATGGGTCGTTGTACGCCTGCGCCAACTGAAGCCGCACCTGAGTGAGCAACCCGGACTGGGTCGGTGTGATGACCTGAGAGAACTCCGTACCCGGCACGACGAAGAATGAAGACGACGACGTCGCGGACGGACCGATGTCGAACTCTTCGCTCTGCGTCGTCATCGGCACGCCCGCCAGGCCCACCGCCTGCGGCACCGGAGTCACGGCTTGACGAGGGGCCAACGTCGTATACGCCCCCGTGCCGGCGGGTGAGCGGACATCCAGCTCCAGCCACGCCGGGGCGCCGTCGACGAATGCACCAGTCGGCGAAGCGACATTGATCGAGAACACTCCATTGGTGACCTGGACACTCGTGAACTGCTGCTGGGCACCGATGGTGTTGCCCCCGGTCGCGGCGTTCATGATCCGCACGCGCACGTCGGCGGTGCCGTTCACCGCGACGCCGCTGGATTGCAGCGAGCCTTGATACGTGAACGACGTCGACTGTGCGCGGCTCACCGTCGCGGAGGCAAGCATCGCGGCGAGGGCGATCACCAAGGGGAGCTGTCGGTCGAGGTTTCTGAGTCGGGTGAGCATGTGGAGAGCTTCCGTGATTGGTGGTGTGTGCGGCGACGGGTCCGAGGGTCACTTCAAAGAGTGCAGTATGGAACGCGCTCAGGCCCGCCGATTTCCTGTCAACCTTGGTAGACTGGTCGCTGTTCGGTCGTCTTGTATCTGGTCAGAGCGCGGGCGCGAGGGCCGTTTCAGCCCCGCTTTGGCTTTCGCCGCCATCACGCCCAACGGGCCCACCACCGCAACGTCGGATCCGGCCAATGTCTGCGAACAACCCCCGCATCAACGTGGACCTGGGCAACGGAGACGAAAGCGCCCCGTCGCTGCCAGTTGCACGCGCGGGTTCGATCGGCGACGCCGACATGATCGCGGCGTGCTCGCTCGTGGCCTCAGCGACCCGGCAGGCCGCCGCGGGCCAGGAATCGCTCTCGGCGCGACGGGCGCTGCTGGACGGGCTGGCGGAGCTCATCGGCGCCGACAACTGGCTCTGGGTGCTCGGCCGCGTGGGCTCGACGCGCGAGGATTGGCGCGTGGTGCCGCTGAAACTCATCAAGTGCGGACGCGTTTCGATGGTCCGCGGTGCGTGGCACGCGTTGCGGATGCTCGGTGCGTTCGGCCGCCCGGCCGAGACCATCGGCCTGCACGATCTGGCCCTGGCGGGGGCACCGTTTGTCCGCACGATTGCTCAGGTCCTTCCGCCGGATGCGTGGGAGCATGACCGCGCCTGTCTCACGTACCGGCGGCGTCTGAGTGTCGATGACCTGCTCTATGTCGTGAGGCCCTCGCGGGGTGACACCGGAACGATCCGCATCAGCTCGGTGATGTTTGGGAGAGCGACGGGCCGGGCACCGTTTGGGCCGCGAGAGCGCGCCATCGCGGGTGCGGTGTTCTTCGGCTCGCCGTGGATGCACGAGCTGGCCGATGTTGCCGGCGAGCCAACGCGCGACCAGCCTGCGCATCGTCCCGCAGGCGCCGCGGTCAGTCTCATGGAAGCCGCGCGGCTCGCCAACCTCCCGGAGAAAGAACAGCAACTGGTGCCGCTGCTGGCCAGCGACCTGGGCTACGCCGAGATCGGCGGCATCATGGGCCTGACCGAAAGCACGATCAAAACCTACGCCGTGCGCGTCTTCCGCGAACTGGGCGTGAAGAACCGCAACGCGCTCCGCGACCGGTTTGCGCTGGTCGATCTGCGAAGCGGCAACGGATCGGCGTGATGAAGGCGTCGCCCGAGTCGCACGCCGACGTCGAAGAAGTCGCCGGCGGCCAAGCCGAGGCACATGCGGCGCTGGATGCGAAGATGAGGTGAGCGGGCTCCGAAGAGCAGCGTGACGTCGATGCAATCCGACGAGTCTCGCCGCGCGGCGTCGGTCGCTCAACCCGCAGGTCGCTCAACCCGCAGCCCCCTCGCACGACCGCGATCGCTGCTCTGGTCCGCGTGCTCGCGCCCGCGGCTCCGACAACCCCGCGCCCCGACTCCCGCTCGCTCACAAACTCAGCGATTGGCTCGTTTCACGTTCACGTTCACGTTTCTCAATGCCCCCTCGCCCCCGCATGCAACCCCGCCACCCCCGCGACGATCAACGCCGCGCACACGAACCGCCACACCGTCGCCGGCTCCTTCAGCACCGTCACGCCCACCAGCATCACCCCCAGCGCGCCAATCCCTGTCCACACCGCGTAGCCCACGCCCGCGGGGATCACGCGCAGTGCCAGTGACAGCAGGTACATGCTCGCGGCACCGAAGGCGACGGCCGCGACCGATGGCCAGAGTTTGGTGAAGCCGTCGGACGAGCGGATGCCCAGGGCCATGCCGACCTCAAGCACGCCCGCCAGCAGCAGGATGAGCCACGCGGAGGTTGGCGTCCCGGCGCTCGCGGTGAGTGTGCCGGTCGCGTCGCCGGTGGCCACGGCGTTTGCGATGCCAGCGGCGCTGGCCGCGGCGGCGTTGGTCAGGTCCGCGCCGGTGGTGCCCACGTTGCTCGGTTCCATCATCTGGCTCCTTGCGCTGGCACTGGTTGGCCAGGGCCGTTGGCAAACTCGGGTTCCGGTTGGTGATCGACGTCCCAATCCGACGGCCGAGCTGATCCGAACGATCAACGCGCGGCGTGCGTTCAATAGAGGGTAACAGACTGCAGAGCGCCGGCATCCAAAGGACCATGACCATGAACTCGCTTTGTTCGTTGACAACGACCGGCCGCCGCGGCTCATTCTGGCTCATGGGCGTCACGCTCCTGAGCACGCTTGCGCTCGGCGCATGCTCGCCAAAGGCCAGCGCGCCGGGGCCGCAACCGGCCCGGACATCAGCGCCGGCGCAGACGACCGACATCGCGCCGGGCGGCGCTGCAAAGACGCCGACCGGCGCAAGCACGAACAGCGCGCCGTCGGGCACGTCGGGAACAGCCGCATCGACAACGACCGCTTCATCAACCTCAGCGCCCGCGCCCGTCGCGTTCGCTGACTCATCGAAAGGACCGAAAGGCATGGAACTGGCGACGTTTGGCGCGGGGTGCTTCTGGGGTGTCGAACACATTCTCCGTCAACAGGCCGGCGTCATCGAGGCCATCTCCGGCTACAGCGGCGGGCGCACCGCCAACCCGACCTATGAGGAAGTCTGCGCCGGCCGCTCGGGGCATGTTGAAGTCGTGCAGGTCACCTTTGACCCGGCCAAGATCTCGTACGACCAGCTCCTGAGCATCTTCTTCCGCCTGCACAACCCCACCCAGGTCAACGGCCAGGGCCCGGACGTCGGCGAGCAGTACCGCAGCGTGATCTTCTATCAGTCTGAAGCGCAGAAGACCGCTGCGGAGAAGCTGATCGCCGATCTCACGGCGGCCAAGAAGTTCAAGCGCCCCATCGCGACCGCGGTCGAGCCCTTCGCCAAGTTCTGGCCGGCGGAGGAGTACCACCAGAAGTACTACCAGCGCAAGGGCACCGAGCCCTACTGCCACTTCCTTCGCGACGACTATTGACGCGGCGTCGGCGACCGGTACCGGTGCCGTCGCGTGCCGCCGAGAACGAAGCCAAGAGTACAACCAAAGACCTTACAAACCCGCCAAGCGCGGGTTTTTTTGTTGAGATCGCGGCCTCAGGGGATGCACGGCGCGGCAAACTCTGTATGCTTCTGGAGCTTCTCCCGCGCGGTCGGTCCGTCGCGCGGGCCAACGCGATGGCGTTCTGCCAGCGCTCAGATCGGAAGAGC
>JALHNK010000149.1 GCA_022843565.1 Phycisphaerales bacterium
GAGGTGTCCAGATGCTTGACATCGAAGCGGAGCGATTCCTGCCAGCGCTTGGCGTAGTCGATCTTCTTCTTGGCGGGTTCCTTCTTCTCGCCATCGGCCTTCTTCTCGGCGTCCGGCTTCTTCTCGGCATCATCCTTCTTCGCGTCGTCGTCCTTCTTGGCCTCGTCCTTCGGCGCGTCCTTCTTGGGCTCGTCGGCCTTGGCGTCGTCCTTCTTCGCGTCGGCGTCCTTCTCGTTCTTCGCCTCGTCGTCCTTCGGCGAGATGTCCTCGCGCGAGAGCGACACCGTCGCGTAGTAGATCTGCGAGACGCCGGTCTCGTCGGAGCTGAACCACAGCACACGCCCGTCGGGCGACCACGCCAGCGAGCGCTCGCGCCCGTGCGTGCTCGTCACGCGACGCGTCGGCCGGTTCTCGTCGGTCGAGCGCACGAAGACCTCGCCCCGCGCGATCACTGCGAGCGTCTTGCCGTCGGGGCTCAGCGCCGCCTCGCTTACATCACGGGAGAGATTCAGGCGCTGCGTGAAGCCGTCCTGCGCATCGGGCGACGCCACAACTCGCAGCGCCACCGGCGAGCTGCCCTTGGCGCTCAGGTCCAGCGTGTAGAGCGTGTCCCACACCACGAACGTCGCCAGCGTGCCGGCGCGGTTGACGCCCAGGTCGCGAACGCCGTGGCCGATCGTGAGCTGCTCGGCGGTCGGTGCGAACGAGGTGAGCTGCTCGATGCCGGCCTCGTCACCGGATGGCGGCAGGCGGTAGACGTTGTTCGTGCCGCTGCGCGATGAGATCAGCAGCGTCGATCCATCGGGCAGTGGGAACGCGTCGGCATCCAGGGCCGCGTGCTTCGTCAATCGCTTGAACGAGCCGTCGCTCAGACGCATCTCGTACACATCGGTGCTGCCGGTGCCCTGGTACTTTGGTCGATTGAGATCCGGCCGACCACGCGCGAACGTCACCCGCGCGCCGTCGGCACTCATCCGCGGCATCCCGCCGAACGCCTCGCTCAACTTCACGATCGGCTTGCTGCCGGCGGCGCCACCCGCGCCGACCGGCACGCTGTACATCCGCGTCGAGCGGTACAGCGTCGCGTCCAAGTTGCCGGAGAACAGCACCGACGCGCCATCGCTGCTGAAGCCGCTCAACGCCGCCGCGCGATCGAGCGTCGTCAAACGCCTCGCGACGCCCGCGATCGGCTCGTTCTCTTCGATCGACAAATCCATGATGAAAATGTTGCGTCCGCCGTCGCGATCAGACTCGAACGCGATCGCCTTGCCATCGGGGCTCCACGCGCTGCGGCGTTCCTCGCCGGGGTGGGCGGTCAGGCGTTGCGCCACGCCGCCCTTGCTGCTGACGATCCAGAGATCGCCGAGCCACGCGAACACGATCGACTTGCCATCCGGCGACACGCTTGGGTGCTGGATCATCCCGACGCTCGAAGCCGGGCTGGTTTGCTGCGCCACCGATCGCGCGAGCTTGTCGCCCGCGGCACTTGGCGTGCTCCCACCGCCCGCGGCCTGTGTCTGCGAGCTCGCCCCGTTCGGGCGCGTTTCGCGTGCCATGCACCCGGGGGTCAGGGTTGTGCCGGCGAGCAGGCTGAGGGCCAGCACGCAGACCGCGGTCGTACCGGAACGCTTGATCGTCATGTTCATCGAAAGCTCCCGCCGCGTCGTGAGTGTCTTTCGGGGCGTTCTCGACACAGTGAGAACGCCGAAAGCACGGCACCGGCTCGATATTGACACGCACACAGAATAAAGACCCGAGGCCCGACAGGCAAACCGCTCACTTTGTCGGAGTTTCAACCTGCGCGCTCGCCGGCGCCTTGGGCTCCTCGACCGGCAACGGCTCTCGCGCCAGCAGTGCCGGCGCGGACGCCAACCGATACGCCGCGATCGCCGTCGACGTCGAGGACTGCTTCAGATACTCCGGGATCGCCAGGTCGAGCTTGTCGTTCTGGGTGTGCCAGCCGAAGCCGTAGTTCGCCCGACCGACCTCGCTCCAGAAGAACCCGGGCACGCCGACCTTGTTGAACGAGACGTGGTCGCTGCCGCCGTCCAGTCGCAGCGACCTCGTCCGCCGGATGACGACGTTCAGCGGCTTGCCGTCCACGCTGTCAAAGAACAGCCCGTTGACCGGAGCAGTGATCTCCGCGAGCGTCTGGGCCATGGCGTCGGTCGATGCCGCGAGCCCGCCTTGATAGTTGGTGCCGCCGTCGTCGTTGAAGCACGCGGACCAGTTGGCCCACTCAGATTTGCGATTCTGCACATGCCAATCGCTGCCCAGAAGGCCCTGCTCCTCCCCAGTCCACAGGCCGAACCGGATCGTGCGGCGCGGCTTTGCGCCCGCCGCCATCAGGATTCGCGCCGCCTCGAGCGACACGACGACGCCAGTGCCGTTATCGGTCGCGCCCTGGCTGCCGGGGCCGTCCCATGAGTCCAGGTGTGCCGAGACATACACGACCTCGTGAGGCAGGTCGCTGCCTCGGATCTCGGCGATGGTGTTGAAGACCGGCGCAGGGCCGGCGATGAGCTCGTGCTTCAGGTCAAACTCCGCGTAGACCTTCTCGCCATCGGCGATGCGAGAGTTCATGTAGTCGTAGTCGCTCAGTCGCACCACCACAGCGACCTCCGGCGCCACCTTGTCCAGCGGCGTTGTGCGCCAATCAGAGATCGCCCCCGTCCACACGCGCTCATCGCGGCTGGTGCTGATGTACCCCGCGACATCGAGGAGCGCAACGCGGTCGCGAGCGGAGAGCTCGCTCACTGGCGTGCCGCTGGCGGCCTTCTCTCTGGCCTCGCGTCGCTGGGTGTATTGATCGCTGACCCGGGCTCGCGTCTCGCGCATGCCGCGGGCCGGCGTCTGCGGCAACAGGATCCACGCCCCCTTGAGCGAGTCCTTGACTCGGTCGAACTCCTCGGGCGTTGAAGGCAAGCGAACGACGGGCCCGCGGACAGGGCCGCTGGTGCCGCGCGTCCATGAGAGCGTGGTGAGTTCCATCTGGCGCACGACGCGGAGGTCACTGGACGGTGCTGGCGGCGCTTCGGTGCCGGTCACGCCCGGGCGGCGGCTGGGGCGTGGTGCATCGCTCATCAGCAGTGCGCCCGTGCTCGGGCCGCGATTGAAGACGGTCTGGACCGTGCCCCATTGCTCCAGCTCTGCCGTGAGCCCCCAGGTGCGAAACTGATCGCGCGTCCACTCGTTGGCCCGCTTGGCGCCGCTGGATCCGGTCAATCGCGGCCCGATCTCTTTCGTCAGATACCGTAGATGGTTCATCACCTCGTTGCGGCGCGTGCCCTCGTCGATGATCCTGGCGATGGTCGCCTCGTCGCCCATGGTCCCGCGCGAAACCGGGGTTGCCACGTCGCCCAGGAACCCGGTCCATGAGCCGGACAGTGCCGGTGCGGCGGCTGTCGGAACGCCGGTCCCGCTCGCATTGACCTGCCCCGAGCCCGCGGCTGCGCGCCCGCCGGCGCACCCGGCGATCGCGATGCACAGGCCAGCGCAGCCCATGATGAGCAGGTGCATGACGCCGCGATTTAGGCCGCCCGACTTGCGGGATGGGCCACGAAAGATGTCCGGATTCATCAAATCGACCTCCATGGGCGTCAAACAGTGTGGATCTTGAAGAGTTCGCGAGGTTGGGAAGGTTAACAGATTTGGACGTTTCTCGCCCGTGGCCCGAATCGCCCGCACAATCGGATCCCATATTTAGGGTGTTCGTCCGTGGCCCGATTGCCATGCTTGGATTTCGTCTCCGTGGCGGCACGAAGTACACCGGCGTCAAATCGAGGCTGGCCGCGTCGAGCCGTGGGTTCCTGATGCGATCCGCCCTCGTGACTTCGCCAAACGGAGGGTTCAGAAATGAGAGCGTTCAGCAAGCTCAGCGTGTCGATCAAGATCACGATGATGTCAACCGCCCTGCTGGTCGCGGTGGTCGCGGCGACGTACGGCGTGTTCATGAACTCCTACCGGAAGGACATGCAGGAGCAGTACATCGCCAAGGCCTCGCAGTTCACCGCGCTGGCCGATGAAACGAAGAACCACGTCGGCAAACTCATGGGTGCAGGTTCTTTCGATGTGGACGCGCTGATCAAGGAGGCGCTCGCGGAGAAGGCCGCGGGCAAGTCGATCAAGGACACCCGGTTCTTCAACACGATTCCGGTCGTCGCCGGCTGGACGGCGGCGGGCGAAGCGGCCAAGCGCGAGCACGTTGAGTTCAAGGTCGTTGCGTTCGACGCCCGGAACAAGGCCAACGAGCCGGAGAAGGGCTCGTTCCGCGAGACCCTGCTTCGTGACCTGACCAAGATGGTCGAGTCGGGCCAGGGCACGTCAATCGGCCGCATCAACCCCGACACCAACACGCTGCACTACTTCCGCGCCATCACCCTGGACAACAACTGCATGATGTGCCACGGCGATCCGGACAAGCTCGGCACGCGCGACGCCAGCGGCAAGAGCACCGGTCTGGATCCCCTGGGCTACAAGATGGAGAACTGGAAGGTCGGCCAGATGCACGGCGCGTTCGAAGTCGATATGCCCCTGGCACCCATGGACGCCCAAATCGCGGCGTTCTTCAAGAACGCCATGCTCTGGACCGTCCCGCTTGTGGTGGTCGGGCTCGCGGCGTTGATCTATGTGCTCCGCACGACCGTCGGCGCCCCGATCGCCGAGCTGGTCAAGCTCTTCAACCGCGTTGCCCAGGGCGATCTGACCACCACCATGCAGTCGACCCGTCAGGACGAGATCGGTGTCCTGGCGAACAGCTTCAATCAGGTCACCGGCAACCTGAAGGGCCTCGTCAAGGAATGTACGTCAGCCTCGCAGCAGGTCGCCGCGGCGGCGAGCCAGATCGCCTCCAGCGCTGAGGAGATGGCGCAGGGGCTGACGCGCCAAAGTGAGCAGACCTCACAGGTGTCCGCCGCAGTCGAAGAGATGTCCGCTTCAGTTCTCGAAGTCGCGCACAAGGCCGCGGAGGCGGCGGGTGCCGCCGAGGACTCCGGCAAGCAGGCCAGCCGCGGCGGCGAGATCGTGGCCAAGACGATCACCGAGATGAAGGAAGTATCCAAGCAAGTCACCGACTCGGCGCACGCAGTGGGGGAGCTTGGCAAGAAGAGCGAGCAGATCGGCCAGATCATCGGCGTCATCAATGACATCGCCGAACAGACGAACCTGCTGGCGCTCAACGCCGCGATCGAAGCGGCGCGGGCCGGCGAGCACGGGCGCGGGTTCGCGGTCGTCGCCGACGAGGTGCGCAAGCTCGCCGAGCGGACGACGACCGCGACCGAGGAAGTCGCCAAGAGCGTTCACGAGATTCAGGAGGGCACCGGCTCCAGCGTCAAGATCATCGGCGCAAGCACGCAGAAGGTTGCCAGCGGCATGGACTTGGCCAACGACGCCGGTGCGGCGCTGGAAACGATCGTCCAGAGCAGCCGGGGGCTGTCGGGAATGGTGCAGTCGATCGCGACGGCGTCTCAGCAGCAGTCCGCCGCCAGCGAGCAGATCGCCAAGAGCGTCGAGCAGATCAACGCGGTGACTCGTGAGAGCACCTCCGGCGCTCAGCAGGCCGCCGAGGCCGCGACGCAACTGGCCAGCCAGGCGACGGGCCTCGCGACGCTGGTCGCCAAGTTCAAGGTGTGATCAAGCCGGTGTCCGCGTGAGTAAACCGTGATCGGAAACGCCGCACAGACACACCGCCCGGGCGAGGAAACGCCCGGGCGGTGTGCGTATCGGCTGAACCGCCGATCGCAATCAACCGATCACTTGACGTTCTATCGGAGTATGCAACGATCACCGGACCGGCTCACCTTTCCGGTCCCTCGTGACTTGGCGGCCCGGGGCCTCGTGGCCCTGAGCCTCCTGTGTGTGTTTGCTTGTGGAGTGACTCATGACCACCGCTCGATTCAACGCGATTGCCGCCGCCACCGCCTGGCGTGACCAGGCCCGTACCGAGGGCGCCGGCCAGCGGATCGAGGAGCTTTACGGCTGCGATGTCTTCTCAGAGAAGGTCATGCGCCAGCGCCTGCCCAAGAGCGTCTTCCAGCGCCTGATGAACACGATCAAGCGGGGGCAGAAGCTCGACGCCCAGCTCGCAGACACCGTCGCGGCGGCGATGAAGGATTGGGCCGTGGAGCGCGGGGCGACTCATTACACCCATTGGTTCCAGCCGCTGACCGGCCTGACCGCCGAGAAGCACGACTCGTTCATCAACACCGACGGCAGCCACTCGGTCGTCAGCCAGTTCTCCGGCTCGGCCCTCACACAGGGCGAGCCGGACGCCTCCAGCTTCCCCTCCGGCGGCCTTCGCGCCACCTTCGAGGCCCGCGGCTACACCGCGTGGGATCCCACCAGCCCCGTGTTCCTGAACCGCTCGGGCCCGAACGTCACGCTCTGCATCCCCACGGCGTTCGTCTCCTGGACCGGCGAGGCGCTGGACAACAAGACCCCGCTGCTGCGATCGATCGAGGCCCTGAGCAACCAGGCCATGCGCATTCTCCGGATCCTGGGGAGCGATCAGGGCGTCGGCCGCATCAACACGACCCTCGGCCCCGAGCAGGAGTACTTCCTGATCGACCGCAACCTGTACTTCGCCCGCCCGGACCTGCTGCACTGTGACCGCACGCTCTTTGGCGCCAAGCCGCCCAAGGGCCAGCAGCTGGAGGATCACTACTTCGGTTCGATTCCCGCGCGCGTGCTGAGCTACATGGCCGAGGTCGAGGGCGAGCTGTACCGCCTGGGCGTCCCGGTCAAGACCCGCCACAACGAGGTCGCGCCCGCTCAGTTCGAGATCGCGCCGATCTTCGAGAACGCCAACGTTGCGGTCGACCACCAGATGCTACTGATGGAGACGCTCAAGCGCGTCGCGCCCCGCTACGGCCTGCAGTGCATCCTGCACGAGAAGCCCTTCGCCGGCATCAACGGCTCGGGCAAGCACAACAACTGGGCGATCTCCACCGACACGGGCGTCAATCTTCTGGACCCGCGCGACGACACACACACCAACCTGCAGTTCATGGTCTTCCTCTGCGCCGTCATCCGCGCCGTGGATATCCACGCCGATCTGCTCCGGGCCTCGATCGCCAGCGCCAGCAACGATCATCGCCTGGGCGCCAACGAGGCCCCGCCGGCCATCATCTCGATCTTCCTGGGCGACATGCTCACCGACATCATCGATCAGATCGAGAGCGGCACCACGCGCCGCACCAAGAAGGGTGGACAGCTCGACCTGGGCGCCACCACGCTCCCCAACCTCCCCCGCGACGCCGGTGACCGCAACCGCACCAGCCCCTTCGCCTTCACCGGCAACAAGTTCGAGTTCCGCGCCGTCGGTTCGAGCCAGACCAGCGCGTGGCCGATGACCGTGCTCAACACCATCGTCGCCGAGAGCCTCGACTTTGTCGCCAGCTCGTTCGAGCGGTCGCTTGGCAAGAACCCGAACCCTGCGAAGGTCCAGAAGGTCGTCAGCGATCTGCTCCGCACCATCATCAAGGAGCACAAGCGCGTCGTGTTCAACGGCGACGGCTACAGCAAGGAGTGGCACGAGGAGGCCGAGCGCCGCGGCCTGCCCCACCTGCGCGACTCGGTCGACGCTCTCCCGGTCTTCCTCAAGAAGCGCGCCGGAGACCTCTTTGCCAAGTACAAGGTGCTCTCTCGCGCCGAGACCGAGGCCCGCGGCCACATCTTCCTCGAGAAGTACGTCAAGCAGGTCACGATCGAGGCCGAGACGATGGTCAGCATCTCCCGCACCATGGTCTTCCCCGCGGCGCTCCAGCACCAACGCCGCCTCGCCGAGGCCATCAGCGCCGCGCAGGGTGCCGACGTTGATGTCGGTGATCAGCGTGCGATCCTCGAAGACCTCGTCGCGCTCATCGGCAAGCTCTCGGGCGCGACCAACCGCCTGGAAGCGGCCCTCGCTCACGAGGCCAGCGGCTCGCACCTCGAGCACGCCAAGCACGTTCGCGACGGGGTGAAGCCCGCGATGGCCGACGTTCGCGAGGCCGCCGATGCGCTCGAGAGCGTCGTGGCTGATGAGCTCTGGCCGCTGCCGACGTACCGCGATCTGCTCTTCATCAAGTAATCAGCGGAGCGACGGACGCAACGGCGTGTTCCCCAAACAGGGAGCCGCGTTGAAGAACTCAGTCACCCACGAGCCCGGCGCAAGCGCCGGGCTCTTTTCGTATCGCCATCCACGGCCACTCGCGGCCGATAACCCCCGCCGTCGCGCCGGGCCGCAAAAAACATCTCTTGGTCGAACCCCTCGGGCTCAGCACGCTCGCACCGGCCGCCGATACATCCTCCGTTGAATCTGTAGCTTTTTCGGAGGTGATACATGGGCGTCGAGACCGCACAG
>JALHNK010000150.1 GCA_022843565.1 Phycisphaerales bacterium
CCTTGTTGGCCTCGGCCATGCGATGGGTCTGATCGCGGGTGGCCATGGCCTTGCCTTCCTTCTTGGCGGCGGCGTAGAACTCGTCGGCGAGGCGCTGGGCCATCGGGCGGCCCTTCTCGTTGCGCGAGGCATCGAGGATCCAGCGGAAGGCCAGCGACTGCTGACGCTTGGCGCGGACCTGCAGCGGCACCTGGTAGTTCGCACCACCGACGCGCTTGGAGCGGACTTCCACGAAGGGCTTGACGTTCTCGAGCGCCATCTTGAAGATCTCGATCGAGGTCTTCGGGGCGTTCGGGTCGGTTTCCTTCTCGAGCTTCTGGGTGATGATGTCCAGGCAGTCGTACATGATGCGCTGGGCGGTGGCCTTCTTGCCGCGCTCCATCAGACAGTTGATGAACTTCGACAGGACGAGGTCCTGGAAGCGGGGATCGGGACGAAGCTGCTCAGCGGACTTGGTAAACGACTTGCCACCCATTGCATCAACTCCTGACAGGTATTGCGCGGCCGCGAAGGTGTCTGCCCACGCACACGCGGCGGGGGCACTCGACACGACAGGCCGAACGAGAAAAGACTATGACGAACGAGGCAGATTCGGGACCGGATCGCACTCAGCGTGATCGCGAGCGATGGATCAGGACTTGACGGCCTTGGCGCCGTACTTCGAGCGACCCTGCTTGCGCTTCTCGACGCCGAGGCAGTCCAGCGAGCCGCGGACAATGTGGTAGCGCACACCGGGGAGGTCGCGAACGCGGCCGCCGCGCACGAGGACGATGGAGTGTTCCTGGAGGTTGTGGCCTTCGCCGCCGATGTAGGCGGTGACTTCCTTGCCGTTGGAGAGGCGAACGCGAGCGACCTTTCGGAGCGCGGAGTTCGGCTTCTTCGGGGTTTGGGTGCGGACGATCATGCACACGCCGCGCTTCTGCGGAGCCTCGTTGAGGTCACGCGTCTTGCCCTTGAAGGCGACGGAGCGGCGGGGATTGCGGACAAGCTGGTTGATCGTCGGCATAGGTCTCGTTCTCGGAGTTTGCGTCTTGGGACGGGTCGAGATGATAGCCGCATGTCGGGCGGGGGCAACTGGTACCCAAACGGACGTACAAAGATCGATCAGGGACCGAGCGGCGCGCTAGCCCACACGCGGCTCGGGGCCGACGACTGCCGCAACGTTGTGTGTGGCTATGAACTGGATAGCGGGACTTTGTTCTGACTTTGATCGGTCCGATTCGGGCTGCTTGCCCCGCACTCGGGGCAGGGTTGCGCCGCTGGTAAGTCGCGAAGGTCGTACGCGCAGCGGATGCACTGGCCGCGGCGTGAGCGGATCGTGGCGCGAAGCCAACCGGGGATCTTCAGGCCGAGCCAGGCGAGGCCGGTGTACAGCGCGAGATTGACCAGCAGGCCGGGCCAGACGGGAAGATACGGGATCGAGATCTCGCGACCGGCGAGGGCCACACTGATGGCGCCTTGGATGGGTTCGCGCAGCGCGGACCCGGCGCGCGGATCGACCCATGAGTGGAGAGCGCGCAACGGCCAGCCCCGGAGCATCACGATTCGTTCGGAGCTTTGGCGAGGGAAGTTCAGCGCCGCAGTGGCGACGAGCGGATCGCTGGACCATGGTGTGCTGGAGGCGAGGGCGATGATCTCTGCCGATGAGAGGGCGGGTTTGTCGCCGTAGATCGAAATGTGCAGCACGCTCCACGATGTGCGCGACTCACGGGCCATGATGAAGCGGTCCCCCGCGGCGAACGATCGCGACGGCGGCTTGTTCGCGCGGAACGATGCGAGCAGGTCGTCTGCGAAGGCGGTGAGCAGCGTCATCACGACGGCGATCACCATCGCCATGAGCACCGTGATCCGGACTTTTCGCGTTGGCAGCCAGGTTCGTCGCGCCGGCATGGAGATATCCTCGGTGATGAGCAGCGTAGACAACAACCCGGACCCCGCCGCGACTTCTCAGCCCTCGCCCGTTCCGGCGGGGCCGCTGAGCGTGCGTGCGATTCAACAGTTCATCCGCGATCGCTACTACGCGACGGATTCATTGCGCGGCACGCCCGCGACTTTCATGTGGTTCATCGAGGAGGTCGGCGAGCTCTCGACCGCCCTGGCCAACAACGGCGTCGGCAAGACGCCGACGCCGGAGGAACGCGCGAACCTCGACGAGGAGTTTGCCGATGTGCTGGCGTGGCTCTGCACGCTGGCGAATATCAACGGGGTGGATTTGGAGAAGGCCTTAGAAAAGTACACGGTGCGCGGGGTGGAGGGCGTGAAGGCGTAGTGCTGAGCGATGAGTGCTGAGTGCTGAGGGCGAATCGCTCGCGGTGAGGGAGGACAACCTCGTTTGGCGTCGTGTAAAACTGTCGGTGGTGGGCGGTTTGCGTGCCGGTTTTCGGTAGACTCTGAAGCGACCTTGTTCTCCTCACGTCCGCTTTGGAGGCCTTGCAATGCTTAACGGGCTCATCGACGGGTGGAAGGCACGAACGCAGTTTCGTCTCGCGCTCGGCATCATCTTGACGATCCTCGTGTTTGCGTACTTCGGCTTGAAGGAAACCTGGCGGTGTACGCGGGCGATCTTCGGCCCATCGACCGTGACCTACGCAGAGGCGACCGGTGAATCCGGCCTGGCCGATTACGGATATGTACGAATCACCGGCGTGCGCGTTGCGGTCGAACGCGGCGCCGTGGTCGAGAAGCGCGGCCGTGCTTCCGCTGGGTATTGCCCGCTGCTGCCGGTGAACAAGGATGAGCAGAGCCGGCGCGGCATCGTCGCGTGGTTTCCGGGCTCGTCCGCTGTGGAGGACATGGCGGCGCGCGCCGAGCAATCGGAAATCGTCGGCTGGGCGCAGTCCACGGCGGAGTATCACTACGGCCCGATGAACGAATCCAAGCTCGCGCAGATGGGCGGGTCGCGGGCGTCGGATTGCTGGATCGTCGAGGTGAACCCGCCGTCGGTGTTGAAGGCGGGCATCTTTGGTGGCGGCAGCATCGCGCTGGCGGTCGGAAGCGTGCTGATGCTCATGCGACGGCCGCTGGAGCGGTGAGAGGCAGTGCTGAGGGCTGAGTGCTGGCCGGGCCGGGTGCGGGCACCCGGCGATTTCTGTCGCCACGAGGATCTCGGGGGCTTATCCCCTCCGCCGCGAGGCGCGGCACCTCCCGCGGTAGGAACCGTGGGAGGGTGGTGTGCCATGTGGCCATGTCCGCGCGCTTCGCGCGACCCGCCAATAATCGAGGCTCGCACTCGGGTGGGAGGCGCTGGCGCGTATGCCTTGCGTCTTGGACCCCGGAGGTTTGATATGACGACTGAGACGACCGAACGTCCGAACAAGGTTGAGATCGTGGACGCGGGCCCGAGCCGCAAGAAGCTGAAGATCGAGGTTCCGAAGGAGACGGTGGACGAGAACCTCGCGCTGTCGATGGAGATGCTCACCAGCGACGCGGAGTTGCCGGGGTTCCGCAAGGGCCATGTGCCGCGCCGGTTGCTGGAGAAAAAGTTTGGATCGTCGGTGAAGAAGCAGGCCAAGGAGCAGCTGGTGTCCGCGGCGTTCAGCAAGGCGCTGGAGGAATCCAAGCTCCGCGTCGTCGGGCAGCCGACGGCCAGCGAGTTTGACAAGATTGAGGTCGTCAGCGGCAAGCCGTTGATCTTCGAGATCGAGGTCGAGGTCTCTCCGGAGTTCACGATGCCCGAGATTTCGGGCATCCCGGTGAAGAAGCCGACGACGAACGTCTCGGACGAGATGGTGCAGAGCGAGCTTGACAAGCTCCTGGTGCAGGAAGGCACGCTGGAAGACCGCGACACCGCCGAGGCCGGTGACTATCTGACCGGGCACGCGAAGGTCGTCGGGCCCGATGGCAAGGTCTACTTCGAGCAGGACGGCATCGTCGTGCAGTCGCCGCCGGCGGACAAGAAGGGCAAGGGCATGATCGTCGGGCTGAGCCTTGACGATCTGTCGTCGCAGCTTGGCGCCGCCAAGCCCGGCATCACGATCACCGTGAAGGCCAAGGGACCGGAGCACTACGAGTTCGAGCAGCTCCGCGGTCAGCCGATCACCATCGAGTACAAGCCGGCCCGCATCGATCGCATCGTCACGGCGAAGCTCGAGGATGTGATCGCTCGATTCGGCTTTGCCGACGAGGCGGCGCTGAGGGACGCGATGAAGAAGCGTCTGACGCAGCGCGTCGCGGTCGAGCAGCAGAGCGCGATGCGCCAGCAGATCGCCAAGCACCTGATGGACGCGGCGGACATGGAACTGCCCGAACGCCTCACCGCCAGCCAGGCGGCGCGAAACCTGGAGCGCCGGCGCCTGGAGCTCATGTACCGCGGCATGGAGCCGCTGAAGATCGAGGAGTCGGTCGCTGAGCTGCGCGGCAGCAGCAACGACGACGCGGTCCGCGAGCTGAAGCTCTTCTTCGTGCTGGAGCGCGCCGCTGAGGAACTGCAGGTCCGCGTCACCGAGGGCGAGGTCAACGCCCGCATCAACCAGATGGCCAGCGATCGCGGCGAGCGCCCCGACAAGCTCCGCCAGTCGCTGATCAACAGCAACCAGATCAACGGCGTCTTCCAGCAGATCCGCGAGCACAAGACGCTCGACGCGATCCTTGCGAAGGCGGCGGTGACGGAGGTTGACGCCGAGGAGTTCAAGAAGGAGGCCGAAAAGGCGGCCAAGGACAAGGACTCGGCAGCGGCAAAGCCGGCGAAGAAGGCGGCGCCGAAGGAGTCTGCGAAGGCGGATGATGCGGACGGCGAGAAGGAAGCGCCCGCGGCCAAGAGCAAGTCGAAGAAGAAGTCGTGAGCCTGCGTCGGCGGGCCGCAGCGGTCTGTCAAAACGGAGATTCGTCAGGACTGAGATGAACGAAGGGCACGCCGCGGGGCGTGCCCTTTTTCGTTTTTCGGGTGGCTGGTGTCGGGGGCGTTGCGTGCCGGGTCGGCGGCGCGTTATGATCTGTCTGTCATGAGGCTGAACGGCGTCGAGTTTGACACGGTGCGAATCGCGGCGATGTGCCGCGAGGTGGGCATCGTGCGCGTGTACGTCTTTGGCTCGATCCTGACGGATCGATTCGGCCCGGACAGCGATGTCGATGTCCTCGTGGAGACCGACCCTCGCCGAGCGCCGGGGTTGCTGAAGCTCGGCGGGTTTCAGATGGACCTTTCGGATCTGCTGGGGCGGACGGTGCATCTGACTCTTCTGGGCGGAGTGCCCGAGGGCGAGCGACCATCGATGCTCTCACGCGCGAGGATGCTGGATGCCGCCTGACCCGGGAACCTCGCCTGAGCGGGCTGATCGGAAGCGGATCGAGCACATGCTGAGGTCTGCTCGCGACGCGATCACGATTGTCGGTGGCGACAGCGCCGCGGTGGTTGAGAGTGACATGGTGCGGGCACGGGCCCTGGTCAACTGCTTCACCGAGATCGGCGAAGCGGCGGCACGGCTGTCGCAAAGCGGTCGCGATCGCGTAGGTCCGGTGCCTTGGCGGCAGATCATCGGCATGCGCAACATCGTTGTCCACGTCTACTGGGGCATCGATGTCCGCGAGCTGGTAAAGACCGTCAGCGACGACCTGCCGGTGCTGGTCGCGTCGCTCGAACGAGCGTTGCTGCTGCCGGATGCATGAGTTTCTGCCGCGACGTCAGGCGAGCACGAAGACTGTCTCCTCGCACGCCGGGAAGCGATCGGTGGCGGGTGCGAAGTGCTGGCCGGTGATCACGAAGCCACAGCGCTGCAGCACGCGGATCGAGGCGAGGTTGCTGCTGGCGGCTTTGGCGTGCAGCGGGCGGGTGGTGACTTCGCGGAGCAGAAGCGTGAGCGCCCGTGTCGCGATGCCCTGGCCCCAATGCGAACGGGCAATCCAGTATCCGACATAGTCACGCCCGTCGCGATGGACTCGTGAAATGTTGCCAACGAGCGTGGCGTCAAGCGTGATCGCGCGGGCGATGATGGTCGGGTCTTTGAGCACGCCTTGCCAGTGCGCGTCAAACGCCTCGCGCGAGCGCGGGTTCACGACGGCCATAGCCACGGACTCTGCGTCGGCGTGAAACTCGAAGAGCGCCGGAAGGTCTGGCTCGCCGATCGGGCGCAAGCGCACGAGGTCAGGAACTCTGATGGACGCTCTTGATTCGGTCATCTGCTTGCTCACACAGACGCCGGCAGCACCAGCCCGCGGCACTCGCCGAAGCCGATGCGGCGGAAGCCCGGGCGCTCGCACCAGCCACGCATGATGACCTCGTCGCCGTCTTCAAGGAACGTGCGTTTCTCGCCGGTGGGAAGCTCGATGGGCTTGCGCGGCAGCGGCTTGGCATCGGGGCCGTTGCCTTGCCAGGAGAGTTCCAGGAGACAGCCGCGGCTGTCGGGCTCGGGGCCGCTGATGGTGCCGCTGGCCAGCAGGTCGCCGGGGATGAGGTTGCAGCCGTTGCTGGTGTGATGGACCATCATCTGCGCAAGCGTCCAGTACATGTGCTTGAAGTTGCCCTTGCTGAGGCGTGCTGGCGCGATTTTGGCCTCTCGCATTTTCGAGGACTGCAGGAGGACTTCGAGCTGGATGTCAAAGCCCCACGGGTCGGTCGTTTGGAGATACTCCAGGGGCTGCGGGTCCGAGGGGCCGCGCTCGGGGCCGGCGATGCGGAAGGGCTCCAGGGCGTCGCGTGTGACGATGAACGGCGAGATGCTGGTGGCGAAGTTCTTGGCCAGAAACGGGCCGAGCGGTTGATATTCCCAGGCTTGCAGATCGCGCGCCGACCAGTCGTTGACGAGCACGAGCCCGAAGATGTAGTCGCCGATCTTGTCCATGGGGATCGGTTCGCCCAGGGGGTTGCCGCCACCGACGATGACGCCGAGTTCGAGCTCGTAGTCCAGACGCTTGCATGGGCCGAAGGTCGGGGCGGGGGCGTTCTCGATGTTGGATTGTCCTCGCGGGCGGCGAATGTCTGCGCCGCTGGGGACGATGCTGGAGGCGCGCCCGTGATAGCCGATGGGCACGTGCTTGTAGTTGGGCAGGAGCGGGTTGTCGGGGCGGAACATCGAGCCGACGTTGGTAGCGTGGTGGATGCTGGCGTAGAAGTCGGTGTAGTTCAGGGGCGTGTGCGGCAGCGTGAGGCGGACATCGGTGAGCTTGGTCAGCGCCCGCTGGCGCAGGCGGCGGGCCTGTTGACCGCCGACGGGGCCATCGCGGAGGAAGGCCTGGGCCTGCTCGCGCAGGAAGCGCGGGAACTCGAGCTCGAGCGCGACGAGTTCTTGAATGCCGCCGTGGTGGAGGCACTCGTGCAGGTCGTGGAGGAAGTCGTCGTCAACGGGTTCGCCGTCGAGCATCGCGTCATCGAACGCGCCGGCGTGCATGAGCATGTCCAGGTCGAGCACGGAGTCACCAATGGCCATGCCGATGCGCGGCGGCGTGTCGAGCCCGTTCTCGTCGGTGTCGTCATCGTCGTTGCCACCGGAGAGCTTGCCGGCGATATCGGCATCGTCGCTCTCGGCGATCTCAGTGACGTCGGGCAAGTAGGAGCAGAACGGGAGGTTCTGCATGGGGAAATCGGAGGCGGGATCGTTGGCCGCGGGGAACCAGGAGCGGAGGTTCGCGTCGAGGGTGGGATCGGGCGTTGGGCGAGGCGGGCGTGAAGCTGGCGTGGTCATGGGGCGAGCGTACGCCGGGGAGGGGGAGGGCATCGGGCATCGGGCATCGGGCTTTGCCACTTTGCCACTCTGCCACTCGCCTCGCACAGAGAGTCTGCGGGAGGCAGGCGAGGACGCCTGCCCCACCGGGGCTCTGTTAGACCCCGGCGGTGACTTTGGCCGTGTCGCGGTCCAGCGTGCGCGAGCCCCAGAGCCAGAGGATCGCGCCCAGCAGGATCGCGAAGCTGACGAGCAGGAATCCCGGCGTGAAGCTCTGCGTCTGCGGCGTCGGGCCCGAGGCGTCGACCATTGCGCCGATGATGAACGGGCTGATCGCGTCGCCCAGCGCGTGAATCACGAAGATGTTGATCGCAAACGCGGTCGCTCGCACGGACGGATGCACAACGTTCGCCAGGACGGTGTTCGACGGGCCGGTGTTCATGAAAAGAAAGAACATGGCCAGCGCCAGCGTTCCCCACGCGTACGGGAACTGGATGTAGAGTGTCGCGACCAGCAGCGGGAAACACACGAGCATCGCCAGACCCGAGACGACGAGGTACGCGCCGCGGATCTTTGTGCGCAGCCGATCTGCGAGCCAGCCGCCGAAGAG
>JALHNK010000151.1 GCA_022843565.1 Phycisphaerales bacterium
ACACCTCCCACGGCATGCTCAGCCTCCTTTGAAGCCGAACAGTCCGCGATCAAAGTGTCACCCATGTCCTGACGCGGTGTTACCTATGTCTCCGGTCTGTACAGGGAACCGGGGGAGGGTGGGGTGTGCGAGGCGGCGGTGATCCCGTTTGCCTCACGCCCAGCGTGTGACGTGCCAGTTCTTCTTGCCGCGACGGAGGGCGATGATCTGGTCGTGCAGCAGGTGGTTGAGACCGAGGCGGTCGGTGAGCGTGGCTTTGGTGCCGTTGATGCTGACCGAGCCATCGGTGAGGAACTGGCGGGCCTCGGTTTTGCTCTTGGCCAGTGAGGTTTGCGCCAGCAGGTCGATGAGTGAGAGGCCGTCGCCGGCGAGTTGCTGCCGGTCGTGGTTCGTTGATGGCGCGCTGGAGAGGACTTCCAGCAGCGTGCCCAGCGACAGCCGCGTGACATCGCCGGAGAAGAGCGCCGCCGCGGCGGCCTCGGCGTGGGCGCGGGCGTCGTGGCCGTGGAGGATGTCGGTGGCGTGTTGTGCGAGCGTGCGCTGGGCTTCGCGGGCGCCGGGGTTCGCGCCGTGGCGCGTCATGATCGCGCTGATCTCGATGACAGGAAGGAAGGTGAAGACCTTGAGGAACCGCTCGACATCAGCGTCCGCGGCGTTGAGCCAGAACTGGTAATAGGCGTAGGCGCTGGTGCGGTGAGCAGAGAGCCAGACGGCGCCGGACTCGGACTTGCCGAACTTGCCGCCGTCGGCTTTGGTGATCAGGGGCCAGGTGAGGCCGAAGGCGTTGAGCGCGTGGGGCGAGTCGGCGTCCGCAGATTCCGCGGCGTTGAAGCGTCGAATGAGATCCGCGCCGCTGACGATATTGCCCCACTGATCGCTCCCGCCCATCTGGAGCGTGACGCCGCAGGCCTTGTGCAGGTACGCGTAGTCGTACGCCTGCAGGATCATGTAGCTGAACTCGGTGTAGCTGATGCCCTGTTCGCGGTTGTGCAGGCGGTCTTTGACGCTGTCGCGGGCCATCATCTGGTTGACGCTGAAGAACTTGCCGATGTCGCGCAGTGCTTCGAGGTACCCGAGCTTGCCGAGCCAGTCGATGTTGTTGACGGTGACGAGGTCGTGCTTCTTGACCTTCGCCTGGTCGGCCTCGCGAGCCGCGGCGTCCCAGACGTTCGCGAGCGATTCCTCGATCGAAACGACGTTGGCGCGGACTTCGTCTTCATCCAGCAGCGTGCGCTCGGCGGACTTGCCGCTGGGGTCGCCGATGAGGCCGGTGCCGCCGCCCATGAGTGCGACGGGCTGGTGGCCGGCGATCTGGAATCGCGCGAGGGCCATGACGCCGACGAGGTTGCCGATGGTGAGCGAGTCCGCCGTCGGATCAAAGCCGGCGTATGCCTTGCGCGTGCCGGTGTTCAGGTGCGTGTCGAGGGCGGCGCTGTCGGTGCAGTCTTGCACAAGGCCGCGCCGGGTCATGTCGAGGAGGAAGCCGCTGGTCGTGGTCATGGTCGGAGGGTATGGGGAGTGTGGGGCTGTGTGTGAGTGGCTCGCTTGGCAGCGTCACGCTGGTTCGCTAGGCTGGAGGAGTGATGACCGGCTTTGCTGATCTACGAATCCTGACGCTCGCGGCCGATGGGCTGGCGCCGAGCTGGCTGGCGACGCTCTCGCCGCCGATTCTGTTCTTCTTCCTGGGCGCGCTTGCGGCGGCGGTGCGGAGCAATCTGCGCGTGCCGCCGGCGGTGACGAAGCTGCTGTCGCTCTATCTGCTCTGGGCGATCGGGTTTCGGGGCGGCGTGCATCTGCTGGAGGGCGGGCTGACGCAGCAGGCGGTGGTGGCGCTGGGGCTGGCGATCGGGCTGTCGCTGGTGGTGCCGGTGTACTCGTTCTTTGTGCTGCGGATGAGGCTGGACGCGGCGAACGCCGCGGCGGTGTGCGCGACGTACGGATCGATCTCGGCCGTGACGTTCATGACCGCTGCGACGGTGCTGGAGCAGCGGCAGATCGCGTACGGCGGGCACATGGTGGCGGCGATGGCGCTGATGGAGTCGCCAGCGATCGTGATCGCGCTGCTGCTGCTGCGCAGGGCCGAGCGAAACGACGCGAAAGCCGCGGCTGCAAAGCACGAGGCAACGACGCCCGGCGCGACGGCGGCGCCGGTGGGGAAGGTGAAGTGGGGGACGCTTCTGCACGAGGCGTTTCTGAACGGGCCGGTGATCCTGCTGCTGGGCTCGCTGGCGATCGGCCTGCTGACGGGTGATCGCGGGTATCGCGCGTTCGAGCCGCTGTGTACGGACCTGTTCAATGGTGTGCTGGTCTTCTTCCTGCTGGATCTCGGGCTGGTGGCGGCGCGGAAGCTGCGGGCGATGAAGGGCCAGAGCGCGTTCTTGGTCGGGTTTGCGATCATCTCGCCGCTGGTGAACGCCGCGGTCGCGATCGCGCTGGCACACGTGTGCGGGCTGAGCGAGGGGGACTCGGTGCTGCTGGCGGTTCTCGCCTCGTCCGCCAGCTATATCGCAGTGCCCGCCGCGATGCGGCTGATCATTCCTGCCGCGAACCCGGGGCTGTACATCCCCATGGCGCTGGGGATCACGTTCCCGTTCAACATCTCGCTGGGGATCCCGCTGTACATCTGGGTCGTTCACGCGATTCGGTGAGCGGGTCAGCGCGCCGGCAGCACGCTCAGCGCACGCTCGATGACCTCGGGTGTGGTGATGCGGGTCATGAGCTCTCGCCCGCTGGCCTCGTCTTTGTGATTGAGTGTCTGGCCGGGCGTTATGTGCTGGATCACGCTGGCGTCGCGCTGCCACGGGCCGACGCGCCGGATGTCCGTCGGGCCGTAGAGCGCGACGATGGGCCGATTGAAGCCGACGGCCATGTGAATCGCGGCGGAGTCGTTGGCGACCACCAGCACGCTGCGCTCGATCAGCGCCATGAGCTCGGCGACGGTGGTGCGGCCCACGCCGTCGATCACGCGAGTGTCGCCCGTGGCGGATTGGAGCAGCGGCGCACACTGCGCACGCTCGCCGGGCGAGCCGACGACGACGACGCGCGCCACGCGCCCGGAATCCAGCAGCGCGCGGGCCAGCTCGCCGAAGCGATCGATGGGCCAGCGCTTGCCGGGCCAGCGGCTGGTCGGCGCGATGACGCAGTAGGGCTCGCCGGCGTTCAGGCCGAGGGCGGTGCTCACGCGATGCCACGCGCCCGGCGGGCTGTAGAGGCGGGTGTCAAAGACCGGCGCGATGTTCAGCGGTTCCAGCAGGGCGCACATGCGATCAACGCTGTGGCGATCGGGTGCGACGCGCGGGGCGTGGGTGTAGGTGAGGCCGGCGAACTCCTGGGCGTTGGCATAGCCGATGCGTGCCGGCGCGCCGGTGGCGATGGCGAAGATCGCGCTGCGGATGAGGCCCTGGGCGTCGATGGCCAGGTCGTAGTGCCCGCGCCGGAGCGTGCGGAGCCAGCGGAGGGAGTCAAAGACGCCGCGGGGCGAGGCCCAGTTGCTGAGGCGTGCGCGGGGGAGCGGGACGACGCCGTCGAGCATGGGATGGGCGCTGATGGCGTCGGCGAAGGAGTCTTGCACGAGCCAGTCGATGTGGGCGGTGGGCATCGCGGCGCGAAGGCTGGCGAGCACCGGGACGCTGCGGCAGACATCGCCCAAGGCGCTCGGGCGGATGATGAGGATCCGTCGAGCTCGGGCGAGCACTGGGTTGGGTGTTTGGGTGGCCATCGCGAGGGTCGATGGTACGTTGGAAGAGACGCCAGCCTGAGTCGATGCTCGGGAAAGCGGCTGAACGCACGGTTGCGACGGGTGCTTCGTCGGTCGCGAGGGGTTGCCGGATCGGGAAGGCATCGAGGCAGAAGGCATCGAGGCATCGAGCCGGCAAAAGCAAAAGCCCCGGGTTCGGGGCCCGGGGCTTTGGTACGGAGTTTCAGGATGTCAGGCCGATGGTCGACTCAGCGGGGCTTACTGACGCAGCAGGCTCAGGGCAGACTGCGGTGCGTTGTTGGCGAGCTGGAGCGAGTTCTGTGCCGCCTGAGAGAGGATCTGCGAGCGGGTGAGTGCGGCGGTCTCGCTGGCGAAGTCGGCGTCACGGATGACCGATTCGGCGGCCGAGGAGTTCTCAAGGCTGACATTGAGGTTCCGGATGGTGGCACCGACGGTGTTGCGTTGGAAGGCACCGAGGCGGCCGCGGAGTCCGGAGATGAGCCGGACGGATTCATCGACGACCTTCTGAGCGCTGGTGAGGTCGCCATCGACGACGTTGAAGCGTTTGCCGCTGGCAAGTTCAGAGAGGAAGCCGGTGTCGGAGTTGCCGAGCTTTCGGGCGGCGACATTCTGGATACCCAGGGCGACCTTGCCGGCGATATCGACGCGGGTGGCGAGCTGGAAGTCGGCACCGCCGCCGGTGATCTGGAAGGCGTTGATGGAGCCGAGCGCGGCGGCCTGGGTGCTATTGAAGGTGACTTCGACATCGAGGAAGTCGGTGGAGACTCGGGCGGTGCGTCCGCGGGTGGTTGCTTGCACGCCGTTGATGGTGGCGACAAGATCCTGGCCGGAGCGGCGGTAGCCGTTGGTTGCGTTGGAGGCGGTGAAGGCGGTCTGCGTGGTGCCGGGGCGAGCCGAGTTGTTTGCGGCCAGCGGGTCGTACAGACCAACGGTGCCGGAGGTGCCCGACGCGTTGACGACCTTGACCGAGACGAACTGGTCGCTGCCGAAGCTGGTGGTGTTGAGCTTGATGGTGCTGTAGCCACCGGAGGTGTAGACGAGTGCCGAGACGCCGGTCACGTCCTTGTAGGTGTTGATCGCGGCGACGATGTCGGCTCGTGTGGTGCCCGAGGCGAACGAGAGCTCACGGCTACCGGTGGCGCCGCCGACTTCGATGGTGAACAGGGCCGTGTTGCCCGCAAGGTTCAGCGCGGCGTTCGTCGAGAGGAAGAGCGTGCCGGTCTGGGCCGACTTGGTGATGATGGTCTGGACCGTCAGAGCGGGGCCGCCCTTGCTGAGCTTGGCGCCGTTGACCTTGTAGTCACTGACGCCGGTGGCCACGGCGGTGGTCTGGAAGTCGAAGCTGCCGTTGAGGAGCTTGTTGCCCTGGAAGTTGGTGGACTCCGCGAGGCGATCGATCGTCTGGAGGATCGAGTCGATCTGGAGCTGGTTGGCCTTCTTCTCCTCGGCGGAGAGACCGGCGTTGTTGGCGGTGGCGGTCACGAGGCCGCGGACGTCGGTGAGGAGGTTGCTGAGCTCCTGGAGCCCGCCCTCAGCGATGTTGACGAGCTGGTCGGTGCGTTCGGCGTTGCCGATGGCGGCGGTGAGCGCGGCCTTCTCAGAGCGGAGCGACTCGGAGGCGATGAGGCCTGCGGGGTCGTCCTTGCCGCGGTTGATGCGGAGGCCGGTGGAGAGCCGCTCGAGCGTCGTGTTCAACGACTTGTTGTTCTGCGTCAGGTTGCGCTGAGCAATGAGCGACGAGGGATTGGTGTTGATACGAGCCATAACGAAACCTCCGTGCGTGAGTGGCCAGCCGTTGCTTCTCGGGCCAGACGTCCCGATCCGGCTTCCGTACCGGTGCGGGGCGGGGCGTCCTGTAAGTCGGCCACGCTTCTCGGTCATCGGGGGCTCTCGGACGCGTCTTGAGGATTCGGACCTCGAAAAGTACAAAATGGCATACTCAGGCGTCATAAACCCACCTCCGACGGGCGGGGTTCGGGGGGGTGGGGGGGGTGAAAGGGGTGGGTACGGTCAGTTGGGTGGGGCAGATCTTGGGGGCGGGGCCGGTTACGTTGGCGCGGCATGGCCGCGACGGCTGAAGCGCGCCGGCAGGGCGGGGCGATCTGTGCGATGTCGCGCGATGAAACAAGACAGGCCGCCCGTGCGGGCGGCCTGACGTGGTTCTCGGAGTGGGTGTTTCGAGTTGCCGAGAGCCGAGTCGCGCGACGATGCGATCGATCACGGCGCGAGTGGCTCGCGTGGCGATTGCGAGGCGATCAGGTTCGCAGGAGCTGCAGGACGTTCTGTGACTGCGAGTTGCTGAGCTGCAGGACGCTGGTGCCGGCGCTGGAGAGGACCTGGGCACGGGAGAGCTCGCTGGTCTCGGCGGCGAAGTCCGCGTCGCGGATCACCGAGCGCGAGGCGGTGAGGTTCTCGATCGCCGCTTGGAGCGAGCGGACGTTGGTGTCCAGCGTGTTTCGTTCCAGCGCACCAAGTCGCCCGCGTTGCAGGGAGATCTCGTCGATGGCTTGCAGGAGAACCTTGGTGGCGGTCTCGAAGTTGCCGCTGTTGAGGTCGTTCTTTCCGCCGGAGCGGACCGAATCCAGGAACTGGAGAGCCCCGTTGTTGAGCACGCCGCCGAGGCGGGACGCCGCGATCGAGGGGATGCCGACGTTGATCTGCTGGGAGGAGTTGATGTCTCCGCCGAGCTGGTAGAGGGCGCCGCCGCCGGTGACATAGAAAGTAGAGGTGGAGCTGTTGGTGGTGGCGAAGGTCTGTGTGAGCTGGAGTTCCAGTGAAAGGCTGCTGGCGTTGGGGAGGCTGATGGAGAGGCCCTTGCCGGTGCCCAGAGCGCCGTTGACGATGGCGAAGACGTCGCGCCCGGTGTCGCGCTGCGCGGCGACGAGCGTGCCAGCACCCAAGAGGGCTGGGATGTTCGCGGCCGTCGGGACCGCGGCGTTGTTGTTCAGCGAATAGGTCTGGAAGAAGCCGGCGCCGCCGACGCGGTCGATCTGCTTGACGCTGACGAACTCAGCGGAGCCGAACTCCTGGGAACTGAAGACGAGGCCGGAGTTCTGGTTGGCGTTGTTCAGCGTCGCCGAGACGCCCGTGGCGGCCTTGAACTGGTTGACCGCGTCGCGGACCTCGGTGAGCGTGGTGCCGGAGAGGAACTGGATGACCTGGACGCCCTTTGCGCCCGCGACCTCGAGGGTGATCGAGGATTGGAGACGGCCGTTGCCGAAGCCGCCGGCGTAGTCGCCCCGCAGGTAGAGTCGTCCGGTCTGGGCCGAGGCGATCGTCTGGACGTTGACCTGGATGTTGGTGCGGTTGTTGAGATCTGCGCCGAAGATCTTGGCCTTGGCGATGGCGGTGGAGGAGAGGCCCGAGAGGACGTAGTCGAGCGAGCCGTTCAGCAGCTTGAGCCCGCCGAAGGAGGCGGAGTTGCTGATTCGGGTGATGGACTCGATGGCCGAGTCGATCTGGAGCTGGTTGGCTGCGCGTTCCTGACTGGAGATGGCGCCGGTGTTGGCGGCCTCGACAACCAGCCCTCGGATGGAGTTGAGCAGGTCGGCCACTTCGGCGAGCGATCCCTCAGCGGTGGAGATGACCGACGAGGCGCGTTCGGAGTTCTTGACGGCCTGATTGAGGCCGCTGATCTCCGAGCCGAGTCGGTTGCTGACGATGAGCCCGGCTGGGTCGTCTTTGCCGCGGTTGATGCGCAGTCCAGTGGACAGCCGCTCGAGCCTCAGGTTGAGGTCCTTGGTGGACGTGTTCAGGTTGCTGCGGGCGATGAGGCTGGGGATGTTGCTGTTGATACGCGACATGGCAATCCTCCGTGATTGCGAGGGGACGGATCGAGGAGAGCCGCGGGTGCTCCGACCGGCGGCACGGGCGTTCGCGAGGAGCGGGAGAGCGGGTCAGGCCCGAGCGGCGGGCGGGGGCAGGTTTCCTGGTCGAACGGTTGTGGGACGAAGCGGGATCGAGGTGGGGGCGGGGGCTGGTCCTGCGAGGCGGTGGGCGGCGATGCGCGGGCGGACCAGAGATGGGTCGGCGCGGGCGATGGCCAGGTCGCCGGAGGAGAACTGCGCGGCGCGCTGGTTCTCCGCCTTGATGGCGTCGTAGACCTCTTTGCGATGAACGGCGATGCGAGTCGGGGCGTTGATGCCAAGGCGTACTTTGTCACCACGGATGTCGACGATCGTGATCTCGATGTCGTCGCCAATCATGATGGTTTCGTCGCGCTGACGGGAGAGCACCAGCATGCGAGGGTCCTTCCTTGCGATGGTGTCAGCGTGGAGTGAGCGGGCACGAGCGATCGTCCCTGATCGCGAGAAGTCGGGTTGTGTCGCCGGGCGATGAGCGCCGGCGGGAGGCGGGGGCGGGGGGAATCGGGCGGGCGGCGGCGTGGGAGCAACGACGCGCGATGAAGTGCCGGTAGAGCGAGGCGAGGGATGCGGCCGACGGCGAGAGCGTGCTCGCGATCGAGCGTCA
>JALHNK010000152.1 GCA_022843565.1 Phycisphaerales bacterium
GCGTGTGGTCGAAGATCGTGTCGTCCTCGGCGAGGATCAGAGATCGGCAGGGGCGGCGGGCGACGAGGAGAGCGACGAGGCGTCGGAAGCTGAAGCGGCGAAGGCGAGCGCGTGAGCGTGATCTGGGAAGACAGCGCGCCGGGCGTGCCCGAGAGCCCCTTCCACACGATCCACCCCACCACCAGCAGCAAGGCCAGCGGAACCACCACCCGAACGATCGGATTCTTGCCAATTTCCATAGTCTTTCCAAAGCGTTGACGACGCTACCCAGCGAACGCGAACCATAGCGCCGCCATGCCGCCGACCTGTCCACAGGTCGGCGCCCGCAGACAATCTCCCACGCCGCGCTCGCGATGCCCTAAATCGGCCGCAGCGGGTCCACATCCGCGCTGGACACCACAAACCGCACGCCCCCCATACCGCCCTCACCCCCCTCGCCCCCCGCACCGCCACCACCGCCCACCCCAACCATCTCGCCGCGCAAGCGGTCGCTCAGCACGCGCAGGTAGCCGCGCTCCGTGTTGGTGTGCCCGCAGAGCGCAACGCTCAGGCCCTGCGCCGTCGCGCTGAGCACATCGTGGTGCTTCATCTCGCCGGTGACGAACAACTGGCACCCATCGGCCAGCGCCAGGGGCGCAAGCTCCCCACCGGCGCCCGGGCACACGCCGATCACGCTGATCAGCTCGTGACCCCCCCGCCCAATCGTCATCGTCGCCAGCCCCAGGTTCTTCTTGAGCCGCGCCGCAATCGTCTCCAGCGGCTGCGGCGAGTCCAAAATCAATCTGCGCCCAACGCCCAGGTCCCGTCGCGGCTGCGCAATCAACTCGTACACATCGATCGCCGGCTCCTCGTACGGATGAAACTGCCGCAGCGTCTGCAGCGCGATCGCCAGCGACTGGCGCGCGCACACCATTTCCAGCCGCTCCTCTCGCACGCTCTCAAGCTGCCCCGGTACGCCTGTCGTCGGATTGCTCCCGGCCTCACCCAGAAACGTACCGCCGCCCTCGACACTGAACGAGCACACGCTGTACAGCCCGATCCGCCCCGCCCCGGCCGACGCCAGCCCCAGCCGCACGCGCTCCAGCGCTTCAGCCGGGACAAACGTCACGATCTTCAGTTGCTCCCCGGCACGCTGCACCACCGCCGGGCGCAGGGCCCGCCGATCGGCGTGATGCGGATCGCCCGTGGTCCGCGAGACCAGCACCATGTCCGCCAACCAGTCGGTCATCCCGCCCGACGCCGCGTCCAGCGCGGTGTGCGGCGAGTACACCGCCAGCCCCGCCCGAGCCGCCCGCAACAGCACCCGCCCGGAACTCGTGTCATCACACACCCGCTTCACCGCGTTGAAAATCGGCGGGTGATACGACACGATCGCGCTGCACGACAGGCCAATCGCCTCGTCCAGCACCGCCTCGGTCACGTCGATCGTCAATAGCACCGGCCCGCGCAGCACATCGGACCGCGAGCCCAGCAGCAGCCCCACGTTGTCCCATGACTCCGCCAGACCCACCGGCGCAATCCGCTCCATCGCCGCCGCCAGATCACCGACCGTCATCATGCCCATGTTCGAGCTCCACTCACGCCCCGGGGAATGATAGAGGGAGGGGGGAGGGGGAGCCCTCAGCCGCCAGCCTTCAGCCGCCAGCGGTCAGTTGTCAGCAAACAGGGCTAAGGCACGAGGCGTGAGGCGTGAGGAACGAGCCATCGGACACGACGCGCGCCCCCATCCACAATCGCGCCGGTTCGTTTCACGTTCATGTTCACGTTCATGTTCCGTTTCACGTTCCCTCCCCCACCCTCCCCATCTCCATCCGCATCGCCACCTCGAGCCCCGGCAGCTCGTGCTCAAAGCCGCTCCGCACCAGCTTCCCGGCGCTCGTCGCGTTCCCGCGCAGCAACACATCGCCCATCTCACCCATCAGCGCACGCACCATCCACCCCGGTGCCGGCACGCCCAGCGGCATCCCCACCACCCGCCGCAGCGTCCGCGCAAACTCTCCCTGCGTCACCACCTCCGGCGACACAACGTTCACCGCGCCGCTCAACGACTCGGTGTGCAACACATGCTCGATCGCCCCCACCGCATCATCCATTGACACCCAGCTCCACCGCTGCTGGCCGCCGCCAATCGCGCCCGCGCCCCCGAGCACCGCCGCGCGTCCGAGCGCACGCAGCGCCCCGCCCTTGGCGCTCAACACGATCCCCATTCGCACAAACACCACGCGAATCCCCGCATCCACCGCCGGCCTCGCGCTCGCTTCCCACGACCGAACCACCTCGCCAAGAAACGAATCATCCAGCTCCTCAGTCTCCACCGCCGCCGCCGCGCTCGCATCCCGCTCGCGATACCCGCCCGTGCCACTGGCCACCACCAACACCCGCGGCCTCCGCTTCATCCCCGCCACCGCTCGCGCAATCGCACCCGTCGACTCCACCCGCGACGCCAAAATCTCCCGCTTCCGCCGCGCACTCCACCGCCCGCTGGCAAGATTCACCCCACCCAAATGCACCACCGCATCCAGCCCCTCCCAGTCCCCGCTAACATCCCCGTTCTTATTTGCCATTTGCAAATTTGCAAATTTGCCATTTCCCCCCCCCATGCCCGCCCACGCCCGCATCTCCGCACCCGCCCGCGCGATCCGGTCCACCCGGTACCCCGCGTTCGCCAGATACGCGCACAGCTCGCGCCCGATCAGCCCCGATGAACCCGCAACACCGACGCGCAGCCGCGGCTCGCCGGCAAACCGCGCATGACGCACACAGTCCATCCGCGTCCGCGCATGGCGGAACGCGAAGATTCGCCCGATATCGCCCGCGAGCTTCCCGCCCAGCAGGATCTGGCCAATCGCCCCGCCCGGGGCCGCGTACTCGATGCGATCATCCAGCACCGCCGCCCGTGCCACCGACCCGCCTTCGGGTCGGTGCTCCGGCACTGCTGCATCCTCCACGGTGTGCGTGTGGACCCATCGCCCAAACGGCCCGGTCACCTGCCGATCAACGAACCGCTCGCCCTCGACATAGCCCTCGTGCTGCGCGATCCACGCCTTGCGCAGCGGCCCGAGCTTCAGCACCAGCTTCACGCGCAGGTTCGCAAACGCACCCTCGGCGCTCGCGACGCGCACATCCTGCCAGGGCGGAATGAGCCGCACGAACGCCCCGGGGTTGACATGAAACGCCCACAGCGCCGCGCGCCCCACGGGGATCGTCGTCCTCTTGTGAAAAGTGGGCACGTTGCTCCTCCCCGCCGATCGCACAAATGATCAGCGGGCCGCGGCCCTCCAACAGATCAAACTCTCGATCGCTTAGCGCCGCCCGGGGCCCTGCTGCATCGGCAGGTTGCGGAAATGCACCAGCTCAACTTCCCATGAGACCGCGACATCGTTGGCCCGCGCCGCGCTCTCGGGCAGGCCCGGCACGTTCTTGTTCATCTGCGCCGGGATCGAGATCACGCGCTTGCCGCCGGCCTTCATGCCCTCAAGGCCCATCGACAGGCCCTGGTTCTCACCCGGGAACAGGATGTACGGCTTGCCCGGAGCGCTCTTCTCCAGCTCCTTGCCGTCCTTGTCCTTGATCACATAGTTGATGACCGCGACGGTCTGCGAGCTGGTCGGCTCGCCCTCGCCGACCTTCACATCCTCAGACCGCAGCGCATCGACGAGCTCGATCACAAAGACCAGGTCGCTGTTGGCCGGGATGTCGGCGCTCGGCGAGCGATCGCCATACGCCATGGCCGCCGGGACGGTCAGCTTGCGGATGCCGCCGATCTTCATGCCCGGGACGCCCTTCTGCCAGCCCTCGATCACGCCCGCGAGCGGGAACGCGATGGGCTCGCCGCGAGTGAAGGAGGAGTCAAAGACCTTGGAGGGATCGGCCTTGAGCGTGCCGTGGTAGTGAGCGACGACCGAGCCGCCGGCCTTGACCTCATAGCCCTCGCCGATCTTCATATCTTCAGCAACGAGGCCGCCCTCGAGTTCCTTGCGTTCGATCACGGGGAGGTTCGGCACGGGCAGGCCTTTCGGAGCGGGGGGCACGACGGGCGCGGGGGGAATGGTCACCGCCGCGGGCGCCGTGGGCGACTCGGCCGCGGGCTTCGGCTCGGGCGTCGGGGTGGTCGCCGGAGACTTCGTCGGGTCCGCCGGCTTCACCGCGGGATCCTGAGCCGACACACCCACCGTCAAACCAGCCACCAATGCAACGCTCATCGCGGTACGGAAGAACATGCTGGACCTTTCGCAAGAATAAAGACCGACAACAGCGCCTCGCTCACGCGAACCGCCCAAACCAAGACCGCCAAGAATAGCCGCCACGATCACCCCCGGTCGGCCACCGTCGGCCGCGCCGCCCCAGATGCCTCGATGCCTCGATGCCTCGTTGCCTCGATGCCTCGATGCCTTCTTCGATTGTCACCCCGTCACCCAACTCATCGCTCGCCGCCGCCCTTCGGCTCGTCCTTCGGGGCTTCCTTCGGTGGCTCCGGCGGCTCGTCCGATGACGGCGTCTTGCCGCCGTCTTCCCTCGCTCCGGCCTTTTTCTGGTCTTTCTCCTTCTCCTTCGCGTCGGCCTCCTCCTTCTTCTCCTTCGCCGTCTTGCGTTTGGCCACGTTTCCCGACGGGTCGTACACCGTCACCGCGACATTCTTGATCTCGATCGTGCCGCCGTAGACCTTGGTCATCGATCGCGTCAGCTTCGCCAGCTCGGGCTTTGGCGTCAGCACCACGTCGATCAGCGACGGCACATCCTCCACATCGCGCTCCAGTGTCACCGTCAGCGATCGCTGCAGCGTTTCGGTCGAGGAGTTGTACTGCTGCGCACCGCCAGCGTGCTCCTCGCTCACAATCTCGCCGGCCGGGATCAGCTTCCCATCCACGCGCACCGCCACCGAGTGCGCGATGATCGGCTGGTCCTTCTCCAGCGACATCTGGATCGACAGCCACGACATCGGCTTCCGACGCCCGACCATGCCGCCGTAGTTCATCGCCTGAAGATTGACATTCCCGGGCCGCATCGACAGTGCGAGTCTCGCGGTCGTCGCGTCGTCCGGCTCCACCACCGTCACCCGCACATCACCCCCGCCGCCGGGCGCGCCAGCGCCCGCCGGCGCAGCGTCGTCCACAATCTCCACCGGTACCCGCAGCGTCACACGCTCTCGCCCGAGCCCGCTCGCCGCGGCACTCGCCGCGACAGATCCGCCGCCCGCGGCGCTGATCGCGATCCCTCGCATCACCGCCGACACCATGCCGAAGCTCGGCGCCTGGGGCGTCGGCACCAGCAGGTCCGCCGTGTAGCCGACTTCAACCTCAACCACCGCCGGCCCCACCTTCGCATCCGCCGGCACCATCGCCCCCGCCGCCACACCCGCGCCGTACGCCCTTGACCACTGATTCAGCGCACCGCCAAAGACCTGCAAGTACCCGATCGGCTGCATCGCGGCGCTGGCCCGAAGCTGCTGCGCCATGCTCGCCGTCACTCCCGGATACATCTGCTGCGCAGGCAGCGTCCGCTTCAGCGCCACCCCGTCCAGCTTCACCGACCTCAGCCACACCTGCGCGTACGCGTTCGTATTCGTGGTCACGCGCGACTCGCCTCGCTTAAAGAACAGCGGCAGCGGCTCCCCGCGAACCACCCGCGCCCGCGTCTGAAGCTCCATCGCCAGCGCGTTCTTCTGGAACTGCTTCCGCTGCGAGTCCGTCAGCACGTTGTCCACCGACGCGCGCTCGACAATGTCGCCCCACGCGTCGCTCCAGCTCATCGATCGATCCGCCTGACGCGCCAGCGCCGCCTCCACCAGCGGCCCGTACTGCGCCGGCAGAATCTTCTTGACCACCATCCGATCCAGCAGCTCCTTGGCGATCAGATCCGCCTGGTTTCCGCTGGCCCAACGCGCCTCAGCCAGCAGCAGCCACGTCGGCTTGCTCGGGTTGATGTTCGAGCCCGTGAACGTCGCGTATCCCACAATACCCAGCGGCGCAATCGCCATCAGCACCATCACCACGCCCACAAACATCAGCGACATCATCCGCCGGCGCACGCCGATCCGCACCGCCCCATCCCGCTTCAACCCCGCCCCACACTCCGGACACGTCACCACCCCCGGATACGCCCCCACCAAATCAAACCCACAATCGCGGCACACCGGGTTCCGATTCAACCGCCGCCCCCGCTTGCCAACAAAGAACAGCACCACCCCCACCACCAACATCCCCACCAACACCGCAAACGCGATCGACGTCATGGCCAAGCCCTCCATCGCCGCAGGTGAGCCATCGAATCAACTGCCACACACATCCTCACCACAGACCCCGCCAACCACCAAGCGTACGGCCGCACCGAACCGCCGCCGCACTCCCAATCACCCCACAACCCACACCCGCTGCCCACCGCGACCTTCGATTTGCGAACTTGACACTTGCCATGCCCCTCCCCCCCGCCAATACTTCCCTCCCGCCGATCGCGCCCTGCGCCATCAGCACGTCCCCAAAACTCTGCGGAGCACCTCGCTCCGCCTGCCCCGCCCAGTAGGCGGCGAACCCTCCCGCTCCCACGGCATCGGCCTCATCGCCCTCTGCCAAGTTCCCGGTCCCGCGAATCCTGTCCTCTTTTGCCTCCTGCCTCGATCCCTTGATCCCTTCCCCGGTCCCCCCCTCGGCCCTCGGCCCTCAACCCTCGGCCCTTCCCCTCTCCCCCCGGAGTTCACCCATGCGTCGCGAAACCACGTATCTCATGCCCGGCCGCGTCCAGAAGCCCTGGCGCGTCATCGATGCCGCTGGCATCCCCCTGGGCCGCCTTGCCGCCGAGGTCGCCGTTGTCCTGATGGGCAAGCACCGCCCTGAGTACACCCCCTTCGTTGATTGCGGCGACAAGGTCATCGTCATCAACGCCAAGCAGGTCGAACTCACCGGCAACAAGGGCGCCAACCGCCTGAAGATGCGCTACTCCGGTTACCCCGGTGGTCTTCGCGTTCAGACCTACGGCCAGGTCCGCGAGACCAAGCCCGACCTCCTCGTCTCCGACGCCGTGCGCCGCATGTTGCCCAAGAACCGCCTCGCCCGCGTGATGCTCTCGAACCTCGAGGTCTATCCGACCGAGGTCCACCCGCACGCCGCGAAGAAGCCCGAAGAACTCAAAGTCTCCTGAACCCCTCGTTCCTCTTTCCCCTTTCCACCTCGATCCCTCGATCCCTTGATCCCTCGATCCCTTCCCCCCCGATTGAACACCGCTGAGCCTTCGCTCAGAGAAACGAGACCACCACATGGCCGAGCCCCGCACTCCCAAGAAGGTTGAAAAGGCCCCCAAGGCCGCAGCCGTTGAAACCGCCGCCAGCGCCCCGGCAGTCCCCGCGGCCGCCGCGGTCGCCCCCGTCGCCGTCGCTCCCGCCGCGAACGCGCCGTTCGAGCGCCCCGTCGGCGTCGCCAAGCCCGCTGACAAGCAGGGCTGGTGGTGGGGCACCGGCCGCCGCAAGACCGCCGTCGCCCGCGCTCGCCTCCGCACGCCCAAGGACGGCGTCGCCAAGGTGATGATCCACACCGAGCAGTCCAAGTCCAAGAAGATGAAGACCATCGAAGAGTACTTCG
>JALHNK010000153.1 GCA_022843565.1 Phycisphaerales bacterium
GATCGCTGCCATGAGTGTCATGTCAGCCGGTACAGGCGTTGTGTGAACCGAGAGAGCCCCTTTGAGGAGAGCATCCATGTTGACCAGGTCCTTTGCAGCCGTGGCCACCATCGTGGCCGGAACCATCCTGAACGTTTCAACCGCACGTGCGCAGTGGAGCGTGACCATTCTTCACCCCGCGGGTGCGACGATGTCGAACAGTTACGCATCGGGCGGCACTCAACAGGCGGGCGTCGCCGAAGTGAACGACGAGCGGCACGCGAGCCTCTGGAGCGGAACCGCCGCATCGTTCGTGGATCTTCACCCGGTGGGCGCACGCGAGTCTGCCGTGCTTGGTGCGACGAGCACGCACCAAGTCGGATACGCGATCACCGGTGGTGTCAGCCGTGCCGGCATGTGGACAGGCACAGCAGCATCGTGGACGGACCTGCACGCGGACGGCGCATCTCGATCTGCGCTGTGGGGTGTCAGGGGCGGGCAGCAGGTTGGTAGCGCAACCATCGACGGTGTGCGTCGGGCGGGCGTGTGGATGGGAACATCAGCGTCTTTCGTTGACCTCGCGCCTGCCGTCGCCTCAGACTCGATCGCCTACTCCACCAACGGCACGCATCAGATTGGCTATGCCGTCATCGCCGGCGCGAACCGGGCGAGCCTCTGGAGTGGCAGCGCAGCGTCATGGACGGATCTGAACCCGGTCGGCGCCACGCAATCTGTCGGGACCACGGCAAGCTCGACACAGCAAGGTGGGTGGGCGGCGGTCGGCGGCGTCTTCCAGGCCAGTCTGTGGAGCGGCGATGCCGCGTCGTGGACAAGCCTGCATCCTGCCGGCGCGACGATTTCAGGCGTCTTCGGCATGAATGAGACTCATCAGGTTGGATATGCCAGGATCGGCAATGTCGACCGCGCGGGCATCTGGAGCGGCACGGCGGCATCGTGGGAGGACCTCAGCCTTGCGCTTCCAACGGGCTTCACATCCAGTTACGCCCAGGGCATCTCCGACGATGGAACCACGATCTATGTCACGGGCTACGGCTTCAACATCGGTACGGGCCGCGAGGAGGCGCTGCTGTGGACGCGACCAATCCCCACGCCCGGTGCGGCGCTGGTGATTGCGCTCGGCGGGCTGGTCGCGACACGTCGTCAACGCGACCGGTGAACGGACACAGAGTTAAACACACGGCATCACTCATGTGGTGCCTCAGGTCGCGACGAGCACACGTCGTGCGAGTCGTAGAGCCCCATCCATAACAGGAGATTGAGTATGAATGTGAAGACCTTCTTGATCAGTGCGGTCATCGGGCTCACACTTGCGACAACCGCTCGGGGACAGACGCTCGTGGGCGACACCGTGCGCTTCTGGACACAGCCGCAGTCCTCGGGGATTGCCGTGCTGGCCGGCGCCGCGGTGGTGACGAGTCCGGAGCACGAGTTTGCCGAGATGATTGACAGCACGCCGGTCTTTCGCATCAACGTGGAAGCGATGTCGATCCGGCTGGACTCACGTGAGGCCTGGAACGGGCCCTTCTTCAACACTGGGCACAGCCCAACCTGGCTTGAGATTCGTGATCTTGACTTTATCGGCGAGCCAAACCGTTTCATCACAGGTGTGAGCGTGGCGTACTCCAACGGGATCGGCTTCGACCAGTATGTACCAAGCGGCTATCCGACCTTCAGTGCGAGCAACATCAGCTTCACCTCTGACAGCGTGCGCATCTCCTACGGCGGGTACGAGTTTCCTGCAGGCTCCTTCATTCACATCGATCTGATCACGGCCATTCCCACGCCTGGGGCCGCGGCGGTGCTGGCGCTGGGCGCGTTGGTGACGACACGTCGGCAGCGGCGGTGACTCCTGGTGAGATCGTCCAGTTGTGAAGTGTTGTGGTCAGGCATCGTGTTCTCGAGCAACGTTCATCAAGGAGTGTGTCATCATGTTTACGAGGTTCTTTGCATTTGTGGCCGCGAGTGTGTTCAGCACCGTACTGAGCGTTTCGACCGTCCACGCGCAGTGGAGCGTGACCAACTTGCACCCCGGGGGAGCGGGTGTTTCGAGGGGCCGTGCTGCCGCTGGCGTGCAGCAGGCTGGCTCTGCCGAGTTTGCCGGCCTGTCTCATGCCGGCCTCTGGACTGGCACAGCTGCGTCATGGGTGGATCTTCACCCAGCGGGCGCTCGGGAGTCGTTTGCGAACGGTGCTTCCAGCTCACACCAAGTTGGCTACATCAACACCGGTAGTGCCGTTCGCGCGAGTCTGTGGAGCGGCACTGCCGAGTCATGGGTCGACCTGCATCCCGCGATCGCGGCAACGTCGCTTGCCAGCGCGACATCGGGTAGCCAGCAAGTAGGTGAGGTCTGGATCGGCAGTGACCGTCGTGCGGCGCTGTGGGCGGGCACCGCTTCGTCCTATGTCGATCTGCATCCGGCGGGTGCCACCGATTCGTTCGCGAACGCAACGAGCGGCACGCAACAGGTCGGCACAGCAGAGTTCGGCGGCGTGTATCGGGCGAGCGTGTGGAGTGGCACGGCCGTCTCCCGTATCGACCTCCATCCCGTCGGTGCCGTGCAGTCCTTCGGTTATGCCATCAGTGGAGCCCGACAAGGCGGTTCCGTAGACCTCGGTGCGGGAGCTCGAGCCGCCCTCTGGACCGGAAACGCCGCATCGTGGATCGACCTGCACCCCGCGGTTGCGTCGGTGTCTCGTGTGTGGGATATGGACGACGTGTTCCAGGTTGGCGAGTCCACCATCGGCGGCATCGGCCGCGCCGCAATCTGGAGCGGATCGTCGGCGTCATTCGAGGATCTCAGCGTGGTGCTTCCCGCTTGGTTCTCGACCAGCCGTGCAAGCGGAGTGTCAAGCGATGGCATCAACCTCTACGTGACCGGCTTTGGCATCAATACGAACACGAATCGAGCCGAAGCCCTCCTCTGGACCAGACCCATTCCCACACCCGGCGCGGCAGTTGGGCTGGGGTTCGGTGCGTTGATGGCAGCGCGTCGACGGCGTGCCATTGTGGCGCCACTGTCGCATTCCGGGACGTGATCAACCTGTGTCTTACCGGATCGGGTCGGATGTTCTTGCTCACGAGTCGCGGCACATCGGCGCCCAACACCCTGACGTTCTCCAACCGATCGTCTACTGGTTTGTTCTCGCTCCGACTTGCTCTACTGCTTCATGACTCAGCAAGAACCGCGTTTCTGGGCCCCAGAGGCGGATTCCCTCCACAAAAAGTTCAAACCGTGTCCTCTCACCCCGACTTTGTTCAGAGTAAAGCCCTTCGATGCGCACATTGAAGGACTTTCTCATGAGCGGCACGGAGTTTACAGTGTTGTGGTTGCAGTTCAATCTCTGGTCCTCTGCCGGTCAAAATAAGGCCCAATTGGGCTCACTCCTGAGCGGATTTGAACTTCTCGACCCAAGGCAGACGCATCGGCAACTGCTCGGTGAACTTGGGGCAGACGGCCGTGTTGCTGCAGATGATGCGACACGCCGACGAGGCGATCACGCCCGCACGCTGGGTCGACAATGAAGCAATAGCCAAGCCCGGCCGGCGTTAGCCCTCTGCACCCTCTCCTCCCCCGGAGTCCGGCATGAAGTGCGCGCATGAATGGTTGTGGTGCGGATGCATCGTCGTGGCGGCCGCCACGATGCTGGGCGTTGGCGCCGCGGGCATGCTCCAGCCCGGCTCGGATCCCGCGTCAAGACCCAAGGACAGCGCGATCGCGCCGGTGGTGGCGAGCATGTTCACGTTTGACAAGGTACCCGCTCTGCCGCTGTTTGTCCTCATCATCAACGGCGCGAAGGATGAGACGCGGGGTCGGTAGACTATCTGCATGGACCCCCCCGCCAACGCCGACGCGCTGACTTCGCTCGATGCGATGGTGGCGCTCATCGCCGAGGCGACCCGCCGATCACCTCACGAGGTGCGATCGATGCTCCGCGCCGAGTATCGCCGCCCGGGCAGCACCGTGGGCGCGGCGCTGCGGGCCGCGGGCGTGAGACCCCACGAGTGGACGCCGGCGATGGACGCCTTCTACGCCTCGACCGACTCGTTCATCTTCGAGCTGGCGCTCTGGAACATCCACCCCATCAAGCGTGCGCTGCGGTCGCGGGTCGCGGCGCACCTGCGGCGATGGGGCCGCGGTCTGGCGCGGGGGCCCTCGCTGGATGTGCTCTGCATCGGCGACGGGCTGGGGTTCGACTCTCGCCGCCTCGCCGACGATGGGCACCGAATCACCTACATGGAGTTCCCGGGGCCCAGCGAGCGGTTCGCGCGGTCGCTGCTGTCGCGTCGAACGGCGGGGTTGCCGGGGTCGGTCGAGGTGGTGACGGACCCGGACGCGCTGGGCACGGGGTGCTACGACGCGATTGTCTGCCTCGACGTGCTGGAGCATGTCCCCGATGTGCAGGCGATGGTCGCGTCGCTCGCCCAGCGGCTGCGGGCCCCATCGGCCACGGCGCCCGGAGGACGGCTGATCGTCAGCGCTCCGTTCGCGCTTATCCACCCGGCCTACGCCACACACCTCCGCGCCAGCCGTCGCTTCAGCGGGAGTTTGAGTTTGTTCACACGCGCAGGGCTGAGGCCGGTGCATGTCTGGTCGTTCTGGGATCCAATCGTTTTCGAACGCCGCGCGGGCCTGAGCGGCGCGGAGTTGGCCGCGCGGGCACTGGCGGCGCCCTGGGGTCTGTTCTTACTCCTCGGGCGCTTGTCGGCGGTGCCGTTCTGGTGGCAGCACACGCTGCGTCGGGCGACGGGCCGGTGGTTTGCAGAGGCCTGACCTCGCCGGTGGCTGGCGTCGTCGACCGCTCGGCTGTGCAAAGGCAAAGCGACCCCGGCGTGTTGGGGGCCGGGGCTTCGGCGGCAACAACCCCTTCCTGAGCCGATAATCCTCACCATCGCGTGCGACGAGTCGTGCAATACCCGCGACGCGGGGTCGTTTGTCTCCCGTACGCACGGCACTCCGTTGGAGTCCTCGATGAAGCACGCCCGTGAATGGCTCTGGACAGGTTTGGTCATTGGAGCATCCGCCAGCGCGTCCGGTGCGGGCATGCTCCAGCCGGGAAGCAAGCCGTTTTCCAAGCCGGGCGAGAGCGTCACCCCCTCCCCTATCGCCCCGCCCTCGCCGCGGGATGCCCGGGACCTCGGCATCGGCCGCTACGTCGCCGATGCCCGCGGCACGGACCTGAGCGGCAAGACGGTTTCGTGGCGAACCGGCCGTGGCGAGACGTTGACTGTCATCGCGCTCACCAGCGTCACCTGCCCCCTCTGCAAGAAGTTCGCGCCGTCGCTGGCCCGCATCGAGGCGGCGTACGCGAGCAAGGGCGTCAAGTTCGTCTACGTCAACGTCAGCGGCGAGGACTCCGCCGATGACATGCGCGGGCAGATCAAGGATCAGGGCTTCAAGGGCCTGTACCTCAACGACAAGGACCAGTCGATCGTCGCGGCCCTGCACGCCAAGACCACCACCGAGGTCTTCGTCGTCGACGCGGGCAACTCGCTCGTCTACCGCGGCGCGGTGAGTGACCAGTACGGCGTGGGTTTCGGGCACGATGCCCCGCGCCAGCGCTTCCTTGAGAACGCCCTCGACGCGACCCTTGCGGGCCAACGCCCGGCGATCAGCGCCACCAGTTCACCCGGCTGCGCGATCGAACTCGCGGCCGGCGCAGACAAGCACGCCACGCCCCCCGAGCCTTCGACGATCACGTACACCAAAGACATCGCCCGCATCATCCAAAACAACTGCATCGAGTGCCACCGCTCCGGCGGCGTCGCGCCGTTCAGTCTCGAGTCATTCGAGGCCGTCTCCAAGCGGGCCTCGATGATCCGCACCGTGACGCAAGAGGGCATCATGCCCCCGTGGTTCGCCGTCGAGCCGAAGGCCCAAGGCGATGACAAGACCAACAACAAGGCCGCGCACACCGACAGCCCGTGGGCCAACGACCGCTCGCTCAGCGATGCCGAGAAGGACACGATCGCCCTTTGGATCAAGGCCGGCAAGCCGCGCGGCAGCGATGCCGACTTGCCGCTCCCCTCGACCTTCGCCTCCGGCGAGTGGCGCATCGGCAAGCCCAGCGCGGTCTATCAACTCCCCGAGCCCATCGCCATCAAGGCCGACGGCGTCATGCCGTACCAGATCGTCATGGTTCCGACCAATCTTGCGGAGGACACGTGGGTCCGCGGCACGCAGATCATCCCCACCGACAAGGCCGTGGTGCACCACGTACTTGTGTTCGTGCTGCCCGAAGCAGCGCTGCGTGATCCGACCATCAGGCGGCAGGCCGCGATCGACGAGTCCGGCGGCTTCTTCGCGGCGTATGTGCCGGGCAACGACTCAGTGATCTATCCCGACGGCCTGGCCAAGCGGCTGCCCAAGAAATCGGTCCTGCTCTTCCAGATCCACTACACACCCAACGGCAAGGCGACGCGCGACCAGATGAAGATCGGCTTCCTGTTCGACGAGCAGGCCCCCAAGCACATCGTCCGCACCGCGGGCATCGCCGCGCGGGGCCTGAGCATCCCGCCCAACGCCGCGAATCACCAGGAGCGGGCCAGCGTCCGCATGCCCGCCGATGCCAAGGTGCTGGCCTTCATGCCGCACATGCACGTCCGCGGCAAAGCCTTCCGCTACGAACTGGACCGCCCCGGCGATGCGGGCGCAGGCGACGAGGATGCAAACAGTGGGGGGCGCGAACTGCTGCTGGACATCCCGCGCTACGACTTCAACTGGCAACTGCGGTACCTCCGCCGCGAGCCGCTGGATGTCCCCAAGGGCTCGACGATCCACGCGACGGCGTGGTACGACAACAGCGCGGGCAACCCCGCCAACCCAGACCCGAGCAAGACCGTCCGCTGGGGCTCGCAGACCTACGACGAGATGATGCTGGGGTACGTCGAGTACTACCTGGTGCAGGAGGACCCGAGCCACCCCGAAGAACTGCCCGCGGGGAGCACTCCCGGGCGCAGAGGCGGCGGCGGGGGGGCGGGGGGCGCGGGGGGGCGTGGCCTCTCGTTTGAGAGCCTGCTCACGCAGTTCGATGCCAACAAGGACGGCAAGATCGAGAAGAAGGAAGTGCCGGAGAACCTGCACCGCCAGTTCGACCGCCTGGACCGCAACAAGGACGGCGTGCTGACGAAGGACGACTTCGGACGGTGACACGAGCGCTTCTTGGGATCATGCGATGCACTCTGCTTTTCGGCGGTCACTGGCTCTGGCGATCGATTCGATCCGGACTCCATTCCGCCGCGAAGTTTGGCATTGTGGCTGGGGCCGCCCACATCCATACACTGATCCACACCACGAACTACTCAGGTGATCCGGATTGATTGACGACTTTGCATGGGTGCGATCATCTCACTGCTGATTATCGCGGGCGCCTCGCTCATCATCGTGCGTGTGGGGTCGATTGCGCTGATGCTGACAGGGCTCTCGTGGGACATCGCCAACTTTCAGGCGTATTCGGCGTTCTTCGGTGTTGGGTTCACCACCGCCGAGGC
>JALHNK010000154.1:0-3726 GCA_022843565.1 Phycisphaerales bacterium
GGGGCGCTGCGTGGCGACGGAGCGGCACCCGGAACCTCGGCGGGGGCCGCGACGGGCGCGGGCGGTGGCGTGGGCGCGGGGGCCGGTTGCGGCGCGGGCCTTCGCGGTGGCGAGAGGAACGTGCGCGGCTCGACGATGTTCTCGCGAGAGAAGCCGCCGCTTGAGAGCACATCGGCGGTGCGTTCAAAGAGCGTGATGTTGAACTCACCGCCACGCCAGCGGACCTTTGCACCCCAGGGCGGCGAGAGTTCGACCAGTTGCAGGCCCTCTTGCTCGGGCTCGCCCACGCGGAGGCGTTTCTTGTCGTCAAACCAGGCGGTGTCGCCATAGATCGCGACGATGCGCGGGCCGGCGTACTGGCGGGGGAGGTTTCGCGGGGGCTCGGGTGCCTGCGGCTTTAGCGGGTAGAACGGCGAGCGGTTCACCAGGCGCTCACCGGCTGAGCGCAGCGTCGCCTCGGCGCGGCTCTCGCGGGCGGCCTTCTCGCTGGGCTCGATCGGCGTGAACGCGATCTGCCGGGCGGGCGTCAGGTTGATCGCGATCACCGGCCACGTGATCAGCAGGGCGAGGGCGGCGGTGATCGCCAGCACGCCGAGCATGATGACGCCCAGGCGCGCCGTGGCCCAGAGCGAGGTCCACATCGCGAGGATGCCAGCCTGAGTTCTCATGCTCCGGCTCCTTGAGATCGATCACGCATCGCGGCACCGGACGGCGTGGTGCCCGGGCGCGGGACGTACCACGTCTCGACGAAGAACGTGACGCTCAGGATGCCGCTGGCCTCGGCACGCGTGTCGGCGCTCTTGCGGATCTGCACGCTCGAAACGCTGTGAACTTCCGGCGCGAGTTCGAGGTCCTTCATCACCGCCATGAGCTTGGTGGTGTCGCAGTCGATCTGCCACTCGACTTGCAGCCGCTCGATCTTCGGCGGCGGATCGCCCGCGAGCGTTCGCACGCCGTTGAGCGTCAGCGTGCTGGCGGCGCGGACGTTTCGGCGGCGCTCGACGATCTCGCGGCGCGAGACGATCTTGGTCAGGCAGCCGTCCAGCGCCGCCTGCGGGTCGCTGGACGTGCTGGGCGGGCGGGCCTTGCCGATCGCGACGACCTGACGCTCGAACTCCGCGGCGGTCGACGCGAGGCTATCGGCGACGGTCGCGGTCGCGCGGCTCTGTGCTTCGATGCGGTCGGCCCGCTCGTTCCAATCGTTCATCAGCGCGATCGCGGGCTCCACCACGCCGAAATAGATCGCCAGGAACGCGACAAGGCCCGCGAGCCACTGTGCGGCGCGGGGGAGCGAACGAAGACGCGAGATCATCGCGTTCATGATGAGCTCCCTGAGAGCGACTGCAAGCGTGCGCGGCACGCTTCGGCCTCGTCCTTCAAGCGCTGGCGCGTCGTCTCGTCGATCGAGGGCAATGACGCGGCGCGCCGGCGCTCGCTGAACTCTCGCATTGCGCCGGCGCGATCGAGCTTGGTGATCTGATCGGCGCTGATCGGCGACGGAACCGGCGCGGGCGCCGGCTTGGGATCCGTCGGTGAGGCGGTCGCCGGGGTGTTGTTGCGTGACGGGGTGGAGCCGCCGCGATCGCTGCGTGCCGGCGGGTTGTCGTTGCGAGCCGGTGGCCGGTTACTCGTGGTGGTGCTGGCCCCGCTGCGCGGGGCGGCGGGCGCCGCGGTGTTGGCGTTGCCCGCGGCGGCCTGGGCCGCCTTTGCAAGAGCCGCGGCGTCGGAGTTCATCGCCATCGTTGGCTGGGCCACGCGGGCGCTGAGATCAAAGCGAACGCCGCTCTGCCCGGAGATCGTGGACTGGTTGGACTTGGCGTCCTCAAAGATGGGGCTGCCGGCGAGTTTTTCGCGCCATTGCGACACGGCCTCGGCGCTCTCGGCGGTGCCGACGATGCGCACCGGCTGCCCGACCTCGATCGTCACCGACTCGACGCTGACACCCTTGGGCGCGATGCCCACCACCTCCGCCAGCAGCTTGCTCATCGGCCAGCGGCGGCTCACGGTGATTGCGTACAGATCCGCCTGGCGGGCCGCGTCGAGCACCGGGGCACGCACAGGCTCCGTGCTCGCGGCGCGAGCCGTCACCAGCGTGAGCCGGGCGTACGCCGCGGCCAGCGGGAGGCCGAGCAGGAGAGCGAGGCACACGACCGCCAGAGCGACGGCAACTCGTGGCCTGGCGAGCGCCGTGACACCACGCTCGATCAGGCCGCCGGCGGTACCCGGCGGGTCAAACGTCATGGCGACCAGCGCCCGCTCGAATGGATCGGCGAGGATGACACCCGCCGCGGCGCCGAGCGCCGGGGCGTATTCCTCAAGCCATCGCGGCGCGCTGGGAATGCTGCCAACCAGAACCTCACCCGAGCGACCGCCCGGGGCTGCGATCGCGACGCCGGCGACGAGCGCCTCGGCGGTGATCGTGAGCGGAGCGGCGCCGCTGGCGCTGGCGGCCTCGTCAGCGCGATCACGGATCGACGCGAGCCATGCGTCTTTGTCGGAGGACTCGTCGCGTGCGACGCGGACGACGGTGCCGCGCGGACCGGAGGCGAGCACGGTGATCGTGCCGACGCCGCCCTCGCCGGTCTCGGCCAGGACGCTCACGCCCAGGGCGCGGCCGGTGACTCGCATCGCAATCGCCAGAGCCGCGGTGGACGGGACGTACTGCGTGATCTCGCCGAGTGCGTCGAGGCTTGAGACGGGTGCGGGCATGTCCTGCACCCATGCCGCGACGCCGGTGATCGGCGGAGCCTCGGGTGAAACGCGGAGCACACCTGCGGCGCGACGATGGGCCGGAACGCCGGGTGCCTGCATTTCGGCCATCAGCGCGAGCGCGCCGGCGATGCTCTCGGCGTTCGATTCAGCCGGGACGGGGGTTTCGAGGCGTCGCCATGTCGCGGCGGCGGCCGGCAGCACGCCGACCATGACCTCGGCCAGAGGCTTGATGTTCCGGGTGATGACGGCCTTGGTCGGCGCGTCGATCGTTCGGAAGCTCTCGATCACCACGCTCGGCTCGCCGGCACGCCCCGCGCGGCAGACGACGACGCGGAGCTGGGCCGGCGTCGTCGCTGTGCCGCCAACGCGCCACACGCCCGCGGCCCGGGCGGGGCGTTTCGAGGCGTTCGGTGTGCTGGGCGAGGTCGGCATGGTGTTGTGTTCGGCAGGAGTGGCGGGTGGCCACGATATTCGGTGGGATGGGAACGTCGGGTGGGGTTCGAGGAACCAAGGCGGTTGGATTGGTCAGCGGGGTGTTTGTGAAAGATGCGGCGAGCAGTTCTAGAGCGTGGTGGGCTAGCGGATGCGGATGGCGTTGATTTTGACTGGAAGGGTTGAACGATCCACTTCGACTTGCATTTCAACCGTCAGGCCCGTGTTCTCGTCCCGGCCCGTCACGCTGAACTGAAACACGTTGGAACGGACATCAATGAGCCGCGTGAGATCCGCGAGCGCCGTGCGGCTGACGCCGCCGACATCCAGCAGCTCGATGATCGACGCGATGTCTCCCCGCTGCTGATCACGATAGACCCGGATGGCGTCGGCGACGAACGGATCAACCTCGCTCAGGTATTTCAGCGCGTCCTGCGAGCAGGTATTGATGTTCAGCTTGCCCGGCGTCACACCCGATTCATCGCCGATCGTCGCGTGATCAAAGAGCGCCGTGAGCTGCGCACGCTCGAGGTTTCGCACGTTGCGGAACTGCTGCCCGCTGACCTGCGAGACCTGTTGCGC
>JALHNK010000154.1:3736-7331 GCA_022843565.1 Phycisphaerales bacterium
CAGGTCGGTGCGGATGAAGTCCGCCATCGTCACCGTGCCAGACTGCGCCGCCGCGAGGATCACCTCCGCCTGCGTGGTCTCCATCGCGGTGACGCTCGTCAGGTCGCCGGGCTGGGTCTCGGTCAGGGAGATGTCTACAAGCGGCTCGCCGCCGATCGCCAATCCGCCGCCGGTGCTCGAAGCCGTCAGTATCCCGGCCCAACCAAGATCAGGGTTGATCGCCCCACCGCCACCAGACTGCGTCGTTGCCGTCGGCGCTCCGCCCGACGAGGGCTTGCCGATCGCGAGTTCCTGTGCGTCGATGACGCCGTCGAGGTTGTCATCAAGCTCGCGGAGGTACAAGCGTTGCACGCCTTCCACGAGTTCGAGCTCGGCGATGTTGCGGATCGGGCCGTTGCGAGGCAGGTACGAGATCGCTTTGCCGGAATAGGTCTCAAACTCTGCGCCAGACTCCTGAGGCTCGTCGTCGGCGTCGATGAAATCGATGATGGACTGCGAGGCCTCCTCGGTCATGTTGGGGATGAGCATGAGGTCCGCAGCGGTGGCGAGGTTGACGTTGATCTTGGCGTGGGCATCGGCAGGACCGGGGGCCCGCGTGCCAGAGTCGCCGTGCCAGACTTCGAAGCCACTGCCATCCAGCGAGCCTTCGCTGACATCCGCCAACGAGACGAGCAGACTGGTCGCGCCGACGGGCGAGGCCTGCTGCGTCTCGCGCTGCAAGCGGGCGATCACGCTCTCGATGCCGGCTCTGGCCGCCCACATCGCGCGAACGCGTGCGACGCTCTCCCGGCCCGCCGCGGCTTGCGCCTGGGAGCTGGCCTGAATCGCAACGAGGATCAGCGTGACAATCCCCACCGCCCACACGACCATCGCGATGGCGAAGCCACGGCGCGAGCGACGGGCGGCCGTGCGCGATGTCGATGCGAGCGTTGAACCGCTGGCGACACCTGTGGCGCTGCGGAGCTGGCGGCGCCGGCGCACCTCTGATCGAGTTCGCCCGCGAGGCCCCCCACCACCACCACCGCCGCCACCGGGCGCGCCGCCGCCGCCCGGGCCGCCGGGGAACGGAGCTGGAGTCTGGCCACCGCCGGGACCGGGGGTCGGTCGGCCGCCGCCACCACCCGCGCCAGGATTCGGACGACCGCCGCCGCCCGGTGCTGCGTTGCCGCCGGGGGCTTGCGGAGTCGGGGTCGTGGTTGGCGTGGTTGCGCCGGGCGTGGTCGTGGGGTTCGTGGTCGTCGTGGCCGCAGCGCCCGGAAGCGCCTTTGGCAGTGGCGTGCGATCCAGCGCGACGACGGTGCGTGCGGTGGCGCTGACCTCGGCGGCACCGCTACCACCGATGGCGACGACGCTGATGCGAACGGCGTGCGGATAGCCGTCAGTATCCGAGTCCCATGTCGTGGTCCAGACGCCGTCGTCGCTCGACGCCTCGATGCGGAGGCCGGTGACGCCATCGATCAGCGGTGCCGCGACGCCGCCACTGTCCAGCAAACCATCCGGCAGCGGGTCCGCTCGCTTCCACAAACTCAGGCCCGCGGCACCCGGCTCCGGGCGGAGGGCGTACTGCACCTCGTGGATCGGGCCTTCGGGCTGATCAGAGATCGCGCGAACCGGGCGCAGCGAGTTCACCAGCATCAGCACCTGATCAGAATCGCCGGCCTGCACACCCATTGGCGATGGCGCGGCCCCACCGGGAGCGAGCCTGAAAAGCACATGGACCGGCTCGTGCTCGCGAGCAAGCTGCCGCACGTCGCGCGCGACCAGCTCCACCGCGGTCATGGCGCGGCTCATCGCCTCCTGACGCGCCGCGGACGACGCGCGGGTCTTCACGGCGCGCACGATCACCAGCGTCGTCGCCCCGGCGATCAGCGTGATGATCACCGACGCGACGATCAACTCGACCAGCGTGAACGCGCGGGGGCTCGACTTCGGGTTGGCTCGCGGACGCGGGCTCACTGTGTGGACTCCGGCACAAGTTCCGTCGGCACCGTTCGCGCCGGCTCAGGCACCGTCCCGATGCGCGGCGCGATCAGTGTCTGCACGCGGACGCTCTCATCGCGCCCAGAGGGGCTGCGCCACGAGATCACCGCCTGCACCAGGTACGGCTCGCCGCTCTGGCCAGCGCTCAGCGTGATCGCGTACGAGTACGCGTCGAACGGCGCCTCGCACGCGCCGGAGGTCGGCATCGCGTCATTGCCGGAGTATTTCTCCGGCCCGCGCGCCAGCACGAGGTTGAGCTGCTCATCGGCGAGCATCGCGCCGATCTGCATCCGTTCGCCCTGGCTCTGGCTGCCGATGGACTGCGCCGTGAGCCCGACGATCACCGCCAGGGCCACGCCGAGGATGATCGTCGCGACGATCGCGTCGATCAGCGCCACGCCGGAGCGTGCTTGCCACTTGGCTCGCGTCCTCACCATGCCTGATCCCTCCGGCCCGCGGCGTCGAGATCCTCGCCACGGGTTTGAAGGGGCATGAATGTGCGGGCGCTGGCGATCGAGCGCACCTTTGCCACCGGCTCGCTGGACGGCAGATCAATCTGGTACGCGGGGGCGTCCTCACCGGCGAGGTCCTCGCGAACCAGGACGATCGAGATGACGGGGCGAGCGCGGCCGGGCTGAAACTCCAGTTGATACGGCGCACCTGCGTTGCCGTTGATCGTGGTCACCGGGATCGATCGCCCGTCAACGACGAGGGCCGAGAGCCGCGTTGACGCGAGGACGACCGGGCGCACCAGCGGCATCGGCTTCCACTCATCGCTGCTGGGTTTCACAGTCGCGGATGCGGAGGCGGTCGATTGCGATCCGGAGTCGGCCCGCATGAGCAGAGAGAACCGCCTCGCTTCGGGCTCAAACTGGAGCGCCACGCCCTGGCCGCTGAGTGTGAGTCGCTGGCCCAGTGAGGACATGAGCTGGCGAACCGTCTCACTCTCGGCCCCGGCGGCGCGATCACGCGTGCCCATGAATCGCGGCAGCACGATCGCCGCCAGAACGCCGATCAGGATGATGACGACGATCATCTCGACCATCGAGAACGCGCCCGACTGGCGCGGGCGTGCGACGACGCCGGTGCGCGAGGACGGAGGCCTCACAGATCGGGCGGGATGTCGTGCGGGCCAGGTCATCGGCGGGGCATCGGGCGTGCAGCGGGCGTGGGGTGATCGCGATCACAGCGGGGTGAAGGGGCAAGCAGGTTGAGCGAGGCGAGTGGGCGTGCGTGGGCTTACGGCTTGATGACGTCCTTGGCGTCGCCCTCGCCGCCGGGGGCCTTGTCGCTGCCGTAGCTGACGATGTCAAAGTCCTTGTTGCGCTGACCGGGCAAGACGAGGATGAACTTGTTGCCCCAAGGGTCCAGCAGCGCGTCGGTGTTGGGCATGTAACCCTTCCACTTGTCCTCGGGCACGTCGCTGGGGCGTTCAACGAGGAACATGAGATCGCCGCTGCTGGGCGGCTGGCCGCAGTCGGCCATGTAGAGGGCCACTTGCTGCGCGAGCGTGGCCGCCTTCGCCTCCGCCGCGGCGGTCTTGCTCTGGCCCACGCGACCGAGCACACGCGGCGCGACGATCGCGGCGAGCACGCCGATGATGATGACGACGACG
>JALHNK010000155.1 GCA_022843565.1 Phycisphaerales bacterium
TCGCCCCGCCGACGCGGGGAGTTCACCGTCACCCATGCCCTGAAAAGCGCCACCTATGTCCTGGATCTAAACATTCCCACCGGGGGAGGTGGCGAGTCTTCGAGCCGGAGGGGGCGCGGCGAACGGCGATTGCTTCATCGGGAAGAGATCGAAGTCGCGCCCCCGCCACCCACCCTCGCGTCACCGCACGCCCCACCACTCTGCCGCTCCCCAAGCCCCAAAAACGACGAAGGGCCAGCACTTGGCCGGCCCTGCGTCGAGTGTTTCGAGACGCCGTCCGTCACGAATGACGGGGCGGTGAGCTCGATTGCGTTCTGGCGCTGCTCGCGTCGTTCACCGCGCACACGCACCCGGCTCGCTCACGCCGCGGCGTGAGACCGGGGCTGTTCGCGCGACGTTCTCGCGCGCCCTGCGCAACCCAGACTCACTTCTTCTTCTTGGCGGCCTTCTTCTTGCCAGCCGCTTTCTTCTTGGCCTTCTTTGCCATGGTATTTTCTCCCCGGATTAATCCGGACTAAGAATGACTCGCGGTGGTCCTTGGCAACGTGCCGAGTGTCGCGAGCGGTAACAGGTCACTGTGAGTATCGGTCGCGCTCGAACGAACCCTTGAAGGTTTTTGTGCTCGAAGACGCAAATCGACTCCGTGACCTCCACCACTAGATAGAGTTTGAGCACGCATGTCAAGTCAAAACAATCCACAACGCGACGCATCCACCTCCGCCGCGCTCGACCCATCACGCGCCATCACACGCATCGCGCTCATCGGCGCGCGAGGCCGCCTGGGCCAACGCATCGATGCCCTCGCGCGCGATCACACGCTCGTACACGTCGCGCTGCGCGTCGTCTCCGATCACGATCACCGCCCTCTTGATCCCTCCACCGTGCGCGCCAGCGACGCGCATCGCGCGCTGCAATCACTCGCCATCACCACGGGCACTCCGCCGACCGCCACCGATCGACCGATCCACGCAATCGTCGATTTCTCGGCCAAAAATGCCACTTATCACGCCATCGATCTCGCCCGTCTCTCACGCGCCGCCCTCCTGGTCGGCACCACCGGCCTCGACGAATCGACGCTCAACGCGCTCCGCGATCTCTCCACGCACGTGCCCGTGCTGGTCTGCAGCAACACCTCACTCGGCGTCGCCGCGCTCGCCAGCGCCGCCGCGTCGCTCGCCCGCGCGCTCGGCCCGAGTTATCGCGCCAGCATCGTCGAGCAGCATCACGCGATGAAGACCGACGCGCCCAGCGGCACCGCGCTCCGCCTCGCCAGCGCGCTCCGCGCCGCGGGCTGCGATCTTCGCGATGAAGAAATTTTTTCAATTCGCGCCGGCGACATCATCGGCGAGCACACCATCCGCATCACCGGCCCCGGCGAGACCATCGAGCTCACCCATCGCGCCACAACGCGAGACCTCTTCGCCCACGGCGCGCTCCGCCTGGCCCATTGGCTCGCACACCAACCCGCCGGCTGGTATCGTGTCGAAGACTCCATCACGCCCGCCTGACAATCACGCTCCACCACCGCCGCCATCGCACCGCACGCGAGCGACCCCATGAGCGATGCTGACAACACCCCGAGCCCCACGCCCCCGATCGACCCGTCGTCGTCGTCGTCGGGCGACTCCACTTTGCCGAAACGCATTTCATCTTCCGACAACGTCGGCGATCAATCATCGAACAGCGCCGATCGCGACCAAGCCAACAACGCGCCAGATCACCCCTCCGCAGTACCAAACCCACCACCGGACGCACCGCCGCGCTCCAGCGACACCCCTCCACCACTGCCCGCGCCCGCGATCGATCCGCACGCGGTCGGCCGCGATGCCGACGCTCGCACCATCGCCGAACTCGCAGCGAGCGCCACCATCGCGGCCGACCCCGAGCAATCGCTCGCGTCTCCGATAACACGCAGCGCGCTCCCGCCGCGCGTCGATCCGAACGAGATCACCACCTACTCGCTCCTCCGCATCAATCGCGCGTGCCGCCGCTGTCAGTACTCGCTCCAAGGTCTCCCGCTCGACTCCTTCTGCCCCGAGTGCGGCCTGCCCATCATCGAATCCCTCAGCCCCGACGAGATCGATCCCGATGCGCTGGTCACCTTCAAGCGCCAGTGCCGCGTCTGCAACTACGACCTCGTCGGCCTCCGGCTCAGCTCCAACTGCCCCGAGTGCGGCACGCCCGTCCGCGATTCCATCCGCACCGATGAGCTCCGCAACAGCCCGCTGCCCTATCTCATGACGCTCCGGCGCGGCTTCGGCCTCGCCGCCCTCTCGATCGCCCTGAGCATCATCGGGTACGTGATCGCCTTCGGCAGCAGCCTCGCCCTCGCCGGCACAGGTCTGTCGTCGCAGCTCGTCCACGCGTTCTGGCAGATCATCGCCGCCGGCGTCGCCTTCGCCGCCTGGTGGATCGCCTCCACACCCGATTCCTCCTGTCCCCCGCTGCGCGACATCCCCCTCACGCGCCGCTGGCTCCGCATCAGCCTCATCGTCATCGTCGTCATCGCGATCGGGTCAGCCATCATCCAAGGCATCATCGCCGCCAGCTCGCAGGCCGCGATCAACACCGGCCTTGTCCCCACACAAGGCCCCGGCATGGCGCTTTTCTTCGCGCTCGCAGGTCTCGCGTCGTTAGCCAGCTTCGGCGCCCATGCGCTCTGGTTCGTCTGCACCATGCTGTACATCCGCTGGATCGCCGATCGCATCCCCGATCAGACGATCGCCAAGGAAGCCATGATCTACATCTGGCTCCTGCCCGTGTTGTACGTCGTCTTCTTCCTCTGCCTGTGCATCGGCCCGGTGATCTCCTACATCCTGTTTGCCGTGCTCGTGCTGCGGCTCTGGCGCCGCATCGCGGCCTTCGTCGATGCCGCCGCCACCAGCCTCCAACCCCTGCCGCCACAACCACTCGCCCCCGCCACGATCGACCCGCCCACCACGCCCAATCCCTGATCCGCCGCCACGGGCGACGCCACCCCGGCAATCCGATAGACTTCCCTCCTTCGCCTCGCCTCTCCCTCGCCCGAGACTCACACGTGCCAACCGCCATCATCAGTGACGTTCACGGCAACGCCGAAGCCCTCCAGGCCGTGCTCGCCGATATCCGCCAGCGCGGCGTCAAACGCATCATCTCCCTGGGCGACATCATCGGCTACGGACCCGACCCGCTCCTCTGCGTCGATCTCATCCGCGAGAACTGCGATTGGTCCCTCATGGGCAACCATGACTTCGGCGTCCTCTACGAGCCCACCAACTTCAACCCCGGCGCCGAGTCCGCCGCCTTCTGGACCCGCGAAGCCCTCGACGCCGAGCCCGACGACGAGGCCCGCCGCAAACGCTACGAGTTCCTCGGCAAGCTCCGCGTCCGCGTCGTCGAACGCACCCCCGGCCCGGGCGACCGCCTCCACGTTCTCTGCGTCCACGGCTCGCCCCGCCGCCCGATCAACGAATACATCTTCCCCGACGATGTCCAATCCGCGCCCGACAAGCTCGCCACCGTCTTCGAGCGCGTCACCCGCACCTGCTTCGTCGGCCACACGCACGTCCCCGGCGTCTTCACCGATGAGCCAGACTTCTACCCGCCCGGCGAACTGACCGATCAGACGTACAACTTCATGGACACCGAGAAGGCGATCATCAACGTCGGCTCCGTCGGCCAGCCGCGCGACCTGGACCCCCGCGCCAGCTACGTCATCGCCTACTACCCCGGCGAAGACGCCCTCGCCTCACCCAGCGGCGACAAGCCCAAGCTCGGCAGCATGGGCGGCGTCCAGTTCGTCCGCGTCGCCTACGACATCGAAGCCTGCGCCAAAAAGATCAAAGCCATCCCACAACTCAGCGACTGGCTCGCCGATCGGTTGTTCGAGGGACGCTGAGAACATGGCCACATGTCGTCCCGCTGCTGCGTCAAGCTCTCGCATGACGCGCTCGTGAGCGCCCGGTCGTTCTCGCGGCCAGCCGAAGCGCGACAGATCGAGCGGTGAGCTTGAACGCCATCGACGAACCGAAAGTCTCGACCCGACCGCCGCGATTCGCGCCACCAAAAAGAACCGCGGCCCGCCGAAGGTCGGCGGGCCGCGCGGTCGGTCACATGGGTTCTCGCCAAGTCACAGACGCGCCAGCGCCCCGCGGCGCGAGAGCACGCCCGCGCCGGTCAGCTCCGCTTCTTCAGCGCGGCCGCCTCGGCTGCGCGACGGGCCTTCACGCCCGGGTCACGCTCGATGATCATGTCCAGCACCACCTGGAACTCCGGCTGCAGCGGGTTGCCGATCCAGCGCACCACGCCATCGGAGCTGATCAGGTACACCGTCGGGAACGCCTGCACCTGAAGCTCCTCGGAGATCTTCTTGTCCGTGTCCCAGGCGTGGATCATCTCGCTGTCCTTCGAACGAAGGAATCGCTCGACGTCGATCTTCATCTCGTTGTAACCGGTCATGCCGATGGCCACGAGATCCTCGCGGTACTTCGTCTGGAGATACTCGAGCGTGGGCTTGGCACGCATGCACGGCCCGCACCAGGTCGCCCAGAAATCCACGAGCATCACGCGCCCGCGCGTGTCGGGCGCCGCGCCCTTCAGCCAGACCTCTTCGCCGCCGAACTTCACGGGCCACTTCTTGCCCTGGATGTTGTTCGCGTGCGACTGCACGACCTGTTTGTCGTTCTCCTTCGGCCACAGCAGCGCCTCGAAGACCGAGTCCTCGGGCATCTTGAAGTCAACCTTGATCTTCTCGCCGGGGTTGACGACGTTCTTGGCCTCGCGCGTCATCGCGGCCTTCTCACGCGCCGCCTTCTCGTTCGCCGCGATCACAGCCAGACGGCCCTTGGCCTCTTCCGGCGTTTCCTTCAGCAGCGCTTCAGCAGCCGCAGTGACAGAGCCCAGCTCAATGTCCGCGAAGCGGAGCTGCCCGGCGCGATCGATGAAGTAGATGTCGGGGTTCTGGTCGCTCTTCAGCGCGGCCCGGAACTCACCCTTCTCGTCGTGCGCGAGCAGGGCCTTGATGCCCTTCTCGCCGGCGAGCTTCACGCCCTCATCCCACATCTTCGCGTCGTGGGCCGCGATCACGATCAATCCGCCCTTGCTGGACTCATTCAAAGCCGCCAGTTGCTGGATCGCCTGCACCGAGCTCGGCCGCCAGTTGGCCCACATCACGATCGCAACGACCTTGTCCTTCATCGCGTCGGCGCTGGGCGCCTCGCCGTTCTGCCACTTGCTGAGCTTGCTCAGCACGCTCGAATCGAACGCGGTGAGCTCCATCTTGTTCAGCGCCTCGCGCTTGTCGCCGACGCCGTCGCGGCGGATTTCCGGCTGATCAACGTCGCGAGTCGTGGTTCCAACGCCCATCGTCGTGCCCGCGAAGGTCATCGCGGCCAGGACAAACGCCATCATCGATCGCTTCATAACGCGGCTCCTCGTTCGTTCAGAACGGTGTTTGTGCGCAACGCCCCCGTGAGTTCGATACGAAAGTCTACCCGATTCAGATGTCCAGATACGCGATGCGGTCACGAATGTTTACCGAGATTCTTCGATTCCGCTGCGATTTCGGGGGGATTGTCTGTTCGGTGGGGCGGGGCGGGAATTGTTCCGCGCGGCACAATTTGTGGGGGTATCGAGCTATGGTCTTGTTCTATAACTATTCGGATTTCGGCAGTGCGAATCTGGAAAGGGCGATGGCGACGCTGACGTTGACGTTTAGGGAATCAACGCCGGGGGCCATGGGGATCATCGCGCGGTCGTCGCATAGTTCTAGAAGACCTGTGGAAAGACCTGGTCCTTCGGTGCCGACGACGAGGGCGACGCGGTGGTTGGCGGTCAAGGCGTGGGTGGCCGCGGCGTCCAGGGGGGTGGCGGTTGGGCCGATGGCGAGGGCGATGATGCGGATGCCCTCGGCGCGGAGGAGCTGGAGATCGGCGGGCCAGAGGTTGGTGCGGGCGAAGGGGACGTGGAGCGCGCAGCCGACCGAGACGCGGAGGGACTTGCGGTAGAGGGGGTCGGCGCAGCGGGAGGAGAGGATGATGCCCGCGGCGCCGAGAGCCGCGGCGGAGCGGAAGATGCCGCCGACGTTGTCGTGGTTTGCGAGGTCTTCGAGAACGACCAGCGGGCGGCCGGGCTGGCACATCGCGGCGACTTCGGGGACCGAGCGGGCGGGTGGGCGCTGGCAGACGGCGAGCAAGCCGCGGTGGAGGTTGAAGCCGACGAGGGCTTCGATCGCGGCGTCGGCGATGACGTAGACGGGGGTGGAGTCGGGCAATCGATCGAGCTTGGCGCGCATCGGCTGCAAGCGCGAGGTTGAGATCAGCACCGAGACGATGCGCGCTCCGCTGGTGAGGAGCATGTTGAAGACGACCTCGCCCTCGGCCATGAACCGGCCGGGGACCGGGGGAGCGTCGCGATCGGCGGGGTCGGAGTGGGGATCGAGAAATCCGCCGGCGAGCTGGCGGTCTTTGACGTCGCGGTAATCGGCGAGGCGCGGGTCGTCGAGGGATTCGATGTGGATGAGAACCGGGGGCACGGGCGATGATACGAAGGTGGGTGAGAAGACTGATACGGATTCTCGTTGACTCGTTCGCTCGCGAGCGTTCGACCCGTGACTTCGCAGAGCCTCAGGCAGGGCGTCCGGAGGCGTGGGACTCAATGGAGATTCGCAATCAGAACGCGCAGCCGTCAAAGAAGATGCTAAAGAAGAGGTTGTAGTCGGCCTCGGTCACGCCGTTGTTGGTGTCGAGGATGCCGAAGGGCGGGAGCGGTGAGCCGTCGTCGTTGGCGATGTCGCAGGCGGGGTCGGCGTCGAAGAACGTGGCGAAGAAGAGGTTGTAATCCGCCTCAGTGACGCCGTTGTTCGTCTCGCCGGGCACACCCACTGGCGGCAGTGGCGAGCCGTTATCAAACGCGATGTCGGCGGGGTTGCAGCGGCAGATGGTGACAGTCACCGTGACTGACGCGCACGCGTCGCTGGTGTTGCCGTCGGAGGTTCGGCGGGCGCGGGCGAAGTAGGTGGTGGTGGCGCTGGGTGTGACGTTGAAGGGGTTGCCAGTGCCGATAAGCGTGCCGCCGCAGGAGTCGGAGAACCAGTCGATCTCGATACCCGCACCCGGATCGGCGACGGAGAGTGATGAGGGGTCGCCGCTGTTGCAGACGCTGGCGGGCGTGGCGAGGCCGATGAGCTCGTTGCAGCACGCCGCGGCGGTGTATTGGGCGATCATGAGGCCCGAGTGCAGGCCGGGATCGGGGGAGAGGTAGGGGGGGAGCTGGGCCTCCTTGTCGAA
>JALHNK010000156.1 GCA_022843565.1 Phycisphaerales bacterium
TTTTCAGGCCGAGCGCGATTACGCCGCGGCGATTGAGTTGTACCGACGCCTCGCGGGAATCACGCTGAAGGTTGAGAGTGGCAAGGCGAGCATCGCGCCGGATCCGGATGGGGCGCGGGCCGGCGAGTGGGGGGATCGCTCGATGGTGCCGCTGGCGCGATCGCTGCTGACCGATGGAAAGGCCGGGGGCGATGAGATGGCGCGGATGGTGCTTGACGAGGTGATCTCTGGGCGTCGCGTTGGGCCCAAGAGCGACATTTTCCGCGACGCGATCACGGAGCTTGGCGAGATCGAGCACATGAGCGGCGTGGACTATGCGAAGGCGATCGGGCTGTTGCGGCGGGCCGAGGGGTATGACAAGCATCCGCGGATCGGCGTTGTGCGGTACAAGCTGGCGGATTCGAGCCGGCTGTCGGCGGCGGAGATTCAGGGCGAGCTGCGGCAAACGATGCCCCAGGCCAGGCGGAGCGAGCTTGAGGTGGTGCGCGAGGAGCGGCTGCGGGTTGCGCAGGCGAAGTTCCAGGAAGTCATCGATGAGCTGGGCTCGCAGCCGGGCGCGTCGCTGAGTGACAGCGAGCGGGTGATGCTGCGGAACAGCGCGTTCTATGTCGCGGACTGTGTGTTTGACCTTGGCCGGGACTTTACCGGGGCGATCGGGCTGTACGACCAGGCGGCGCAGCGATACGCGAACGATCCGTCGGCGCTGGTGGCCAGGACGCAGATCGTCGCGGCGTATGTTGCGATGGGCAAGTGGGACGAGGCGCGGCGTGCGCACGACCTGGCCAAGCGGCAACTCCAGATGATCCCCGAGCAGGCGCTCAACGACCCGAACCTGCCGATGCAGCGTCGCCACTGGCAGAAGTGGTTCGACGCGCAGACCGAGCTGGAGAGGCGGGCGGGGGCCCAGGCGGACGCGAATGCGGCGAAGTCGCCTTGAGTTGAGCGGGCGCGGCGGCGGGCTCCGGGGGTGGCGGGGCCGGCGGGTCACTTGGTTGAACCCTTTGCACGAGGGCGAGCGCGGGCCGGCCGGCGGTGCGGGCCGACCGCTCGCGGATTTTGCTCCAGTCAGCGGGCCGATCGGGCCGAAGGTGAGTCCGGACGCGGTGAGCGCTCTCGGAGAGGGCGTTGCGTCCGGTGGCGGGCCATGGGAGCGATGGCATGGGCACTCAAGGATCGGGGGCGGAGCACGGGACGCAGGCGGGCGAGCGGCTGCTGCGAATCGCGACGAAGGCGTGCGAGACGGCGCGGAGGCTCGACGGTGCGTCTCGGGAGCTGAGCGCGGCGGTGTCAACCGGCGATATTGACGGAGTGCTGGCGGCGCTGGACGTGCGCGAGCCGCTGGTGGAGCAGCTGCGCGTTGAGCACGATGAGATCCACCCGCTGGTCCGGCTGCTGGATGAGCGGGGCGGTGAGCTGTGGGCGGGGGTGACGGAGATTCGCCAGCGCGAGGTCAAGCGCACGCTGGCGGAGCTTGATGAACTGGTGACGGCCATTACGCTTCGGGACGCGGCGGATCAGACGGCGCTGCAGGCGCAGCGCGTGCGGCTGGGGCAGCAGCTTGCGCTGACATCGGCGACCAAGGCTGCGGCGGCTGCGTACTCCGGCGGCACGGCGCCTGGTGTTCAGGTTGGAGGTGGCAACGGGGCGGGGGTCGCCGGTGACCAGAGCGAACCGATGTTCCAGGATCGTGTGGGGTGAGCGAGGTCGCACACCGAGGATGAAGCCGATGCCGACGGAAACCGAAACGAGCGTGGCGGAGCTTGCGGGCGTGCCGGGCGATGTGATGTCCGCTGATCAGAGCGTGAGCCCGGCGGACCTGGGCGCGCTGCTGAAGTCGTTCAATGACGTGACCTCGCGGCTGAGTCTGACGCACGAATCGCTGACGCGCGAGGTGGTCCGGCTGAAGGCGGAACTGTCAGAGGCGAACCGGCAGGTGCAGACGACCAGGCACCTGGCGATGCTCGGTGAGATGGCGGCGGGGATCGCGCACGAGATTCGCAACCCGCTGGGCTCGATCATGCTGTACGCCAGGCACTTGCACGAGGACCTTGAGGACCGGCCGGCGTGCCAGACCACTGCGGGCAAGATCGTCAGCGCGGTGACCCGGCTGGATGCGATCGTGCGGGATGTGCTGTCGTTCTCACGGGAGACGAGGCTCAGCGTCGAGCCGATCGTGGCGACGGAGTTGCTGGAGAACGCGGTGGAATCGGCGCGTGATGACTCGGCGGTGTGGCGGGGTGTGACGGTTGAAGTCGTGAGCCCGCCCGGTCCACCGATCGAGTTCAGCGGCGACGCGGGACTGCTGCATCAGGCGCTGGTGAACGTGATCCGCAACGCGGCCGAGGCGACGGGCGAGGGCGGCGGTCCGGACCGGCGGTTGGTGCTGCAGTGCGCGATGGGGCGGGTGATGGACGCCGACGGCACGGAACGCGAGATGGTGATGCTGAGCGTGACGGACTCGGGCCCGGGCGTGCCGGAGGATGTGGCGGCGCGGATGTTCAATCCGTTCTTTACCACGCGAGCGGCGGGGACCGGGCTGGGACTGGCGATCGTGCATCGGATCATCGATGCGCACGCCGGGCGGGTGAGCATCCGCAATGTCGGCGGGGAGCTGGGGCGGGGGGCGGTGGTGGAGTTTGCGTTGCCGGTTCGGGCGGCGGCGCGGATGCAGGATTTGGGGGCTTGAGGCAAACTCCCCGGCGCAGATTGTGCAGGCCGCCCGGCGGCTTGTGCCGATACTGACGTTTCAGCCGGTGGAACCGGCATTGTTCGGCTCAGGAGGGCCTCAGCATGGCAACGGTTCTGGTCGTTGACGACAAGGAAATGCTCCGTGACTCGGTGGGCGCCACGCTCACGCGCGCGGGGATGAACGTCCGCACCGCCGACGGCGCCGAGCAGGCGCTGGAGTCGATCGCGCAGCAGCGACCGGACTGCGTGGTGACCGACCTGAAGATGCCGGGGATGACCGGGATTGAGCTGCTGGCCAAGGTGCGGGAGATCGATGAAGAGATCCCGGTGATCCTGATGACGGCGTTCGCCACGGTGGAGACCGCGGTGAAGGCGATGAAGCTGGGGGCGTTTGACTATCTCACCAAGCCGTTCGAGGGCGATCAGCTCTTGATCAGCGTGAAGCGGGCGGCGGAGCACGCGAGACTGCTGCGCGAGAACGCGGTGTTGCGCGCGGGCGAATCGACGCCGGGCGGCTTCTTGGCCGGGCTCGCTGGCGGTGATTCGAGCGCGGGGATCAAGCGGCTGATCGGTGATTCACCGGCGATGCGGCGCGTGAAGGAGCAGGTGATGGCGGTGGCCGAGAGCCATGGCACCGTGCTTGTGATCGGCGAGAGCGGTACCGGCAAGGAAGTCGTCGCGCGGGCGATCCACGAGATTTCGCAGCGTCGGGCCGGGCCGTTTCTGGGTGTGAACTGCGCTGCGCTCTCGGAGAGCCTGCTGGAGTCTGAGCTGTTCGGGCACGAGCGAGGGGCGTTTACGGGTGCGGACAAGACGCGCAAGGGGCGGTTTGAGCTGAGCGATCGCGGGACGCTTTTGCTGGATGAGATCAGCGAGGTGGGCGTGCGTGTGCAGGCGAAGCTGCTGCGGGTGTTGCAGGAGCGGGTGATCGAGCGGGTGGGCGCGTCGCTGTCGATCGGTGTGGATGTGCGGGTGGTGGCGACGAGCAATCGGGATCTGCCGCGGGCGATTGCCAAGGGTGAGTTCCGGCAGGATTTGTTCTTCCGGCTGAACGTGCTGCCGATTCACCTGCCGGCGCTGCGTGACCGGCCGGAGGATGTGGCGCCGCTGGCGGAGCACTTTGTGCGAGCGATCGCGCAGCGCGACGGGCGTGGCGAGTACTCGATCGCCCCGGACGCGATGGCGGTGCTGATGGCGTATCAGTGGCCGGGCAACGTGCGTGAGCTTCAGAACATCTGCGAGCGGGGGGTGGTGCTGGCCAAGGGGCGCGTGATCACGCGCGAGCTGGTTGAGCCCTGGCTGAACACGGACATGTCGATGGCCGGTGGGGGCGGCGCGCAGATGCCGGCGAGCTATCCGATCGGCGGGCGAGACGGCTACGCGGGGGATCATGTGCTGACTGAAGCGAAGCCGGGCGTGATCCAGACGGTGATCCCGATCATGGACCGCGTGCTGGAGGACATCGAACGCGACGCGATCATCAGCACGCTGAAGCGGTTCAGGGGCCATCGCCAGAAGACGGCCCAGGCGCTGGGCATCGGCGTGCGAACGCTGGGGCTGAAGCTCAAGAAGTGGAAGACGCAGCAGCTTGTGGACGAGGCGATCTGAGCGGCGCCAGCGGTGGGCGGGACCAGCCATGTTCGACGAACTCTCCAGTTCCGGCAGCATTCCCGCGCTTGAGAAGCTGATCGGCTTCGCCGCGCAGCGACAGCGGTTGCTCTCGCACAACATCGCGAACATCTCGACGCCGGACTTTCGGCAGATGGATGTCTCGGTGAAGGGGTTTCAGAGCACGCTGCGGCAGGCGATTCTGGAGCGGCGCGAGCGCACGGGCGGGCAGGCGGGCGAGCTAAACATTCAAGAGACGCGGGAGATCGCGATCGGCCCTGGGGGCCGGTTGATCTTGCGCCCGCGCACGAATGGGACGGGGATTCTTGCGCATGATCGGAACAATCGGGATCTGGAAACGCTCATGAAGGACCTGGTGGAGAACGCCGCGACGTTTCGGTTGGCTTCTGATTTGCTGAAGTCTCGCATGGACTTGATCCGCGCGGCGATTTCTGAGCGGGTGTGATTCGGGAAGTGGCCGAGTGGCGAAGTGGAGCTTGACCTGTGTATGGATCGCTGGACATTTCGACGTCGGGGATGATCGCCCAGCGCACGCGGCTGGACGTTGCCTCTGCGAATCTGGCGAATGCCGACACGCTGCTTGATTCCAGCGGTCGGCTGAACCCGTGGCAGGCGCGCCGGGTGATGTTCGCGCCGGCGAGCCGCGATGGCAGCGCGCTGGGCGTGCGCGTCGCGAAGATCGAGGTTGATCGGTCGCCGTCGCCGCCGGGGGAGTTTGATCCCGGGAACCCGCACGCGTTCAAGGACGGGCCGCTGGCGGGGTATGTCGCGCGGACGAACGTCGATTCGGTCCGCGAGAATGTGAACGCGCTCGAGGCGGTGCGGGCGTATGAGGCGAACGTGATGGCGGCCGAGGCGAGCAAGGCGATCTTCGCGGCGAGCCTGCGGCTGATCGCGTGAGTCTTGGGATGGATTCGGACGCCTCGCGGAGCGGGCGAAACTGAAAGCAGGGGCGATGCGTCGGAGGACGCGATCGCCCGGAGTGAGTGATCAAGGTATAGTCATCCATGTCCGACCCTCTTGGTCTGGTCAACTCGGGAATCAACGCGGCTGATCGGGCGGGCCTGCCCGGTGCCGGTGCGCAGAGCGTCAAGGTCAACGCGTCGGGCGAGACGTTCAAGGACGCGCTGATGCAGAACCTTGAGAAGTTGAATGAGGCGCAGCAGGAGGCGACGGCCGCGGCGGAGGACCTGGTGACGGGTCAGCGGACGGACGTGGAGAACGTGCTTCTGGCGACGCAGAAGGCCGACCAGGCGTTCCGCATGGCGCTGGCGCTGCGGAACAAGGTGCAGGCGGCGTTCGACGAGCTCAAGCAAGTGCGAATCTGAGTGACCTGTCGCTTCGGCGGGCAGCGGCGCGGCGAGATGGATCCGCCGGCGTCGGTTGTCGCGTGGGGTGAGATCGAGCGAAACTTGCGCGATGGACGGCGATCGTGCGCGTGCGTGCGGAGGAGACTGCGCGATCGTGCGAACGTCGCTCGAGTCTCAAAGACCGTCGAGCCGACTCTAAGGACGTCGCTCGGCGCGGGTGTTCATCCTGCGACGAAGCGGCGGCGCGAGGATCGCGTCACGCACGGACAGGAGGTCGCTGATGGGTCGGCTCAAAGCCGCCTTGGGCTCAATCAACACGCAGTTCGGCTCGCTGCCGCTGGTGGCGAAGTTGCTGTTCTTCTCGCTGGGCGTGATCGTGGTGATGGTGCTGCTGCTGGTGGTCACACAGTCATCCAAGAGCACGTACGTGGAGCTGATGCCGGGGGCATCGCCCGCGGAGCAGGCGGCGGCGAAGCAAACGCTCGACACATTCGGTGTGAAGTACAGTCCCGAGAACGGCAAGCTGATGGTGCGTGCCGAGGAGCGGCACCAGGCGCTGGGCCTGCTCGGCGCTGAGGGCAAACTGCCGCAGAACACGCAGTTCATGTTCGCGACGCTCTTGCAGCAGAACAACTGGATGGACTCGCGCTCGCAGGGCGAGTACAAGCAGAATCTGGCGCTGCAGAACGAGCTGCAGATGGTCATCTCGAACTTCCGCGGGATCGAGCGGGCGACGGTGATGATTGATGTCCCGGAGCCGATGGGCCTGGGCATGACGTATCGCAAGCCGACGGCGTCGGTGAGCGTGACGATGAAGGGTGGCAAGCTGCTGGATCGCGACATGGTCGACGCGATCGCGGCGATGGTCTCGGGGGCGCGCGCGGGCCTGACGATCACGGATGTGAAGGTGATCGACGCGACGACGGGCCGTCAGTTCGTGGCGAGGTCGGCCGGTGATCTGCGCTCGGGTGACTATGTCGAGCATGTCGCGAAGATCGAGGAGCGGGTGCAGGCGAAGCTGCTGGACTCGCTCGGCTACATCCGCGGCGTGATCATCGCGGTCAGTGCGCAGGCCGACGTGACGCGCCGGAACAGCGTGACGAACAAGATGTTGCCCGTTGGCGAGGGGTCGCTGCGAACGCCCAAGCGTGAATCAACGACGAACACGAACGACACGCAGGGCGGCCAGGGCGCCGAGCCCGGCCTCGCGAGCAACACCGGCGCGGATATCAACCGCGGCGGCGGCTCGCCGGGCAGTCGATCAACGAGCGAGATGACCGAGACGGACTTTCAGTTGGTGCCGGGGTCGATGAAAGAGGAGATCGTCGATCCGCGCGGCATGCCGACGAAGGTGAACGTGATGATCAGCCTGCCGCGGGAGTATGTGGTGGCGCTGGTGAAGCAGGACAAGGCGAGTGCTG
>JALHNK010000157.1 GCA_022843565.1 Phycisphaerales bacterium
TGGGCGGGATGCCGGTGTTGCCGGCCTTGTTGCGGGCGACGATTCGAGCGGTGATGCGGCTGTTGCGTCGCGCGGCCTGGTTATTGTGGATCGTGCCCTTCTGGGCGGTGCGATCGATGATCTGAGCCGCGGTCTTCAGCGCAGCCTCGGCCTCGACCAGCGGGGCGTGCAGGATCTTGTCGGTCAGATCCTTGATCGCGTCGCGCATCGTGGCCTTGCGCCAGCGGTTGCGGGCGTTTCGCTTCTCGTTCTGGCGGATGCGCTTCTTTGCGGACAGTGAGTGAGCCATATCGATGTCGTTCCTGAGGGAGGCCGGTTCGTCGTCACGCCGCCCGCATCTGCGAGCGGCGTTTCTGCCCGCCCAAGTCCGCGGCCAACAGCCGTCGGAACGCGGGGGGGATGGGGGGGAACAATAGATCGACCAACCGCTTGGATCAAGCGACGCGCTTGCCATCGGCCGCGAGCGTGCTAACCTTCCCCTCATCTGCGGGCGTAGCTCAATTGGATAGAGCACCTGACTACGGATCAGGAGGTTAGGGGTTCGACTCCCTTCGCCCGTATTGCGAGACGCCGACCGGCAAAGGTCGGCGTCGTCGTTTTTGGCTGGTCACGCCGTGGTGCTCGACTTTCGCCCGAGCAACCGCCCCCGAACCCGCACCCCGCCCCCAGCGCAAGCCAAGCCCATGATTTCACCAGTTTGCCTGGACGCGCAAGGCCACATGCACCGCTGATGCATCTTGCTCGTACACTCTCGGCGTGCCTGACGTGACACCCTCGCCCACAATCCGTTCCGTGACTCCATCAGCGCCCGGCCCGGCCCTCCGGGTTGACGCCCTGTCCTTCCGCTATCCCGGTGCCGGCTTCGGCGTCCGCGTCGAATCCCTCGCGCTCGCCCCCGGCGAGCAGGTGCTGCTGACCGGCGGCTCCGGCTCCGGCAAATCCACGATCCTCCACCTCATCGCCGGCCTCATCGAGCCCGACGCCGGGCACATCTTCGTCAACTCCACCGAGATCAACCGTCTCCGCGCGGGGGCTCGCGATCATTTCCGCGGGCGCCACATCGGCATGATCTTCCAGACCTTCAACCTGCTCCAAGGCTTCAGCGCCGTTGAGAACGTGCTGGTGGCGTTGATGTTCAGCGATCTACCCCGCGCCCAGCATCGCCCGCGCGCCCTCGAACTCCTGGCCTCCCTCGGCGTCGAACGCGCAAACGCACCCATCGACCAGCTCAGCGTCGGCCAGCAGCAGCGCGTCGCGGTCGCTCGCGCCGTGGCCTGCTCGCCCGCGCTGGTGCTCGCAGATGAGCCGACGGCGAGCCTGGATCCGCAGAATGCCGAGGAGGCGATGACGGTGATCCAGCAGAGCTGCCGCGCGTGCAACGCGGCCCTCCTCTGCGTCAGCCACGATCCATCGCTCGTGTCGCGATTCGAGCGCCGCATGACCATGCCGCAGCTCGCGACGACCTCCGCAGCAATCGGGGGAGTCTTAAGCAGCACGAGTGGGGGAGGTGCAGCATGAGCATGACCGACCTCACCATCGTCCGCAAAAGCCTCGCGGCACACTTCGTCTCCACCCTCATCACCGCCCTCTCGGTTGCCATCGCTGTCGCGTTGCTCGTCGTGCTCTTCTCACTCCGCGAGCACGCCCAGAACTCCTTCAAGCGCGGCACCGGCAACATGCACGTGCTCATCTCCGCCGATGCATCGCCCCTGACCAGCGTCCTGAACAACGTCTTCTACGCCAACCCGCCCCAGAAGAAGCTCCTGATGAGCGATCTGGATCGCCTCGGCCTCACGCCCGCAGCCGCGGCTCCGGGCGCCGAGCCCACCACCCGCCCGCGCGATCCGCGCCTCGAATGGGCGATCCCCGTGCAATCCGGCGACAGCTTCCGCTCGTTCAAGACGATGGCGACGACGGCAGACTTCTTCGCCAAGTTCCAGCCCGCCGAGGGTGTGCCGTGGACACTCCGCGACGGCGCGTTCTTCGATGGCACCTGGCAAGCGGTCCTCGGCGACACCGTCGCCCGCCAGACGGGCCTCAAAGTCGGCGACGAGATCTACATCACCCACGGCTGGTCCAACCGCTCTCACGCCCCTGTCCCCGGCGACACCCCCGCGACCAAGACCGACGACCACGACCACGATCACGCCGATCACAACCACGACCACGACGCGCCCGGCGACGGCCCGCACATCCACAACGACCACCCCATCGTCATCGTCGGCATCCTTGAGCCCACCGGCTCGCCGCACGACCGGGCGGTGTTCATCCCGCTTGAGGCCTCGTGGATCATGCACGCCGACGAGGCCCGCGCCGCCGCGGAGCCGACGCCTCGCCCGGCCCGTGAAGACAACCTGACACCAGACGAGAAGGCGGTAAATGCGGTGTACGTCCGCTGCCGGACGAACACGATCATCGGCTCGTTCTTTGACGAGATGCGCCGCACGCAGGGCATCACGCCGGCGCTTCCGAACAACCAGATCGTCGCGCTGTTCCAGATCGTCGGCTCGATCGACCAGATCATCCTGGCCATCGGCGTCGCGGTGCTTGTCTCGAGCATCGTCTCGGTGATGCTGGCGGTGTACAGCAGCATGGGCCAGCGACGGCGGCAGATCGCGGTGCTTCGCGTCCTAGGTGCGACGCGCGGGCGGATCGTCAGCCTCGTGCTCACGGAGTCGGCGCTCATCGCGACCATCGGCGCGCTGGCCGGCAGCGCGCTTGCGATCGTGGGCATGCGGATCGCCTCCAGCGTCCTGCTTGATCGCACGGGCATCTACGTGGACCCGTGGATCGACCCGCTGTGGCTCCTGGTTGTTGGCGTCGCGACAGTGTTGCTCGGCGCGGTCGCGGGGATCGTCCCGGCGCTGAGCGCGTATCGCACCAGCGTGGTGCGATCGCTGCGGCCGCTGGGCTAATGGGGCGTGGTGAGCCCGGAGCGTCGGTCTAGGATCAATCGCGTCGCGTGGAGCCTTCGATGAAACTCTTCTGGCTCATCATCTTGGCTCTGGCGGTACTGGCGGGCGTGCTGGTCTGGCAACGCACGAGTACGCCTGGTGGCACCGGCCTGCCGCTTCGAGGCAGCGACGCCGCGTCGTCGCCCGCATCGGGAATGACGGCCGCGGCGCAGCCCGTAAGGCCCGTGGGCATGAATCCGACCGACGCACCGACGCCCGCGCCCGCCCCGATCGTTTCACCGTCAACGGCGACGACCGCGAACGCCGACACCACGCAAACGCGACCAACGCCCGCGCCGCTGCCAGAACAAGCCGCCGCGCCCGCCGAGGCCGACGTCGCCGTCACACCGGCAGTCCCCGCCGAATCGCCCGCCGCGACGCCCTTGACCATTCCCGACGCCTCTGCGATCTCACGCGAGCTCGATCAACTCCTCGGCCATGCCGATGCCGATTTTGCCAAGCCCGCCCCCGCGGCTTCCGTCGCGTCGCCAGCAAGCACCGACACCGCGACATCTCCCGACACCGGCGCGCCCAGCGCACCCGGATCACCCCGAATCACCCAACGCGATGACGGCTCCATCCTCCTGGACGACCGCTTCATCGTCCGCGGCAAGGGCACCGAGGCCGATCCCTATCGCCTGCCGTGGGAACTGCTCGTCTCGGCGCAAGAGACCTACGCGCCGCGCAAGGGCCTCAAGAAGATGCCCTCGCGTCTGACCATGTTCGACAACACCCACGTCCGCATCAGCGGCTTCATCGCGTTCCCGATCACGAGCACCTCGCCCCGCGAGATGCTCGTGATGCTCGGCCAGTGGGACGGCTGCTGCATCGGCATCCCGCCCACCGCCTACGACGCCATCGAAGTCCGCCTCGCCAGCGCCCCCACGCCCGCACAGCGCACCAGCACCCAAGGCACGCTCCGCGGCGTGCTCAAGATCGACCCGCTCGAAGACGCCGGCTGGCTCCTGGGCCTCTACGTCATCGACAACGGCAAGCTCAGCGTCGAAGAATGACCTCCACCTCACCTCAGCCGCTGACCGGGTCGAGCGTTCGCTCGCCTCGCGTGCCCTTCTCCACCCACCACAAGGCCCCACCACCATGGCACGCACTGTCCGACTCACCGCCACCGGCCCGCACCGCATCGATCCCGCCACCATCGCCCCCGGCAAGATGATCTCCATCTGCGTCTGCGGCCTCTCGCAGAACTACCCCATCTGCGACGGCTCGCACAAGATCACCCGTGCCGAAGAACCAGGCGTGCTCTACACCTACAGCGCCGACGCCAAGGCCGTCATCGCCCAGCGACCCGACGACCAGTATCAGCCGCCCGCCGCCACGGCGGCAACGCCAGACCAACCGCCGCCCATCGCGGGCGCCTGAACATTCGCGCGTCCACACATCAGACACGAAACGCTGCGATGTCCCGCCTGAGCGTTCACGCAGGGCTGGGCACGCGCTGCACGATCTCTCGCAGGATCGCCGACGTCTGGTCCGCGCCCGTGTCCGCAAGCGAGCCGCGCGAGATCACGCGATGGGCGCACACCGGCTGCACGCTGGTCAGAATGTCCTCGGGGATCACATAGTCTCGTCCGCGCAAGACCGCCCACGCTCGCGACGCCTGCGCCAGCGCCAGCGCCCCGCGAGGCGACACGCCCAGCTGCAGCGCCTCATGCCCGCGCGTCGCGGTCGCGATCGCGATGATGTAATCGATCAGCGATCGATCAAGGCGCGCCGCGTCGGTTCGCTCCTGCAGCGTGATGACGCGGGCCGCGTCGATCACCGGCTTCAACTCGCCGAGCTTGTGCGCCGAGGGGCGCAGCTCGAGCACGCGGGCCTCGTCCGCCGCCGACGGGTACCCGACGCTGATGCGCATCAGGAACCGGTCGAGTTGGTTCTCGGGCAGCTGGTAGGTGCCGTGGAAGTCGGTGGGGTTCTGCGTCGCGACGATCATGAACGGCTTGGGCAACTCGTGCGTGACGCCGTCAACGGTCACCGAACCCTCGCTCATCGCTTCCAGCAGCGCCGTCTGCGTCCTGGGCGTGGCCCGGTTGATCTCATCGGCCAGCACGATCGACGCAAAGATCGGCCCCCGCTTGAAGTCAAACCGATCCTGCTCGCGTCGATACACGCTCACGCCCAGGATGTCGCTGGGCAACAGATCCGGCGTGAGCTGCACCCGCCCGAACGAGCAATCGATGGACCTCGCCAGCGCCGACGCCAGCACCGTCTTGCCCACGCCCGGCACGTCTTCAATCAGGCAATGCCCACGCGCAAGCAGGCACGCCAGCACGCGATCGATCGACTCCGGATGCCCCAGGAAGACCGACGCGATACCGGCACGAAGAGCGTCCAGACCTTGTTCCATAAGGAGCGGAGTGTAGCGGTCACAGCGGCATTGATCGCCGCGACGCTTCGTCACCAGGCTCTCAGTGCCTCGATCCTTCGATCCCTCATGCCTCGATGCCGCGTGCCTCGGTGCCTTCTTCTGACGTCGCCACGCCTCACTCGCACCTCGCCCATGAGCGGATCCACAGACCCAAGAAAAAAGGCCCGCGATCACTCGATCACGGGCCCGACGTATGCACCTTTTTCGCGGTCTCGTAGCACCGCCGTCCTCAATCGCAACTCGCGACTCGCGACTCGCGACTCGAGTCTCGCGACTTCGATCAATACCGGTAGTGCTCGGGCTTGTACGGGCCGTCCACCGACACATTCAGATACGCGGCCTGCGCCGGCGTCAGCTTCGTCAGCTTCACGCCGAGCTTCTCAAGGTGCAGGCGAGCCACTTCCTCGTCGAGCTTCTTGGGCAGGATGTAGACCTTGTTCTCGGTGTACTTCACGCCGCTGAGCGTCGGCTTGTTGTTGGCGCTGAGCCACAGGTCAAGCTGCGCGATCGTCTGGTTCGTGAACGACGAGCTCATCACGAAGCTCGGGTGGCCGGTGGCGCAACCGAGGTTCATCAGGCGGCCCTCGGCCAGCACCAGAATCGACTTCTCGCCCTTGGTGCCCTTGTTGAACACGAACTCGTCGTACTGGGCCTTGATGTTCACGCGGGTGACGTCCTTGGCCTTGGCCAGGCCGGCCATGTCGATCTCGTTGTCGAAGTGGCCGATGTTCGCCACGATCGCCTTGTCCTTCATCATGCGCATGATGTCGAGCGTCAGCACGTCCTTGTTGCCGGTGGCGCTGATGAAGATGTCCGCCGTCGCGACGACGTCCTCGAGCACGTTGACCTCATAGCCCTCCATCGCCGCCTGCAGTGCGTTGATCGGGTCGATCTCGGTCACGATCACGCGGCAGCCCTGGCCACGCAGGCTCTGGGCCGAGCCCTTGCCCACGTCGCCATAGCCCAGCACGACCGCGACCTTGCCGCCGAGCATGACGTCGGTCGCGCGGTTGAGCCCGTCCACCAGCGAGTGGCGGCAGCCGTAGAGGTTGTCGAACTTGCTCTTGGTCGCGCTGTCGTTGACGTTGATCGCCGGGAAGGCCAGTTCGCCCGCCTTGACCATCTCGTACAGGCGATGCACGCCCGTGGTGGTCTCTTCGCTGACGCCCTTGATGCCCTTGAGGAACTTGGTGAACTTGCCGGGGTTCTTGGCCTGCTCGTCGCGGAGCAGCTCAAGGATCACGCCCCATTCCTCGGGCTCGTTCGCTTCGTCAAACGCCGGGACCTTGCCCGCCTTCTCGAACGCTGCGCCCTTGTGGACCAGCAGGGTGATGTCCCCGCCGTCGTCCAGGAGCATGTTCGGGCCGTTGCCGTCCGGCCAGACCATGGCGACGTTCGTGCACCACCAATACTCCGGGAGCGTCTCGCCCTTCCAGGCGAAGACCGGGATGCCCTTGGGGTCATCCAGCGTGCCGCCCAGGTGCTGGCCGACGACGATGGCCGCCGCGGCTGA
>JALHNK010000158.1 GCA_022843565.1 Phycisphaerales bacterium
CCAACGGCAAGCTCATCCACCGGCGCGGGAAGGCCACGAGCTGGGGTGTTGATCCGCACCTGAAGGTGGACATGCTGCCGGGCCAGATCTCCGATGCGCTGACGCTCCGCAACGACGCGGACCTGCCGGCGAACGCCAAGCCGGTCGCCCGGCGCGTCACCCGCGACGAAGAGGACACGATGTATCGCGCGGACCCGAAAAACTTCCCGCCGAACCCCAATCAACTCCTGACCGACGGCATCGACCTGCAACTCCAAACCGCAGTGACACTGCTGCGGTCGCAGGTGCTTGCCAAGCAGCCGGCGCTGGCCGGCGGCGGCGCAGGCGGTAAGGACAAGACGCCGGGGTGAGCGGAAGGGCTGAGGTTTGAGGGCCGAGGGCCGAGTGCTGCCCGCTGATGGCTCCCGGGCAGGCGTCCCGCCTGCCTCACGCAGACTCACGGCGGATGCCGTGCGCTCAGGGCTGACGCGATAAAACGCGGGCGATGAGCCCGCGTTTTTCTTTGGCTGATCTCGCGACGCCAGAAGCCACGTCACTTCGGCAGGATGTCAATCTCCCGCGTGAGGCGGACCCGTCGCGGCGGGTCGGCCGCTGCGGTGCCATAATGCGGGGGCTGCAGCGAGATGACCACGGAGACCTCAACGCGACCGGACCGCTTCGCGATGCCGTCGGCGAAGCGCCGCTTGAAACCGTTGGCCAGCCGGGTTGGGTCCAGGCCCCAGTAGTCGATCTGCTTGACGATGAGGGGCATTTTCTCGCCGTCGACGAGCAACTCGACGACGTCAATGCGATCGAAGAAGAGCGGCCTCGTCGCGCCCGGTTTGTAGAGCAACACCGGAAAGGCCTCGCCGACCACGCCCGACCACGGGATGCTGAGTCGCACATCGGCATCGAACGCCTGCAGTTGGCCCTTGATCTCCGGCGAGAGTCGCGTGGCGACCGGTGCCTTTGAGAGCCAGGTGTTTGCGAGGCTGGATCGGTAGCCGTCGGCCCGACGCGCCTCGACCAAGACCGCGGCGACCTCGTTGATCTCGGCCGGGCTGAGCGTCCGAACCTCCAGTTCGTTGTACACCAGCAATGACAACCCGAACACGCGGATATGCGCCACAAGCGCCGCCGTCGGCACGCTGCCCATCGGCAGCACCGCCCCCCATGGCACAAACAGCATCACGAACGGCAGCAGCAGTACGAGCGAGCCCGCGACGATGCGCGGCGCCGACCGCTCAACGACCCCAACGACCAATCGCCCGGTCCATCGCTCGCCGCACTCGGGACAACGCGGAGGCCCGTCGTCCGGGTTGAAGTTGTACTCGTAATCGCAACCCGGGCAATGGCGCGACGTGCCAACGCGGCGTTTGACACCGCTGTAGATCAGGAACACGCCGCCGAACGCGAGTGCGTGGGTTGTAACGGAGTCAAACGCAACCGACCAGCGGTTCTCGAATGCCACGGAGATCAGCGGCAAGGCCGTGAAGAAGAAGCACATGGCAATCAATGGCAGCCATCGCGGCGCGTGGCCCTCGCCCTCTTTCACACGGAAGCGCCGACCGACGACGATGCTCAGCGCGATCGACGCGGCGAAGGCGATCAGGGGGCCGGCGACGCGCATGGCCGTGAGGTCCGGACGTGGGCGGAGGGGCTCAACCTCGCCGACACCGATGGCCGTGACAACCCAGCCGGCAACGATCGCCAGCGCCAGCGGCAGCACCCGTCGGAGCATCCAGGTCCGCAGGGGCGGTGGCGGCGGAGCGGGTGGGGTGGCCGGGGTGGCGGGTGGGGCGGCGTGCGGGGCGGCGTGCGGGGCGGCGGTGGCCGGTGACGGGGGTGGATCACCAAGCGTCGATCGGATTTCTGGATCTGGCGACGTCTCGGACACGAACATTCTCCGCATCCGGCGGTGTGGGTTGCCGGTGATTCTTCTTGGTCGTGCGCCTAAACTTCTGAAAGCTTGCTGCGGGTACCGTGCGCATGATACCGACTTGGCTTCCCCTTGCGGCGCATTGCGCGTGAATTGCTGGCCGGTGCCCCGAACAGCGTGCGATTGTGTTGAGAGTTTGGCTGTGTGTTTGTGACTGGTAAGGCCCGTTTTTCCATGAGTACGACCATGAATCCGTCTGCCCCCGCCGCCGCGCAATCTTCCGTCCCGCCGACGCTCCCGCAGCATCCCGAGGGCTCGATTTACCACATCACGTCCTCCAAGGTCCACATGCCGGGGACCAATGGTGCCGCGAAGCCGGGCGCGAAGCCCGCTGGCGGTGCCCGCGCCAGCGACAGCGTGCCGAACGCGACCATGATCAAGTGGCTGCGGGACATGATCCTGATCCGCGAGTTCGAGAATCGCTGCGCCCAGGCCTATCAGCAGGCCAAGATCGGCGGCTTCTGTCACCTTTATCTGGGGCAGGAAGCGCTCGCGGTCGGCACCATCAACTCCATCAACCACGACGATCCGATCGTCACGGCGTATCGCGACCACGGGCACGCGCTGGCACGCGGCATGTCGCCCCGGGCCTGTATGGCCGAGATGTTCGGCAAACTCGCTGGCTGCGCCAAGGGCAAGGGCGGGTCGATGCACATGTTCGACAAGCCGAACTGGAACTTCGGCGGGCACGGCATCGTCGGTGCGCAGACGCCGCTGGGTGCGGGCCTGGCGTTCGCCGCCAAATACGAGCTCGAGGTCATGAAGCGGAGCGTTGACGGCTCACCGGCGAAGAAGAAGGTCTCGCTGGCGTATCTCGGCGATGGTGCGCTCAACCAGGGCGCGCTGCACGAGGCGATGAACCTCGCGGGCCTCTGGGGCCTGCCGGTGATCTTCGTGGTCGAGAACAACCGCTACAGCATGGGCACCGCGATCGAGCGCGGCACCACCATGGCCCACGACCTGCCGGCCAAGGGACGCGCCTATGGCATGGAGTCGATGACGATCGACGGCCAGGACATCCGCAATCTGTACGATCACTTCAAGCCGCTGGTCGATCGCTGCCGCGAGGCGCAGAGGCCGGCGTTTGTGGATCTGTTGACGTACCGGTATCAGGGTCACAGCATGAGCGACCCGCAGAAGTACCGCGTGAAGGACGAGGTCGAGATGTTCAAGTCTCGCGACAGCATCGCTCTACTGGAGCAGCACTTGTTGACGGAGCGCAAGTGCATCAGCGAGGCGGACGTGGATGCGATCGTGGCTGAGTGCCGCGCGTTGTCGGAGGACTCGGTGAACTTCGCCGAGAGCGCACCGATGCCGGGGCTGGAAGAGCTGTACAGCGATGTGTACCAGAACATCCAGCCGAACCTGAGCCCGACGCGCGAGTACGTTCACGGCGCGAAGAACGAGCTGCTGTGATGTCGTCGCGTGCGCGATGAGCCGCGTGCTGATTCGACGCTGAAGCGGTCGTGCTGATCGCGCTGGCGCGACGAGCGGTTATCATCGAACCATGTCACGACTCTCCAAGCCCTTTCGCACCGTGTTGCAGTTCGTCGGCATTGACTGGACCAAGGTCAAGCGTTCGATCCGCGGCTGGGGGCCGTATTGGACCAACTATCGAGTCTTCAAGCGGCAGTACCGCGCGTCGTCGCGCGAGTTTCCGCTCAGCAACCTCTCGCCATATCTGACGGATCGCTACGAGCCGGGCGGGACAGCGAGCGGCGCGTACTTCCATCAAGACCTGCTCGTGGCTCGCAAGATCCTGCAGCGCCGCCCGGCGCGCCACGTGGACATCGGCTCGCGCGTTGACGGCTTTGTCGCCCACGTCTCGCTCTTCATGCCGATCGAGGTGCTCGACGTGCGCGCGATCGACAGTCAGGTGCCCAACATGACTTTCCGTCAGGCCGACCTGATGAAGCCGCTGCCGGAGCTGGAAGGCCGGCTCGAATCCGTTTCGTGCCTGCACGCGCTGGAGCACTTCGGCCTCGGGCGCTATGGCGACCCGATCGACTACGACGGGCACATGAAGGGCTTTGATGCGATGGCAAAGCTGGTCGCGCCGGGGGGCATCTTTTACCTCTCGGTGCCGATCTCGGCCAAGCAGCGCGTGGAGTTTGATGGGCAGCGTGTGTTCGCGATGCCCACGCTGATGCGGATGGCGGCGGCCCAGTTTGACGTGCTGAGCGTGAGCTACGTTGACGACGCCGGTCGCCTGCACGCCGACCTGCCCGCGACGCACGCGGGTGTTGGCCAAACGTTCGGCTTGAAGTACGGCTGCGGGATTCTGGAACTGCAAAAACGGGCTTGATGATGCGTCGGAAACGCCCCGCGGGGCGGGCTGGGCGCTATGATCAGCGAACCCATTTTCTCGGGATTTGTTTGCATTGAAGAGGATCTTCCAGATGCCCACCGCTTTCGCTGATATCGATTTTTCCAAGCCCCTGCCCTCGGCCACGGGTGATCGCCAGATCCAGTTCCGCGAGGCCCTGCGCGAGGCCATGAGCGAGGAGATGCGCAAGGACGATCGCGTGTTCCTGATGGGCGAGGAAGTCGCGTACTACAACGGCGCGTACAAGGTCAGCCAGGGGATGCTCGAGGAGTTCGGGCCCCAGCGAATTATCGACTCACCGATCAGCGAGAACGGGTTCGCGGGGCTGGCGGTTGGCGCTGCGATGTACGGCCTGCGCCCGATCATTGAGTTCATGTCCTGGTCGTTCTCGCTGGTCGCCGCCGATCAGCTCCTGAACAACGTTCCGAAGATGCTCTACATGTCCGGCGGCCAATGGGGCTGCCCCATCGTCTTCCGCGGCAACAACGGCGCCGGCGGCCAGCTCGGCTCCACGCACTCGTGGACCGTTGAGTCCATGTATGCGACGGTGCCGGGGCTGAAGATCGCCATCCCCAGCAACCCCTACGACGCCAAGGGCCTGCTGAAGACCGCGATTGTCGACAACGACCCGGTCTTCTTCCTCGAGTCCGAGCGGATGCTCAGCGACAAGGGCCACGTGCCGGAGGAGGAGTACTACATCCCCTTCGGCAAGGCGGCTCTGCGTCGTGGCGATTGGTCCGGCGAGCGCGACAGCGATATCACGCTGGTGTCGTTCGGTCGGCCGGTGAACTTCTGCATCGACGCCGCGGACGAGCTTGAGAAGGACGGCATCGTGTGCGATGTTCTGGACATGCGCACGGTCCGCCCGCTGGACATCGACAGCATCATCCAGAGCATCAAGCGCACGAACAAGATCGTCGTCGTTGATCAGTGCTGGCCCTTCGCCAGCATCGCCAGCGAGGTCGTCACGCAGGTGTGCGAGAAGGCCTTTGACTATCTGGATCACCAGCCGGTTCGCGTCAACACGGACGACGTGCCGACGCCGTACGCGAAGAACCTGGAGATGGAGTATCTGCCGCACAAGGGCAAGATCATGGCGGCGGTGAAGTCCGTGGTTCGTCGGTGATTCCTGTCGGTCGATCCGAATCGTCCAACTTGTCATTCATCGTGGCTCATCGCCACGTCGAAGGAGTTTGATTGTGCCGAAGAATCTGACCATGCCCCGACTCTCGGACACGATGGAGGTCGGAACGATCGTCAAGTGGCACGCCAAGCCGGGCCAGAAGGTCAAGGCCGGTGATGTGCTGGCGGACATCGAGACCGACAAAGCGACGATGGAGATGCAGACGTTCGAGGACGGCGTCATCGCTGCGCTGAACGTCAACGAAGGTCAGGCGGTGCCGGTCGGCACGCTCATTCTCTCGTGGGATGGCGGCGTCGGCGGCGCTGAGGTCAAGGGCGGTTCAAAGCCCGCGGCGGCGAGCGCTGGCGGCAGCGCGTCGGTCGGCTCCGCAACCGCGACGGCGGTCGCGACGGCGGTCGCGACGGTGTCGACGGCTGCCGGAGATCGCGTCTTTGCTTCGCCGCTTGCACGAAAAATCGCGGCGGACAGCGGTGTTGACCTGACGCTGATCGAGGGCACCGGGCCCAGCGGGCGAGTCGTCCGCAAGGACGTCGAGAGCTATATCGCTCGCGGCAATGGCGTGATGGCGGCGAAGAGCAACGGCGTCCATGCGCCCACACCCACTGCCACGACGATCGCTCCGGCTCCTGCTCGCGTTGTCGCTCAGGTGCCCGCCTCGCCGATCGCGGCCGGCACCGTGCCGGGCTCTGCGTTCACGCTCGTCGGTTCGCCCTTGACGCGCCAGACGGTCGCGCTCTCAAACATGCGCCGCACGATCGCGACGCGACTGGTCGAGAGCAAGACGACGATCCCCCACTACCAGGTCACGCTCGCGGTGCGGATGGACAACCTGCTGGCCCTGCGCCAGCAGCTCAACGACCAGCTCGCGGCCCAGGGTGTCAAGCTCAGCGTCAACGACTTCATCGTTCGCGCGTGCGCATTGGGCATGCACCAGCATCCATACGTCAACTCACGCTGGATCGGCACCAAGGGCGCTGAGTCCATCGAACTTCTTGACACCGTCAACGTCGGCGTGGCGATCTCGCTACCGGCTGAGAAGGGCGGCGGTCTGGTGGTGGCGACGATCCGTCAGGCCGATCAGAAGGGCCTGCGGCTGATCTCCAGCGAGACCAAGGCCCTGGCGGAGAAGGCCCGTACGAAGGGTCTGACGATCGACGAGATGGGCGACAGCACCTTCACGATCAGCAACCTGGGCATGTTCGGCGTTGAGCACTTCACCGCGATCATCAACCCGCCGAACGCCGCGATTCTGGCGGTGGGCGCCGCGGTCAAGAAGCCCGTCGTCGTCACGCGGAACGGTGTCGACACGCTGGAGATCGGGCACGAGATGCAAATGACGATCTCGAGCGATCATCGGATCGTTGACGGCGCGATGGCCGCGGCGTATCTGTCCAGCGTGAAGCAAATGCTCGAGACACCCGCGACACTGCTGGTCTAATGGGCTCAACAGAAGGCG
>JALHNK010000159.1 GCA_022843565.1 Phycisphaerales bacterium
GCCGGCGCGTTCGTGGGCTGGCGGCCAAGCGTTTGTTCGAGGCGGCGCGAGGACTGCTTCCACTTGGCGATCAGCTCGACCATGTACGCCGGCACATGGATCGGTTGCACCGCGTTGATGAGCGCCCGCTTGATGGCCTGCTTGATCCACCACGAGGCGTAGGTGCTGAAGCGGGCGCCCTGGGCGGGATCAAAACCTTCAACGGCGCGCATGAGACCGACGTTGCCCTCTTCGATGAGGTCCTGCAGCGTGAGCCCGCGGTTGGCGTAGTTCTTGGCGATCGAGACGACGAGTCGCAGGTTGGCCCGGATCATGCGCTCGCGAGCCGCGGCGCAGTTGTCGTTGATAATTGACCAACCGAGGTGCTTCTCATCCTCTGCGGTGAGCAGAGAGATCTCGTTGATTTGGCGGAGGTACAGCTGCAAACCAGTTTGCAGCTCCGCCTGGACGGAGTTTCGCGAGGTCCGAGTTGCCGACACGAAGTTCAACCCTTTCCGCGACGCGAGCGGTCACGAGTGGCATTCCCTGAGGAGGGATGTGGGCTCCACTCCGTTACGCTCATCCGCTGAGAGCGGATGCAATCGTCTACGCAGAATAGCATCTTGAGTGAGGAACGCAAACAGTGCAGAGCTCGTGAAATCCTTCGGAATAGGCGGTTTTTCCGCGTCCGCTTTCGTGTGATTTTTGTGAAGATGGGCAATGGCTGGGGACATGTCCGTACATACACCTACCGGCAAACGTCGGGCGATCGCACCACGTATATAGTCCCGAAGCTCACGGCCCTCGGTCATTTTGGGGGGCGGGGCAAGAACGGGACCGGGGGCGGGGGGCGGCGGTTGGCGGAGGGGTGAATCCCAAGGGGAATGGCGTTGAGCGAGAGCACTGAAGGGAACTGGGATCTCTCGGATTTATTGCGGAACTGGGCGTATGAGCCCGGAAAGCTGAACGTGCGCGTGATCACGGGGGTGGATGGCGAGCCGCGGATTCAGATGCGGCTGGACTTGGGCGTGCTGCAGATGCACATGGAGGGCCGGCCGGACGGGCAGCGGCCGCGCGGGTTTGAGAGCTTGCTTGAGTACCACGAATCACGGATGGACTCCGTGCGTCAGAGCCCCAGCGAGCCGGGGATCGGCGAGTCGTACGGCGAGTCGGCGGGATTCGTGCTGACGCCGGAGGATTGCCGCGAGTTGCGGGAGGAGGCGGTGCAGTATTACCACCGCTACATGTCGCTGCTGGTGGTGAAGGACTACGACGGGGTGGTGCAGGACACCACGCGGAACCTGCGGGTTTTGGACCTCTGCGCCAAGCACGCCGAGAGCGAGGATGACCGCGCGGCCTTGGAGCCGTTTCGCGCGTACATCACGATGATGCGTGCCCGCGCGCTGGCCAGCCAAGCCCTCGAAGACAACGAGCCGAAGGCGGCGCTGCACGCGATTGATGAGGGGCTCGATGCGCTGCGACAACACTTCCAGAACACCGGGCAGGACTCGGCGTTCGAGACCTCCGGCGAGGTCGAGATGCTCCGCGGGATGCGCGAGTCGCTCATCCCCAAGCTGCCGATCAGCCCGCGGGCGGAGCTGCGGCGTCGGCTCGACGCCGCGGTGAAGTCCGAGAACTACGAGCTCGCGGCGATCTTGCGCGATGAACTTCGGCAGATGGGCGAGGGATGAAGCCAGTGCTGAGTGCTGAGCAATGAGTGCTGAGCGGAGAAGCGTACACGGAGGCACGGAGGGGCACGGAGGCACGCGGAGGGAAGACATCGAACTGTCATGACCTGCGACGCGCACTTCGCATCTGGTGTTCCGTTGGGGCAGTGATCATTGCAACGGTCTGATCGCTCTTCGCTCAGCACTCATTGCTCAGCACTCAGCACCGTTTCGCGGCTCAGCACTACTCGCTTCGCTCAGCACTCTTCTGACGGGCCGCGGCGCGGGCGGTGAGGCCGGCGATGACTTGCTTGGCCATGGCCTCGGCGGTGGCGACCTCTTCGACGACGACGATGTCAGCACCCAGTTGCATCGCCTGCATGGCGCGAGAGAGGAACCCCGTGCGGGCGGCGATGTAGACGTTGGCGTTGTGCGAGCGGACGGTCTGGCACGCGCGGAGCGTGGCCTCGTCATCGGGGATCGTCAGCATCACGGCGTCGGCCTGTTCGAGCCCGGCGGACTCCAGGACTTCGATGTTCGAAATGTCGCCGTAGACCGCCTTGCGGCCGAGCTTGAGCTGGGTGGCGATCGTTGCCTGATTCATGTCGACGACGATGAACGGGATGTCCAGGATGTCCAGCCGATCGGCCAGCGAGCGGCCGACGACGCCGAAGCCGGCGATGATGACGTGGGCGGGGCGGGCCTCGGGTTGATGCGCTTGCTCGTGGCGCGCGCCGTTGCTGGTGCTCGCGTTGGCTCCGCCGGCGGTGCTCTGGGCTCGCCCGCCGGGACGCCCGGGCACGATCGAGCTTGCTGGACCGTGGCCCGGACCACTTTGCTCCGCGAAGACGTCCTGCGGAGTCCAGCCCGCGGGCTTCATCCGTGACAGGAGCGGCTGCAGGCGATCCAGTTGCTTGAAAAGCATCGGCACGAGGATCAGCGAGGTGACCGCGATCGCGATGACGCGAGAGTTCGTGTCCGCGGAAATCAACCCCACGGCGCCGGCGGCGCCAAGGACCACGATTGAGAACTCGCCGGCCTGGCCGAGCAAGAGGCCCGAGCGGGCCGCGAGGGTGGGCGTCGCGCCGAGCGTCCAGGCGGTGGCGGCGATGATGAATGACTTGATCACGACGAGGCCGACGACGCCCAGGACCACGAGCATCCAGCCATCCCGGAGCGAGGCAAAGTCGAGCGTGAGCCCCACGGACGTGAAGAAGACGGCCATGAACAGGTCGCGCAGGGGCGAGAGCTGTCCGGCGAGTTGATGACGCACGGACGTCGATGAGAGCAGGAAGCCAGCGGTGAAGGCTCCGAGTTCGGGCGAGAAGCCGAGCCCTGCGGCGACGATCGCCGCGAGCAGCGCGGCGCCGGCGGAAAGAACCAGAGCGATCTCGCTCGATGCGCCGCGCGTCGCTTCCAGCACCAAACGAGGGAGCACGAGCCGGCCAAGGAGAATGAACACGGCGATACCGATGATGCCAACGACACCTTTCAGCGCTGTGGGCCAGTCCGCCGGGAGCAGGAACGCGGCGTGGGCACCATCGCCGCTCTTGGGCGTCACGCCGGCCCAGACCGCCAGCAGCGGCATCATGGCCATGCAGCCCAGCGCGAGCAGGTCTTGAGCGATGGCGATCGCCAGCGCCATTCGGCCCAGCGAACGGTGCGTCTCTCGAGCATCGGAGACAATTCGCATCGCCACTGCGGTCGACGACATAGCGATGGCCATTGCCAATGCAAGGCCGACTGGTGCGGAGCCGGTGGCAGCGGCCGAGAGCGGCCAGAAGACGAGGATGACCGCGACGGTGGAGACCACGCCGACGAACAGGGCGCGGATCATGCCGCCGCCGCGGATCTCGGACGGGTTCAGGTGCATGCCGATGGTGAACATCAGCAGGACGACGGCGAGGGAACTGATGGAGCTGATGTTCTCGCCACTGCTGATGAAGCCGGTCGCGGTGGGGCCTAGGAGCGCGCCGGTGATGAGGAAGCAGGGGATGGTCGCGAGCTTGATGTGGCGCAGGGCCATCGCGACCAGCGCGCTGCCGATGAGCATGATGACCAGATCTCTCGCGATGTTGCCCGATTGAGAGCCCGCGGCCGGGGCGGCGAGCGCCAGCACGTTCAGCGGAGCGAGTTCCGAGAGAAGCGTCATTGCACGGATGGTACCGGCTCAGCGTCGTCAGTCGAACCGATCGTGGGATTGGCCAAACGCCACTTGCGGATCAGGACACTCAGGAGCGTCACGTCGGCGGGGGTGACGCCCTCCAGGCGGGCGGCCTGCGCGAGCGTCCGCGGGCGGAACTTGGTCAGCGATTGGCTGGCCTCGGTGCGCATGTTGATGAACGACGCAAAGTCCACCGCATCGGGGATCGTGCGACGCGACAGATCGACCCAGCGCGCGTGCTCCGCCTCGGCACGCTTGACATAGTGGCGGTAGAAGAACTCGGTGGCGACGGTATACACGACATCGTCCGGCGCATCGGAAGGCGCGACAGAGCGGAGCGACTCGTGCGTGTACTCCGGGCGGCGGAGCAGGAGCTGGAGCGGCACGCCGTCGATCGTCGTGCTCTCCACGAAGCCCCGCAGCGTTGCGAGCTCCTGCTGGCGACGCGCCGCGATCTGTGCGCGAAGCCGCCCGGTGGGCGTGTGCTCCAGCAAGCCGAGTTGCTGGGCCAGCGGCGTCAGTCGATCCGACGCATTGTCGGCCCGCAGCGTCAGCCTGTGCTCAGCGCGGCTGGTGAACATGCGGTACGGCTCGGTCGGCGTCTTGGTCACCAGGTCATCCATCAGCACGCCGATGTACGCCTGATCGCGACCGACGACCACAGACTCCAGCCCCAGCGCCCGACGCGCCGCGTTGATCCCGGCGACGATGCCCTGAGCTGCCGCTTCTTCGTAGCCGCTGGTGCCGTTGATCTGCCCGGCCAGAAAGAGCGACCGCACGCCCCGCGTCTCGCTGGTCGCGTCGATCTGGTGGGGCTTTACGAAGTCGTACTCGACGGCGTATCCGTAGCGATAGATCTGAGCGCTGGCGCAGCCGGGAAGGTTCCGCACGATCACGTCCTGCACGTCCGCCGGGAGGCTGGTCGAGATGCCGTTGCAGTAGATCCAGTCATCGCTGAGAGACTCGGGCTCGAGGTAGACGTTGTGCGATTGCCGCTCTCCGAAGCGCACGACCTTGTCCTCCAGCGACGGGCAGTAGCGCGGGCCGATGGACTCGATCTGGCCGGAGTACATCGGCGCGCGGTGCAGGTTTGCCCGGATCGCGTCGTGAATCACCGCTGATGTCGATGTCACGCGGCACTCGACCTGCGGGAGCACCGGGAATCGCGTACACGTCGGGAACGCCCGCGGGTCCAGTTCGCCGACGCCGCCGGAGTTCGTCAGATCGCTGAACGGCGTCGGGCGCTCATCCCCCCACTGTGCTTCGAGGGCGTCCCAGTCGATGGTCGATCGTTTCAATCGAGGCGGCGTGCCGGTCTTCAGTCGCCCGAGTTCGAAGCCCAGGGCCGCGAGGGAGCCGGAGATACCGATCGCCGGTGCCTCTCCGAAGCGGCCGCCGGGGGTTTTGGATTCGCCGGTGTGCATGAGCCCGCGCATGAAGGTGCCGGTGGTGAGCACGACGCTGTGGGCGGTGAGCGTCAGGGTCGTGTGCGCGAGTGTCGCGAGCGATGCGAACGGAGCCGCGGAGTCTTGCGGCGTGCCTTGGGGAGGCGGAGAAATCTCAACGGCGCGGATGACGTGTTGATCATCGACGAGTAAGCGCTCGACGGCGCCGCCGATGACGGTGATGCCGGGGCGGGACGCGAGCATGCGCTGCACGCAGTGGGCGTAAGCGTGTTTATCGCACTGGGCCCGCGGCCCGCGCACGGCGGCGCCTTTGCTGGTGTTCAGGACGCGAAACTGGATGCCGGTGGCGTCCGCCGCGAGGCCCATGAGCCCGTTCATGGCATCAATCTCGCGAACAATCTGGCCTTTGGCGAGTCCGCCGATGGCGGGGTTGCAGGACATGACGCCGACCTTTGAGGGGTCAAGCGTCAAGAGCGCGACGCGGGCGCCGGGGCGCTGGGACAGGATCGCGTCGGCGGCCCAGGCCGCCTCGACCCCGGCGTGCCCGCCGCCGATCACGATGACATCAAACGCACAGTTCACGCCAGATTGTTCGCAACAACCGCGGAGCGTGCTGCAACCGATCGGCGGCCCGGGCGAAACCACCATTGCACCGTGCCGTTCCCCCACCACCGCCCCCCCACTCCCCCGAACCCACCCCCCCAAGTTCAACCCCTACCACCATCGGAGGCTTTCTCATGCGGACCGACGTCAGTTCAGCGCTGTTGGAGACGACACAGTCAACGCCGCGCAGGCCGATGCACACTCACCCAGCGATTTGGCTGGCGCTCGGCGCGATGGGTGTCGGCATGATCGCGATGCTCGCGGGCCAGGGGCCGGCGCGGGGCGGCGGCAAGACAGAGCAGTGGGAGTACGCCCTACTGGTGATCGAGGAGAAGACGGCGGCGCTGCGTACGGGCAACCGGATGACGTGGCTGGAGGTGACGCCCCCGGTCGCCGGCGACCCGGCGACGTTTCGCAATGGCGATGTGTACTTCAAGGAGCAGTTCAACCCGCTGGTGACGGCGCTGAACCAGATCGGGGCGATGGGCTGGGAGTTGCCGCCGGTACCGGAGATCAAGGCGGGCCAGACGATGATCGTTCGGCGGGCTCGGTAGTCGGTTGCGACGACTCAATCGCGGCAACAGGAGCGTGACGCCTTCGAATCAACGGCCCGTCGACACACGAGCCCGCTGAGGCTCTCGCGCCGGGCCATAATCCCACGATGATCGCAGGCACTCTCACACGCCCGCCCGCCTCGACTGGCGAGCTTCTCCCGCCGGAACTCGCGGCGCAGCTCGAATCGCTGGATGTCTCGTCGCGCAAGATGCTCCGCGGGAAACTCCAGGGTGAACGCCGCAGCAAACGGCGCGGTCGCAGTGTGGAGTTTGATGACTATCGCGAGTATTCGCCCGGCGACGACCTGCGCCATCTTGACTGGAACGTGCTCGCCCGGCTGGATCGCTTCTTCATCAAGCTCTTCCAGGAGGAAGAGGATCTGGCGCTGCACGTGGTGCTGGATGTCTCGGCCAGCATGAACGCCGGCGAGCCGGAGGCGT
>JALHNK010000160.1 GCA_022843565.1 Phycisphaerales bacterium
CGCGGGCGTCGCCGCGCGCGCCGCGCCGCTCGGAGCGCCCTGCGCCGCGCCCGCTGGCACCTGCAGCGCCGCGACCAGCGCCTCGGCCTCCTCACCCACCTGCCCGACCACGCGCGTCGTGTGCCGCTTGAACATCGCGTACAGGAACGTGCAGGGGATCGCCAGCAGCAACCCCTCGGCGGTACACACCAGCGCGATCGACATGAACTTTGACAACTCGTTGGATCGCGCCGCGCCCTCCATCCCGCTCAGCGCACCGAAGGCGCCGATGAGCCCGATGACCGTGCCCAGCAGCCCCAGCATCGGCCCGATCGCCGCGAGCATGCCGATCGCGTTCGTCGGTCTGTCCAGCACTTCAAGCTCGCGCGACGCGGCGTCCTCCAGCTTCGCCCGCACCTCGAGCATTCCGAACGGGCTCTTCTGCGCCCGAGCCAGACCCGCCGCCATGACCTTGGCCAGGAAGCACGAGTTCTCCTGCCGCCTTGAGAACTCGATCGCGCCGTCCACCTGCCTCGCACTCAGAAGCTTGCTCAGCCCCTCGACAACGTGCTCAGGCATCAGCCGCGAGCGCCGCAGTTCGATCATGTTCCAGATCACCATCGCCACCGCCACAAACGACAGCAGCACCAGCACGTACGAGATGATGCCGCCCTTGTGGATATACCCAAGGAGCGAGGTCGTCTCGGGAGCAGTGGGCACCGCGCCGTCCTGCGCCAGCATCAGCATCATCCCAACGCCATTGGTCAACTCGCCCATCATCGCTGTGATTTCCATGTCAACCTTTCAGATCGTCCGCGTGCGCGAACGCATCACCGAGCTCGTTTCTGAAAACACCAACCAACCACGCTCCAACGCAATCATCCTCATCGGACACTCGCCCGCCGGCGTTCGGTCATTTCGGTGGCACCGGCAGATCACCAGCATCCACCGGCACCGCCACCTTCTCGCCGGGCACCGCGCCGGTGCTCTCGTCGTTCGCAAAGTCACCGAGCCGCGAGTTCAGGTCCGCCGCCAATCGCGCCGCGCCCTCGGTGTCGCCCATCTGTTTCAGCGTTTCGATCGCCTCACGCAGGCAGATCGCCGCCAGCCAGGGCACCTGATCACCGAATCTCGCCGGCACGTGGAGCAGCGAAACCAGCGCCTCACGCTTGGATTTCAGATCCGTCTCAAGCAGCAACGATCGACCGATCGCCGCGCGAGCCCAGGCCTCTTGCCACGATGACAGCGTCATCTGCTGCACGTCGGACTCCGCCGGTCTCACGCGCGACACCGCCAATCGCTGGCGAAGCAACACCCTGGCCTCCGCCCGCTGGGCCGATGTGCCCAGGCGCGACACCACGATCTCGGCGCACAGCCGCACGCCCGGATCGGCGCTCTTCATCAACTCGGTCGGCACCGGCTCCGGCACGCGCCCGGCGCTCTGGGCCATCTCGCCAGCGATCGCCGCCCGATACAGCATCGCCAGTTCGCCCGTGCTGCCCGCACGCCGCTGCGCTGCGCCCCATGATCCGAGCGCGTAGATCGCCGGCAGCGCCCGCTCGCTCGCCGCGGCTGAGAAAATCGGCGGAAGTTGCACGCACAGGCCCGTGGTCGCGTCCGTCACGCCCACGCCGCTCATCTGGCCACCGATCCACACCTGCTGCCCCGGCGGCGCAGACCCGATCGATGTGATCACGCCCCCCAGACGCCCCGCTCCTTCGACCGACGCACGCCAGGCGAGCCAGGGCTCCAGCGCCGCCGTCGTCCACCCGCGATTCAACCGACACCGCAGCGCCGCCTCCGCCAACACCGCGCCCGTCGGACCCGTCAGCCCCGGCCACGCCTGAGCGCTCGCGGCCCCGCCGCCGCCGGCGACCAGCGCCGCGTACAGCGGCTCGATCACCCGCTCGCCAAGCACAAAGTCGCCCCGCTCGATGCGCGAACGCCCGCGCCAGATCTGCTCACCAACCTGCAAGAAGGTCGTCGCCCCCGCGCCGACCCCGTCAACCGTGCGCACCGTGTCCCACCCGATCGTCTTGTCCTGAAGCACGCCGTCGGCAGCCGCGACTCGCAGGACCAGGCCCGCGCCCGACACGCTGACGAGATCACCCTCGACGCCGACCTGTGAGGACCGCAGCGCCACGCGGACCCGCGCGGCCCCGGACTCGCTCGCAGCGGGCGTCGGCAGTGCGCCGGGCGTCCCCGGCGCGGGGGTCGCGAGCGGAATCGACTCACCCGGCGCAGCAAAGCACCGCCCGCCCGCGAGCATCGCCACCGACAAGATGATCCACGATCGCGTCATCATCAGGTCACACAAGGCCACCCATCCACGAGCCGCCGCTCACCGCACCGGGCCGGCGACGTGCGTGTAGCTGCCGCCGGTATCTCGCCCGATCTTCCGCAGCAGCGTCTCACCTTCACGCGAGACGAACGTGATCGCCTGCACGGGCACGCGCCCGGCGGTGCGGCACATCATGATGATGCGATCAGCATCCTCAGGGTTGAACTGCCCGTCGGTGAGAAAGTACACAGAGTCCGGCCTCGGCCGAAACTTGCCGAACACCAGACCAAACCCAGGCGCCGGCTCCGTCCCGCCGAACGCCTCGATGTTCATCACGTCCTTGATCATCTCCGACTTGTTCTTTGGCGAGGCCTCGATCCAGCGCTCACGCTTGCCCACGATCTCCGACGTCGTGTTGAACGCGATGACCACGAACTGCGCCGTTTCCGGCAGCGCGTCGATCGACGAGGCGAGTTCCTTCTTCAGGGCCGCGAGCTTGTCGCCGCCCATCGATCCGGAGTTGTCGACGATGTACGCGAAGCGCTCGCCGCGTGAGACGACATCGAAGAACTTCGCGGTCCCCGCACCAGCACCGCCGGCGCCGGTCCCGATGCCGATACCGGTCCCGGTACCCGCACCGCCGAACCCGTCGCCGATATCGCCAAGATCGCCGACGTCGGTCATGCCCGATCCGCCGGGCAGCTCGATCTGCACATGCGTCTCGACATCGACCGCCTGCCGATCTTCAACACCCGGTGCCAGCGACGCCATCTCCGACGCCTCGATCGCCTGCAAGTCCGTCTGCGAGATCGTCGCGACCTCGACCGGCCCGCCCGGGCCACCACCACCACCGCCGCCGCCCAGCCGAACGTGGACCGCGTAACCGATCATCCCCAGCAGGACATGAATCAACAGCGATAGCACGCACGCCATCACGCTCGCACGCGTGACCCAGCGCATCACCCATCTCGACAGCGGCTCGGGGCCGCCGCCGTCCATCTCGGCCTCCCCGACCCGCGACGAACTCGTGGACATCATGCTCACGCGATTCACATTCTCCGGTCAAGCACCACGTTGACACCGCCCGCGGCTCATTTCCCGCTCCGAGCCCCATAACCATCGGCTCATTTCGGCTCAAACTCGCGGCGGTCAGGTCCAAACCAACGCCGACTCTGTCCACCTCAGTGTATCGCAACCCCCGCCCGCTCATCCCCCGTCCCCCAGCACTCGAAACTCACCGACTCAACGACTCCCCGACTCGGTCGGCGACGCCGCCGCGCCTTCCGCGTCGCCACGCCCGACAGACCGACACATCGCTCATCCCCAGCCGCTTCTGTTCGCACAACGGTCGCCTCGGGTTGCTCGCTCCCCACCAGATTCGCCCCCGACAACAATCCGGCACGACCCGCGGCGAGTATCATCGCCCAGCGTCACCACCGCCCACAGCGCCGCATCGACCAACGATCCGGCGGATGCGGGTCCAGCGGCGTGGAGCCGGGGATTCGGGGGCTGTGCAACGAGGTGTTACCGATGAGCAGCGTCGAACTCGCCCCACCCGCATCCCACCCGACGCAGCCGCGCGCATATTCCCGCGTCCTCCTGAAACTCTCCGGCGAAGCCCTCGGCGGCGCCGGCCAGCAAGGGCTTGACCCGAAGGAAATCTCGGTGCTCGCCCGCGAAGTCAAACTCGCCAAGGCCACCGGTGTTGAGATGGCCATCGTCGTCGGAGGTGGCAACTTCATCCGCGGCGCGCAGATGGCCCAGATCGGCAACATCCATCAGGCCACCGCCGACCAGATGGGCATGCTCGCCACCATCATCAACGGTCTGGCACTCAAAGAAGGCCTCCTCGCCGAGGGGATTGACTGCCGCGTCATGTCCGCCGTCGAAGTCAAAGCCGTCGCGGAGCCCTTCATCCGCGGGCGCGCGCTCCGCCACATGGAGAAAGGCCGCGTCGTCATCCTCGTCGGCGGCACCGGCAACCCCTTTTGCACCACCGATACGTGCGCAGCGCTCCGCGCGCTCGAGCTCGACTGCCAGATTATTCTGAAGGCCACCAAGGTCGACGGCGTCTATACCGCCGACCCTCGCAAAGATCCAAACGCTCAGCGCCTGAACACCATTTCCTTCACCGACGCGATCTCCAAAAATCTCAAGGTGATGGACATGACCGCCTTCACGATGTGCCAGGAGAAGAATCTCCCGATCCTCGTCTTCGACTTCCGCCCGCAGGGCAACATCCGCTCCGCAGTGCAAGGCAGCGTCACCGGCACGACCGTCAAAAACGCCTGACCTCGCGAGCACTCTTCGTTTTCCCGATTCCCGATTGCCGTTCTGTTTCCGTTTCCGCCTCCGCCATCAAGGACCCACCTATGGACCCCGACACGATCCTGCTTGAAACCCAAGAGCACATGGACAAAAGCATGGAGCACCTCAAGCGCGAGCTCAAGGGCTTCCGCACCGGGCGCGCCTCGCCGGCGATCCTCGATCTCGTCCGCATCGAGGCCTACGGCAGCCAGTCCGACATCAAATCCCTCGCCTCCGTCTCCGTCCCCGAGCCCACCCAGCTCCTGGTCAAGCCCTTTGACGCCAGCATCATCGGCGAGATCAAGAAGGCGATCGAGTCCGCTGGCCTCGGACTGAACCCCATGAGCGAGGGCAAGCAGCTCCGCATCAACATCCCGCCGCTCTCGGGCGACCGCCGAAAGCAGCTTTCGACCCTCTGCAAGAAGGTCGCCGAAGAAACCAAGGTCGCGCTCCGCAACGCCCGTCGCGACGGCAACAAGCACGCGGACAACCTCAAGGCCGCGGGCCACGTCGCCGAGGACGACATCGAAACCCTCAAGACCGAGATCCAGGACCTGCTCAAGAAGTACGAGACCGAGTGCGACACGCTCGTGACGGCGAAGCAGAAGGAAATCGAGACGGTGTAACTCGCCCTTTCGGGCGACCGCTTTCGCCAGCGTGCCATCGACCGGTCTTCCAGTCGGTGCCGCCGACCCGCGATCCTCGCCTAGGCCCGCGTGCTCGCGCCCGCGGCTCCGACTCGGGACTCGCGACTCGCGACTCGCGACTTTCGTCTACTCCGGCAGCCCGAGCCACTGCCCCAGATCCAACGCCACTCGCCCCGGCTCAATCTGCCAAGGCATCATCGGCCGCGGCCACGCCGATCGCACGCCGCGCGGATCCACGCGCTGCACGCCGAGCTTCGTCACGCCATCCGGCGAGATCGCCCCGCGTGGCACCGGTACCCACGCCGACCATCCCGCGCTCCGCTTCGCATCTGCCTCTCTACCAACCACCCGCACCCCACCCACCGGCGCACCCCGCGCGTCGCTCGCTCGCCCATCGGCCCACACGCTCACAGCGGCCACCGACTCGCCGCGCGTGCCAAAGCTCAGCGTCACGCGATCCTCGGCCTGAAGCGAGCCGCCGCCCTGACGACAATCCAGATACACCATCCACGCCCCCCCGCCCCCACCGCCCCCGCCACCGCCCCCGCCACCGCCACCCGCCTCCTCCTCACCCGCCTCCGCAAAGTACACCCGCGCCGTCGTCGTCCACGCGTCGCTCGCGCTCGATGTCCCCGCATCCGCGCCGCCGCCACCCGCCGCCACGTTCTGACGCCCCGACGGTTGCTCCATCCGCCCCGACATCCACGATTCGGCCGTCCAATCCAGCAGCAGCGGGCCAACATCGAGCCCCGGCGGCCGCACCGGCACCGCCGCGTGAACGACCACCGCGTTCGATGACTCCAACCCGACGCGCATCGTCATGATCGAGTCGGGCGTCTTAATCGCGCCCGGGAGCTTCGGCGAGGGTGTGAGCAGCTCGATCCCCGCGAGCCCCGCGACGGACTCGACGACTTCCTCCCCCGCGCCCAGCCGCACGCGTGAGAGCGCCGGCGAAGTGCCGAGATTGGCCAGCCCGACGCGCGAGCGAAACTGCTTCGGCGTCCCGGCGATCTCCGACGAAGCGTCGTCAATCACCCACATGACCGAGCCGCGCTGCGAATCCAGATACTCGCGCGCAACACGGACCAGCCCGTCGCGCCCTCGCTCAGGATCGAGCAGCTCAGCGCACACGCGATGCTCCGACGGATCCTGCGCGTTCCACACCGGGATCGCGTGCGTCTCGGTGCGCACGATGCGAAACAACTGCTCGACCAGCGCCCGCGCGACATCCCGATCCGCCCGATCCAGCCGCCCGATCGCCGCCAGCCACCTCACCGCCACCTGCTCGCTCAGCTCCGTGAGCATCTGCTCCGCCCGCGGATCGCTCCCCGCCGCTGGCACCAGCGCCGGCACCGGCGCCCCGAGCGCCCCCAGTACCAACTCGGCACGCCAGCGACCCATCGGCAGGCTCGCGAGCCCGCCGCAGAGATTCAACGCCGCCGACGTGTCCACACCCGCCGCCAGCCGCCGACCCAGCACCTCCGCCACCACCGCCCGCCCCTGGGTGATCAGCTCCGAATCAATCCGCCGCAGCGACACCGCCCGATCCCCCCCCACCCCCACCCCCCCCACACGCACGCGACTCTCGCCGA
>JALHNK010000161.1 GCA_022843565.1 Phycisphaerales bacterium
GAGGCCGCAGAGCACGCGATCGTTCCCGACGCGGCGGCGGATGTCGGCGACGGCGGATTCGAGATAGTCCGCCATGCGCCATGTGCCGGTGCAGCGGCAGATCTCGTAGAGGAAGTTCGGGATGATCGTGCTGCCCTGGGGCGTGTGCGTGACCTCGGGGTGGAACTGCACGCCGTAGAACGGGGCGCGGCCGGGGCGCGAGATGCGCACGGCCGCGAGCGGGCAGGTGGGCGTGCTGGCCAGGACTTGGGTGTGCATCGACGCGGCGTCAGAGGCGGCGGAGGCGGAGGGGGGGGTGGGGGTGGGGGGGAAGACTTGGTCGCCGTGGGACATCCAGACGGTGGTTTTTTGTGGCAGAGCGGAGAGGAGATCCGCGGCGGGTGCGGCGGCTGTGCTGGCGGCGGATGTCGAAGCGCCCGGCGTGAGGCTGATCTGCGCGCGGCCGAACTCGCGATGATCGGCGCGCTCGACGCGGAAGCCGATCTCGCGGCAGGCCCATTGCATGCCGTAGCAGATGCCCAGGACGGGGATGCCCAGGTCCAGGAGCGCCGGGTCGGCGACGGGGGCGTTCTCTTCGTAAACGCTGGCGGGGCCGCCGGAGAGGACGATGCCCTTGGGCGGCACGGGCATCGCGCTGATGGTCTTGAGCGCGCTGGCGGGCGAGACGAGGATCGAGAAGACGCCGGCCTCGCGCACGCGCCGGGCGATGAGCTGCGCGGTCTGGCTGCCGAAGTCCACGATGACCACGCACTCGCTCTGGCCGGAGCGGAGAGCGGGCGCCGCGGCGGTCGATCCGCTGGTTGCCGAGGGCGCGGGCGACGGATGTGTCGCGGAGGTCGCGGTGGTGGTGGGGGAGGGGGTGTTCATTGGGCGCGGGGCTCCCGAATCGGATGAGGCGAAGGGGGATGATAGAGGCAAGGCGGTATGGCGGGTGGCCCAGCGCGTGAAGTTCGTGCTGGCGTGCGGTTGGCGTGGGTAAACTGTGACACTCCATGAGGTCACGGACGCCCCAGGTTGATGGAACGCTGCACGCAGCTGGTGCCCACAAGGCGGCTGGTGCCGGTCCGGAGATCGTGGCTGAGATTCCGCCGTGGTGTCCAGGGGGTGGTGGGGGGGAATCGCGGGTAACGGGGATTCGGAGCGGGACAGTGGGGGCGGGGCTTGGGTTGGGGGTGGGGTTGGTGGCGGCGATGCTCGGAGGGTGCTCGCCGCAACTGGCGACCTGGGAGTCGCCGGAACCGGCGGGGCGGGTGCAACGGATCCTGAAAGCGGTGCGAGAGGACGACAAAGCGGCGGTGCCGCAGCTCATCCGGTCGCTGCGAAGTGACGATCCTTTGGTCAGGATGGTTGCTGGCGATGCGCTGGTCCGGCTGACGGGCGAGGATTTCGGGTATCGTCATGACCAATCAGAGACCGATCGAAGGGCAGCGATGAAGCGTTGGGAAAGTTGGCTGGCCGGAACGCGATCCGCGGTGAACACTTCGGGAGCGTCCGGAGCGACGGAACCCGCCGCGGCTGCCCCAACCACGGTCGTCGGCGCGGAGCGAAGCAATCCATGAGCACCCAGACGGACGTGAGATTGCAACTGCCCTCGAACCCGCTGTTCCTCAGCGGTGCGCGCGAGATGGTGTACCAGTTCGCAAGCCGCTCGGGCTTCAGCGATGAGGCGTGCGGGCAGCTGGCGCTGGCGGTTGATGAGGCCCTGTGCAACGTGATGCGCCACGGCTACGGCAAGGCCCCGGATCGGCCGATCTGGATTTCGCTGGCGTTCGTCGGCGGCGTCGCGACGCCCGAGACGCAGCACCAGAACCCGACCGAGGCGCTGCGAATCGTGATCGAAGACGAGGCGCGGCAGGTCGAGCCCTCGACGATCAAGTCGCGCGATCTGGATGAGATCCGCCCCGGCGGGCTTGGCGTTCACATCATTACCGAAGTGATGGACGAGGTCCGGTGGGAGAAGCGACCGAACTCGGATGTCGGCATGCGGCTGACAATGGTGAAGAAGCGAACGCCCGCCGCGGCGGCGAGCTGAGCTGGCCGGAGGCGACCGGCAGCGGTTGCGTGGTCGCCGGTGGCATCGGTCGCTTTGGTGTTGGCGGGTGCAGCAACGGAGGGTGGGGGTGGAGAGCTTGTGAGGGTTGTGCGGTCGATGGATTGGTCAGGACATCGGACAGAATCGGCCGCGAGAGTTTCATCGTGGAAGGACTGGTCATCATGGCGGACAACGTGCTCGGCCCACTCAGCGTGAGTTCCAGGATCGTCAACGACGTGGTGGTGATCACGCCGTCGGGCGATATCGATCTTTCGGGCTCGCCGCTGCTGCGTCAGGAGCTCAAGAAGGGCCAGGGCAAGAAGATCGTTGTCGATCTGGCGGGCGTGCCGTATATGGATAGCTCCGGCCTGGCGACGCTGGTGGAAGCGATGCAGGCCTCGCGGCGTGGCTCGGGGCAACTGGTGCTGTGTAATCTGTCCGAACGCGTGCGGTCGATCTTTGCGATCGCGAAGCTGGAGACGGTCTTCAAGCTCGCGGCGACGCTTGATGACGCGATGGCCAAGTGAGGCGAGCGACGCGGCGCACGCCCCGACGGGGCACGAGCGGGCGTCGCGCAAGCCGGCGTGAATCGTCAACATGCCGGTGTGAGCGCGCGGGTGCTGGCGAAGGCTCGCTTGCGCCGGTACAGTGGCCCTCATGGCCGACGCGGGAACAGAAGTTGAGAAGTCTGGCCACGACGCCGGTGCGAAGCGCTCGGCGCTGGCGGCGCTGGCGGTGCCGGTGTCGTTCGTCGGCGCCCGCGGCGTGGCGTTGCTCGAGCACATCGGGGCCATCGGCGGGCTGACGTTTGAGACGCTGCGCTGGATCTATCGCGCGTTCACCCGCAAGCGCGTCCGCATGGGCGTGCCGGCGATCATGTCGCAGATCGTGCGTGTCGGCGTGCGGTCGCTGCTGATCGTGTCGCTGGTGTCGGGGTGTGTGGGGTTGATTCTGGTCTTGCAGATGGCGCCGCCCTTGGATCAGTTCGGGCGGCGAGATTTGGTCGCGAACATTGTGGGTGTGGCGATTTTGCGAGAGCTTGGGCCGCTGATCGCGGCCATTGTGCTGACGGGCTTCGCGGGGGCGGCGATCGCAGCGGAACTGGGCACGATGGTGGTTGGTGAGGAGATTGAGGCGCTCGAGGCGCAGGCGCTGAACCCGATCCGCTTCCTGGTCATCCCGCGCGTGCTGGCGACGGTCATCTCGCTGATGTGCCTCTCGGTGGCCAGCAACGTGGTGGCGATCGGATGCGGGATGCTGATCGCGCTGCTGGCGCTGGAGATCCCGGTGCGGACGTTCTGGGAGAATCTGCTTTTCCAGGCCAAGGCGATCGACTTCGTCACGGGCTTCTCGAAATCGATCGTCTTCGGGGCGCTGATCGGGCTGATCGCGTGTACCAACGGCCTGCGAGTGACGGGCGGAGCCGCGGGCGTTGGCAAGGCCACCACCGACACCGTCGTGCAGTCGGTCGTCGCGATCGTCATCGCCGACCTGATCTTCACGGCGGTGTTCTTTGCTTGGAAGCTGAACTAGAAGAAGTGGCAGAGTGGCAGAGTGGCGGAGTGGATCGCGTCTGGCGCTGCACGGCCTTTGCGCGCGGGCGGTGCTGATTGTTCGAGTGTTTGTGCTTTGCGGTCTATGATCGCGGCTTATGGGCAGGTCTTTGACATCTTCTCGCTCTGGACTCGTCTCGTCTCGCGGCTCAGGCCCGCGGGTTGCGATCGTCGTGAGCCGGTACAACCGGACCGTCACCGATGCGCTGGAGCGCGGGGCGCTCGGTGCGTTTGCGGGCGCTGGGACGGGCGGTGCGGTGGAGGTGTTTGACGCGGCTGGCGCGTTTGAGACGATCGCGATTGCGGCGGCCGCGGCGGCGTGCGGACGGTTCGATGCGGTCGTGGTGCTGGGCTGCATCATCAAGGGCGAGACGAATCACGATGAGATCCTGGGGTATTGCGTGACGCGTGAGCTGGCGACGATCGCTCGTGAGCGCCAGATGCCGGTTGGCCTTGGCGTGCTGACGGTGAATACGGCGTCGCAGGCGCTCGAGCGAGCGGGGCTCGGATCAACGTCGAAGCGTGGGCGCAAGATCGCGAGCGATCAGTCGCCGGAGATGATCGGTAACAAGGGCGCTGAAGCGATGGACGCGGCGCTGCACTCGCTGGCGGAGCTGTCACGTTTGCGAGCCGGGTTGGCGCCGTCGAATCGCGCCGGGCGATCTTCGCTGAAATCGCCGGACAAACTCGCGGCTGGATCGGCGGGCGCGACGGCGCGGTCCGGCGTGGCGCGCGTCGGAGGTCGATCATGAGCATTACCCGCGGCACCCGCCGCCTTGCGTTCCAGGCGTTGTTTCAGATCGATGCCCACCACGCCGCGGGTGGAAGGAAGAACACGGACAAAGACGTGCGGCTGATTCGCGAGTCGCTCGTTGAAGAGCACCCGGGGCAGAGCGCTGTCGAGCTCGACAGCGCGATGGAGCTGGCGCTGGGCGCGTGGGCCGATCGGGCCGCGGCGGACAAGGCGACCGTCGAGCTTGCACCGACCTGGCCCGCGCATCGCCAAGCGGCGGTGGATCGCGCGATCCTTCGGCTGGCACACTTTGACATGACCAAGGGGCCGGGCAGCGACAAGCCGAAGATCGTAGTGAACGACGCGGTGGAGTTGGCGAAGGAGTTCTCGACCGAGAAGTCTCCCGGCTTCGTGAACGCGCTACTGGACAAGGTGCTCAAGCGTGTGCTGGGCGTATCGAGCGCCAGCGCCGAGGCTGAGCCCGCGGCGATTGATGAACCCGATCCGAGCTGAAGTGACGACGACCCGTTGAGAGATCGTCGTCACGAGGTATCTGTCAGACGCCGCGATGCGGCGTGCAAACCACAGGTCAATCACGCGCGACGACGGCGCGACGCGGCGAGGCCCGCGAGGCCGAGCAGGGCCATTGCGCCCGGGGTGGGGATAGTGCCGCTGAAAGTGACCATATCGAAGCGGTAGTTGCCGGCGGTGCCGTTGTAGACCTGGGTGGTGGCGCTGGCGCGCTGGAAGGCCGTGTTGGCCGGCTGCAAGCCGTTGGCGTTGGTGAACGCGACGGGCGAGAAGGCGGAGACGACCTGGAAGCCGAAGTTGGGGTTGTTGGAAGCGCCGGCGATCGAGTTCAGGTTGAACGACAGGGTTGTCCAGCCGTCAAAGGTGGTGTTGAAGTCCAGAAGGGCGCCGAAGGACGTGAAGGACGTGCCGTCGAGGGTGTACTGGAACTGGGCGTGGCGGGGCGAGCCGTCGGTGGCTTGGACGTCCAACGAGACATTGATGTCGGAATAGCCGACGGTGGAGGCGTTGAAGCGGGCGCCGGAAAGGAGCTGGGTGGTGCCGGACCAGCCGTTGTTGACGCTGCCGCGGACGCGCCAAGCGCGGTTGTTGGCGGGGATGGCGGGGTCGGAGGAGAGGATGGTGCCGCCGGCGAGAAGGATGTCGGCGTTGTTGGCGTTGTTGGTCATGCCGACCGGGGTGGCGGAGCCGGCGCCGGTGCTGGGCGCGGGCGAGTTGTTGACGGCGTTGGCGGGGACGTTGAAGTTCCACTGGGTGATGATGGTGCTGGCGTTTGCGGCGCCGGCGAGCACGAGCACGGACGAGACGCAAAGGGCTGATGCGATACGCATGATCTCTCTCCTCGAAGGGGTGTGTGGCGAGAGCGGGACGGGGCTCCGCCGATTTCGGGGGATGCTAAAGGCGAGCGTGATCGCTGGACGCCGCGTGGCGTCAAGACTGTGCCAAGGAATGAACAAGAACACGCCAAGAGCGCCCAGACTCACGCGCGGGGGCTGCGTGCGCCGGCGGTTCTGTGGGTGCGGGTTGGTGTCGCGAGGGCTCGGGCGTGTCGCGGTTTACACGAGTTCTCGATGACCAGTGCGCGTGCGAGAGTTCAACCCGTGCCTTCGCAGAGCCTCAGGCACGGCGTCCGAGCGCGGGGGAATCGACGGTCATCTGGGACTCAATGGTCATCTGAAGTTAGAGGCCGTAGACGGCGCGGAGCTTGCCTTCGAGGTGGCGCATGAGCGGGTCGGCGGAGAGGTCCTTGCCGGTGACCTTGCGGCAGAGATCCGCGGCGCGATAGCGACGGCCGTGACGGTGAATGTTGTGGCGCAGCCAGCCGAGTAGATCGGCGAAGTTGCCCTTGGCCATGCGCTTGTCCAGATCGGGGATGTCGCGGTTGATCTTTTCCCAGAACTGCGCGGCGTAGAGGTTGCCGAGGGTGTAGGTCGGGAAGTAGCCGACGAGCCCGAAGGACCAGTGCACGTCTTGGAGGCAGCCGACCTTGTCGCTGGGGACTTTGAGCCCGAGGTAATCCTTGAACATCGCGTTCCAGGCCTTGGGGAGGTCTTTGACTGCGAGCTGGCCGCCGATGAGGGCCCGCTCGATGTTGAAGCGCAGCATGACGTGCAGGTTGTACGTCGCTTCGTCGGCCTCGACGCGGATGAACGACGGGCGCACGACGTTCGCGGCCTGGAAGATCTGCTCCGGCGTGGCCGTCAGCGACGGCCCGAGCGCTTTCTTGGCGACGGGCGTACACCATTGCCAGAAGCTGCGCGAGCGACCGACGAAGTTCTCCCACATGCGGGACTGGCTCTCGTGGATGCCGAGGCTGATGGCGTCGCCGAGCGGCTCGCCGAAGTGGGCGGCCTTGGGCAGGCCCTGCTCGTAGAGGCCGTGGCCGGCCTCGTGCATGGTGCTGCTGAGGGGCTCGAGGAAGCTGGGCGAGCCGCGTCAGCGCCTGG
>JALHNK010000162.1 GCA_022843565.1 Phycisphaerales bacterium
GCACGCGGAACAGCAGGCTGGCCTTCATCGGCAGATAGCCCAGCAACGTACACACCCCGTTGACCGCCACCGACTCCACCGCCCCGACCTTCTTCATCGGCCGCCCAACCGCCCAGAAGACCAGGCCGCTCAGCGCGATCGTCGCCATCGACAGCCCAAGCAGGATCGCGATCTCGCCGGGCGAGGCCTTCAGCAAACGCTCGGCCTGCTCCATCTTCTTCTGATCACCCGCCACCAGCCACACGCACCAGCCGAGGATCGCGAGGCTGACAAGGAACCCGCCGATCTGCGCCGCGACGACCCACCACGATCGCGCCCGCGCCGGCCCCGGCGTGTCGTTGACAGCCGCGCCAGCTCCCGCCGCCGTCTCAGTCTGTTGGGTCGGCTCGCTCATGGTCGCTCACGCACGCTCCACCGGAGTATCTCGCCCCGCCTGGCCGGACGCACCGCCGGCCCGCGCATCTTCCAGCACATGGAACGTGCGCCATTGCCCGCCGGAGAACCGCCACAGCAACCCGAGCCCCAGCAAAACGATGTACAACGCCGCCGCGATCCACGGCCCCACACTCCCCAGCTTCGGCGCAACCTCCGCGATCACCACCCCGCCGCCGATGATGCACGTCCACGACAGCACGATCGTCAGCACCCCCGGCCACACCGTATCGCCCGCGCCGCGCAAGACCCCGATCAACGAAATCCCCAGCGCATCAAACACCTGGAAGACCGCCGCGACGATCATGATCTGCGACGCGATCAGCATCACCTCCGCCAGATCCTCCGGCTTCGTCGTCGAGGGCACAAACAAGCCCACCATCTCGTGCCGGAACACAACAAACGCCACGGCACACGCGCCCATATAGACCATCGCGATCAAAATCCCGATCTTGGCCCGCTGCACCACCAGATCCGGCCGCCCCGCGCCCAGGCACTTGCCCACCGACGCCGTGAGCGCAAAGCTCAGCCCCACCGCCGGCAGAAACGCGGTGTGCATGTACCGCAGCGCGATCCATCCGGCCGCGAGATGATTCGTGCCAAACTGCCCGGCGATGTACGTCATGAAGATCGCCCAGCACACCAGCTCGTTGGCGAACATCACCGACGCCGGCCATCCCAATCGGAAGATGTCCCGAGCGTGCCGCAGGCTCGGTCGCCACTGGCTCCGCGTTCGGAACTTCGCATCAAACTTCGCGGACAGAAAGACCACGCAAGGCACCGCCGCCTCCACCATCGTCGCGATTACCGTCGCCAGCGCCGAGCCGGCCACGCCCATCGCCGGCGCGCCCAGATTCCCGAAGATGAACACCCAGTTCAACCCCAGGTTCACCACGTTCCCGATGATCGCACCCGCCAGCACCACCCCCGGCCGGTGCAGCCCATAAAAGAACTGCGACAGCCCGCGCGTCACCATGCTGAAGATCCCGCCCACCAGCAGGATCTGGCAATACTGCGTCTCCAGCTCCACCAGCCGCGGGTTGCCCGAGTGCATCGCGCCGAAGATGTACGGCGCAACCAACGCCAGCGGCAGCAGCGCCACCACCCACATCGCAAAGCCGATCCACAGCGCGTTCCACACATACGCCGCGCCGCGCTCCGGCGTCCCCGCGCCCAGATTCTGCGCCACGTACGTGTTCACCACGCTGCACAGACCCGCGTAGATCGTCATCGGCACAAACGCCCAGATCCCCCCGTTGCCCTGGGCCGCCAGATACACCGGATCTGACGGCGTAATCCACGACACCATCAGCGCATCGGCAAACTGCATCGTCGTGTACGACAGCATCGTCGCGATCGTCGGCGCCGCCAGAAGAACCACCTCGCGAGCGGCCGACGCAAAGTCCTCGGCGATCGGCGTGCTGTCAGTGCGAATCGCCATGAACGCAGAGGATATGCGAGGGGGAAAGGCGAACATGAACGTGAACATGAACGCGAAAAGGACGGTGCTTGCCAGATGTATCAGCCGCGTGACGATGGACGTGCCGTCCGGGTCTCGCGGCCCTCGAGCGTGCCACGCGCCTCACTCGCATCAAGTGCGCGACTCGCCGCGAGCACGCCCCGCCTTCCACCCACTCCAATGCACCTGCCCCTCACTCCACCGGCCCCTCCCGCAAGTTCCTTTTCATGTTCATGTTCATGTTCATGTTCACCCTCGCCCCGCCCTCCACATCTTCACCGCCAGCCGCATCGCCTCCATCATGCTCGTCGCGTCGGCGATGTTCTTCCCCGCGATGTCATTCGCCGTCCCGTGCGCCGGGCTCGTGCGGATCACGCGTCGGCCCTCCCACGCCAGCCCCACCGTCGCGTTCACCGTCCGCTCGCGATCCACGATCTTCACCGGGATCAATCCCTGATCGTGGTACATCGCCACCACCAGATCATGCTCGCCCTTCAGCGCCTGCAAAAACACCGCGTCCCCCGGCACCGGCCCGCGCACGTCCATCCCCGCCTCACGCGCCCGCTCCACCGCCGGCTTCACGATCCGCTCGTCCTCATCACCAAACAACCCGTTCTCCCCCGCGTGCGGATTGATCCCCGCCACCGCCACCCGCGGCCTCACAACCCCCATCTCCCGACACGCCCGCTCACCAAGCTCGATCGCCGTCTGGACTTTCCACGACGTCAACTTCTCCGCCACATCCCGCAGCGGAATGTGAATCGACGCCAAAATCACCCGCAGCGACGGCCCCACAAACAGCATCCCGCTCTTGGGCGAATCAAACCGCTCCGCCAAAAGCTCCGTGTGCCCCGGAAAATCCACCCCCGCGGCGTTCCACGCCTCCTTGCTGATCGGCGCCGTCACCATCGCATCGCTCACACGATCGGCAACATCAACGCCCCCACGCCCCAGACTCGCGCCGCCAGAGGCGATCCCCAGCTTGACCGACTCGATCGCCCGCTGCACATAGAGCGAACTGGAAAGCCCAGCGCGCGCCAGAGCGCCATCGGCGGCGTCGCGCACCGGGGCTGCGCCGTGAACCAGCGACACGCCCGCGCGATTGAACCCACCGGCATCAAGGTTCTCATCAGCAAACAGATCCGCGAATCCGAGCTCATCGGCAAGCAGCCCGAGCATCGGGCCATCGCCAAAGACGCGGACGCGAAAATCACGCCCAAGCTCGCCACGCTCGCGCGCGATCGCGATCGCCTTCACCGTCACCTCCGGACCGATCCCGGTCGGATCGCCCATCGAGATGGCCAGCACCGGCGGTCGATCGGACGATGCCGGCTCAATCCGCGTGATGTCGTCGCTGCGACCGCTCATTTGGGCGCTGGCGCCGGCGCGGGCACCGGCGCGGGCACCGGCGCAGGAGTCGGCGTCACCGTCGGCGGCTTGATCTGAATCGGCGCACCGATCGTCCCCGGCGTCGGCGGCATCGGTGTCGGTGCCGGCTCAATGCCCACAATCTCGACATCAAACACCAGGTCCGCCTTGCCGGGAATCTTCGGCGGGCTGCCCGCCTCGCCATAGCCGAGCTGCCACGGGATCACCATGCGGCGCTTTGCACCGACCTTCGCGCCCTGCAGGCCGACGCGCCAGCCGCTGATCAGGCCGCCCAGTGAAAACGTCGCCGGCTTCTTGCCGATGTTGGAATCGAACTCGATGCCGTCGCTGGCGAGGGTGCCGCGATACGAGACCAGGAATCGCGTGTCGTCCTTGATCTCTTCGCCGCCGCCCTGAATCTCCTCGGTCACGCCGAAGACATTCTCAAGCTCGACCTCAAAGACCACGTCCGCGTTCGCCGGGATCACGACCTTCCCCGCCTTGTCCTTCACGCCCGCCTCGCCAAACGCCAGTGCCCCCGGCACGGTCACGCGGCGCTTGCCGCCCATCTTCATCCCCATCAGCCCCTGCGTCAGGCCGTCCACCGTCTGGCTCACAAAGAACATGCTCGCCTCGCCGGTGCGCTTGGCAGACGAATCGATCTCCTCGCCGCTGGACTTCACGATCGTCCGATACCGCGCGAAGTACAGCACCGTCGTCGCGTCAAAGTCGCGCCCCGTGCCCATCCGCAGATCTTCAACCACCACCCCGCCGGGCAGCTCGTTGCGATTCAACCCCGCCTCAAGCACCACCGCAGCCGCCGCTTTCGGTGCCGCCGCTTCCGGCTTCGCCGGCGCAGGCGCTGTCGAAGGCTCAGGGGCGGTGGCAGCGGGAGCTTGCGCCAGCGTCGTGCCAGCCACTGTCAACATCGAGAGCATGACCAACGAGGAAACCAATCGTGTGCGCATTGAAGATCGTCCTTTGCCGTCGGCTCTCCGCCCACGGGCCTTTATAGTAGAAGGGAACCCCCCACCGGCACGCTTCAGGCAATCCCGAAGCACGACCACGCCTCCGCCTCAGTAATCGCCTGCTCCGGCGCGATCGCATCCTCCGCCGCCATGCCGATCCGCCGCCTCAGCACACTCGCAACGATCGAATCCTCCGGCTCCGCACGCACGATCGGCACATCGCTGCCAAACACCAGCCCCGCATCCGGGTCCCCCGGCCGCCCGATGTGCCCCGGCTTCAATCCGCTCTCCAGCAACTCCCTCAGCGGCAGCACCCGATCCAACCGGTGCGGCAGAAACCGCCGCAGCGCCTCGATATCCGACAGCAAGTGACAAGGCTGCACGCTGCACGTCACCCCAAGCTCCCCAAACCGCGCCACATCCGCCCGATCCACCACCTCCGCGTGCTCGATCCGCACCCGATTCCGGCTCGCCCGCACCCGCTTCACACAATCCAGCACCGTCCGCACCGCACCATCGCCGATCGCATGGATCGCAAGCTGCACCCCCAGCGACTCCACCAACCGGATGTGATCATCCAGCACCAGCGGCGCGATCAAACACTGCCCACGCGAGTACCCCACCCGCGGCTCGCTATACCGGTGCAGCATGTGCGCCGTCCGACCGTTCAACGTCCCATCCGAAAACACCTTCGCCCCCAGCAACGTCACCCGCGAAGTCTCAAACCCCGTCCGCCCCGCCACCGCCTCGCCGATCCCCTCCAGCGGCACATACAACCCCACGTCCATCGACAGCTCGCCGCGCTCGTCCAGCTCGCGCAGCACCGGCCCCAGCCACGCCGGTGAATGAAGATCGTGAACCTCGCGATACCCAAGCTCCGCCAGCAATCGCAGCGCACTGCGCACCAGCGGCAGCCTCTGCGACTCGCTCAGCTCGCCCGCCCAGCCCCAGGCCTTGTACGCCGCGTCTTCCAGCAGCAGCCCCGTGGGCCGATGGTGCTCATCGGCTTCCACAACCCCGCGCTCCTTCACGCGCTCGCCCGCCCGCAACCCCGCGCCATTGAGCGCCGCCGAGTTGGCCATCGCCAGGTGATGGTCAAACGACATGATGACCACGCCGACGCTCGGGCCGCTGGCCTCATCAAGCTCGCTCAACGTCGGCCATCGCGCCTCGGCCCACGCCTCAACCCGCGCCGACGCCAGCCGCACCGTCGACTCGCCCATCGCGCCGGCCCGCCCGCACGCCCCACGCACGCGCTCCAGGCACTCGCCCAGCGACGTACACGCATCCAATCGCTCCAGCGTCAACGATTCGCCCAGCGCCGGCAAGTGGGCGTGCGCTTCTCGCAACACCAGGCCCGGCGGTGGCGTGCGCAACCCGAGCCCCGTGTGCCCTCCCAAGGCATCCCCAGGCCCCGACGTCATGTCGCGCGACGAACTCAACGTGGACACACAATACCACGCTTTGGCGCGCTCGCCCAGCGAGATCACACTCGGTCATGCGTAGTTTTGGTCGCGATGCGAGAGCTTCCGCACGCCGCGATGGCGGATCATCGCCCGATCAAGGTGCTCTCAGCAGCTCATCGACGCGTTGCGACACGTCCGAGATCGAAGCGCGAGACCCAAACTCCACGCGGATCACGCCGAACTCCGCGCGAACATCCACACCCCAGTCATCCACGCCGATGACCAGCGGCGACTCCACCGGCACGCCCGCGCGCCGGCGCACCATCTCCGCCAGCACCGCCCGATCGGCGTTCAACCGCCGGCGCTGCTCGGCGCTGGCGCTCGCCAGCGTGTTGACGAGCATCAGCTCCTCACCATCGACCACGCCGCCCGGCAACTTCGCGCTCTTGAGCGTGCAACTGAGCCAGACCGTTCGCGTGGTCTTGCCGTGGTACGCGGTCCAGTAATCCGCGAGCATCCCGATGTCGCGCTCGGTCACGCCCTTCCAGTGCAACGTGAGCTGCAGCGCATCGCACCGCTCCTCCGGCGTGCAGAGCACGCCGCTGCCGGCCTGCGCAATCTCGGTCCCGGCGGGGATCGCGAGCAACCCCGTCATCGGATCAACCGCAAAGCCCGACTCGAGCGTCGGCATGTGGCCAGCAGTCGGAGCCGCATCGGCCAGCAGCGTCCCGCGATACGACACGCGGATCGCACGCCGCGCCATCTGGACAAGGTCATCGTGCGAGATGGTGGGGCCGCTCATGGCGGACTCTAGGGGCAAAGCGGAGACGCATGGTGCGAGTCGCGAGTGCGGAGGCGTGAGGCTTGAGACGTGAGGCTTGGGGCTGCTCTGTTGAGATCATCACCGCCCTCCCCCGGTTCCCTGTACAGACCGGAGACATAGGTAACACCGCGTCAGGACATGGGTGACACTTTGATCGCGGACTGTTCGGCTTCAAAGGAGGCTGAGCATGCCGTGGGAGGTGT
>JALHNK010000163.1 GCA_022843565.1 Phycisphaerales bacterium
CGGCACCCGCGAGGGCATCACCGGCATTCAGCTCGACCTCAAGGCCCGCGGCCTCAACCTCGACCAGGTCAAGGTCATCTTCGAGCAGGCCCGCAAGGGCCGCCTCGAGATCATCGACACCATGGAGAAGGTGATCGCCAAGCCTCGCGCTGAGATCAGCCAGTACGCCCCGCGCCTGGTCACCATCATGATCAGCCCCGAGAAGATCGGCAAGCTCATCGGCCCCGGTGGCAAGACCATCCGCTCGATCCAGGACAAGTGGCAGGTCACCATCGAGGTCGAGGACGACGGCACCGTCATGGTCGCCAGCAACAGCGGCGAATCCATGGACGGCGCCCGCGCCGAGATCGAAGCGCTCGTCGCGGAGATCAAGGTCGGCACCGTCTACACCGGCAAGGTCGTCTCGATGAAGGACTTCGGTTGCTTCGTCGAGCTCGCCCCCGGCACCGACGGCATGTGCCACATCTCCGAGCTCGCCGACGGCTTCGTCAAGAGCGTCAACGAGGTCGTCAAGATGGGCGACATGATCAAGGTCAAGGTCATCCTCGTGGACGACCAGGGCCGCATCAAGCTCAGCCGCAAGGCGGCCATGCGCGACGACGCGATGGCGGCAGGTGGTGGGGCGACAAACGGCGGTAGCGCGGGTGGCCAGCCCGGGGCTGCCCCGCAGTCCGCGGCCCGGAACGACTGATCGTTTACCCTAAAACTGAGGAAATCGCAGGCCTGCCCCCGTGGCAGGCCTGTTTTTTTGCGTCTGCCGAGGTATTTGCCGCCTGAGCCGGAAACCCAGACCCGCTGACGGCGTATGAACGAGTGACCTAGGGCACCGGATGTGTTATGCTGTTCAGGGCATCCAGGGGATTCAATATGTCTGCCAGCGACCCGACCAAGATTGTCAACGCCGAGGGCATCGTGAAGTGGTTCGACCCGAAGAAGGGGTTCGGCTTCATCATCGGGCCTGAGGGTCAGGACATCTTCGCCCACTTCACGAAGATCGAGGGCGACGGCTTTCGCGTGCTCCGCGATGCGAGCCGCGTGATGTACGACGCCGAGCGCGGCGACAAAGGTTGGAACGCGAGCCGAATCGTGCGGATCGACGACCCTATCGAAGATCCCGCCGCGGTGAAGAAGCAGTACTCGCGCTCGCCCCGGCGGTGAGTGTTGATGCTCCGGGCTGACGCAGTGTTTGTTCGCGATGACGCTTGCTTGATGTCCTTCTCGGATCACCCGACGACGTCGGGGAGGTTCTGCATGCCGTCGCTCAGCACGCGAGGGCCGTGGTCGGTCACCAGCACATCGTGTTCGTAGTGGACGCTCATGCTGCCGTCGGCGGTGAGCACGGGCCAGTCGTTCTTGCGGGCGTGCTTGGTCTCGCCGGTGCTCACGGCGATCATCGGCTCGACGGCGATGAGCGTGCCGGGGGCGCAGCGTTCGGTGGCCTCGGGCCATTCGCCGACGTACGCGGGGACGACGTTGCTGACGTACGGAGCTTTGTGGAGGGTCTTGAGGCCGTAGCCGTGACCGCCGAGGCCGCGCACGAGCTTGAACCCGAACTCGGTCTCGACGATTCCCTGGACGCGTCGCGCCCAGGCGAGATAGGTGTTCTTGGGGTGCAGCTCTTTGACGCCCTCGGCGAGCGATTTCTTCCCGCTCTCCATCAGGCGCTTCACCTGCGCGGTGGGCTGGCCGAAGCTGTAGGTCCACGCGGCGTCGCCGATCATGCCGCGATAGTTCACGCCAATGTCGAGCTTGAGCAGGTCGCCCTCGCGCAGCGGGCGGGTGACGCTCGCGGCGGTGCCATGCACCACGCAATCATTCAGCGAGAGGCACGCGTGACTGGGAAACGCCGGCGAGCGGCCCTGGCGATAGTGAAGGAAGCAGCTCTTGCACTCGATGTCGGCGAGCACCCGGGCGACTTCCTGATCGATCTGCGCCAGCGTCATGCCCATGCGCATGAACGCGGAGACGCGCCGATGAACCTCAACGACTTTCTGAGCCGCGCTGTAGGCGAGATCAATCTCAGCGGGGGACATCTTGCCTGCGGTGGTCATGGCTTCGACTCGATCGGTGGGCGGTACAGATGGACGACGCGAAGCGAATCGCGGGTCGTGAGCGTGCGATTGACGGGTCACTCGAGGCCCTGGCGAGCCACGAGATAGTTCGGCGATTCTTTGGTGAGCTGGATGTCGTGCGGGTGATTCTCGACGATCGTCGCGCCGCTGACGCGGCAGAACCGCGCGTCGCGCTGCATCTCTGCCAGCGTGCGGCAGCCGACGTAGCCCATGCTGGCACGCAGCCCCCCCACCATCTGGTAGACAAACTCGGTGAGCGGGCCGCGCGCGGCGACGAGGCCCTCGACGCCTTCGGGGACGAACTTCTGCTTGCCGATCTCGGCGCTGGCGTTGCCCGTGCTTCCGGCTCGTGAGCTGGCGGAGTCTGCTGCTGACGTCGAGCCGGCGCGGTTCGCTTGGCCGTAGCGGTCGGCGCTGCCGGCGTTCATCGCGCCCTCGCTGCCCATGCCGCGATAGGACTTGTAGCGACGCCCCTGACGAATGACCATCTCGCCGGGCGATTCATCGAGGCCGGCGAACATCGAGCCCATCATCACGGCGCTTGCGCCCGCGGCGATCGCCTTCGCGATGTCGCCGCTCTGGCGAATGCCGCCGTCGGCGATCACGACGCAGTTGGTGCCCGCGACACCCTGCACAGCGCTCATGACCGCCGAGAGCTGCGGCACGCCCACGCCGGTGACCACGCGCGTGGTGCAGATGCTGCCGGGGCCGATGCCGACCTTGACAGCGTCTGCGCCCGCGCCCGCCAGCGCCTTAGCGCCCTCGGCGGTCGCGACGTTGCCGGCGATCACGTCAATATCGTGGCGCTTCTTGAGTTCGCGCACGGTGCGAAGGACGTTCTCGCTGTGCCCGTGGCTGGTGTCAACAACGAGGACATCCGCGCCCGCGGCGACGACGGCCTCGGCGCGCTCGTACGCGTCAACGCCGATCGCGGCACCGCAGCGGAGGCGGCCGCGTGAGTCGACGCAGGCGCGCGGGAACTGGCTGAGGCGGTCGATGTCCTTCATCGTGATGAGGCCGACGAGGTTGCCGGCGTGGTCAACGAGCAGGAGCTTCTCGACCTTGTTGGCGTTGAGGATGCGCTCGGCCTCGGGGAGCGTGGTGCCGGCAGGCGCGGTGATGAGACCGTCTTTGGTCATCACATCGCCGACGCGGGTCTGCTCGTTCTCGACGAACTTGAGATCGCGCCGGGTGAGGATGCCGCGGACGGAGCCCTTGGCTTCGGCGTTGTGCGTAACGGGGAAGCCCGAGACGTGATAGCGCGCCATGAGCTGGCGGGCCTTGGCGACGGTGTCATCCGGCGAGAGGGTCATCGGATCGCTGATGACGCCGTTGGCGGAGCGTTTAACTTTGGTGACTTCTCGCGCCTGCGTCTCGGGGGGCATGTTGCGATGGATGACGCCGAGGCCGCCCTCTTGGGCGAGTGCGATGGCCAGTGCGCTTTCGGTGACGGTGTCCATGGGCGCAGACACCAGCGGGATGTGCAGGCGGATCCGGCGCGTCAGCCAGGTGGTGGTGTCGGCGTCGGTGGGGACGACGTTCGAATATCGCGGCAGCAGCAAGACGTCATCAAACGTGATGGCGTCCATCACGATCTTCTCAGCAGCGGTCATGGCCTGAGGCGGGCCAACGAAGGCGGGCGCGCCACCCGCATCGACGCTGGCGGCGGGCGAGGCGGGACGCTTGGAGGAAATCGCTTGGGCTTCCATGAGACAGGGTACGCGTTTGCACGCGCCGGGCAAGTCGGCGGGATCTTGATCGCGACGGGTTGTCAGGCTCTCGCACGGCCGATCGCGAAGCCCAGCCGGCAGCGGGGGGCGGGGGGCGGGGGCGGGGGCGGGCCGATGGCCGAGCGGTCTTACTTCCCGGCGTAGTCGATCACGCGGGCCAGCTCGCTGCGGAGCTGGTGACGCGAGACGACACGATCAACGAAGCCCGTCTCCTGCAGGTACTCGCTCCGCTGGAAGCCCTCGGGCAGTTCCTGGCGGATGGTGTTCTGAATCACGCGCGGGCCGGCGAAGCCGATCAACGCCTTGGGCTCGGCGATGATGATGTCGCCCAGCATGGCGAAGCTGGCGGTGACGCCGCCGGTGGTCGGGTCGGTCAGCACGCTGATGAAGAGCCCGCCAGCGCGATCAAAGCGACCCAGCGCGGCAGAGGTCTTGGCCATCTGCATGAGCGACAGACCCGACTCCTGCATGCGTGCGCCGCCCGAGCACGAGACGACGATCAACGGCAGATCCCGCTCCTGCGCCGCTTCGATCGCCCGCGTGATGATCTCGCCGACGACCGAGCCCATCGAGCCCATCATGAAGTTGAGATCGAGCACCGCGAGCATCGCCTGGCGACCCTTGATGAACCCGACGCCGGCCTGGCACGCATCGGTCACGCCGCTCTTGATCTGCTCGGCGATGACGCGCTCGTGATACGACTTCAGATCCTTGAACTTCAGCGGGTCGTTCGGGCGCAGGTTGGTGAACATCGCCTCAAACGTGCCCGGATCACAAAGCTGACGCACACGCTCCACCGCACCAATCCGGAAGTGGTGCTGGCACTCGGGGCAGCAGTGCAGATTCGCCTCCATCGACTTGCGATACACCATCTGCTCGCAGGCCGGGCAGCGGAGCCACAGGCCCTCACTGATCACCACCTTGCGCGGCTGCTTGACGTCGGTCCACGTGCGGGTCGTCGGCGGGGCGAGCTTGGCCATGAGCGGATCCTTGAAACGCCGGCGGCGGCGGAGGAGACTGGGGGAGGCTTGAGGCGTGAGGCTTGAGGCTTGACGGCTTCGAGCTGAAGGCTGACGGCTGGAGTCTGATGGCTCCTGTGTCTACCGGATGACCTTCATCCTGTCGCGGCAAGCGTGTGCTGTCAACTTGCACAACCAAACGGAATCCGCACTGGAGATGCGATTCGGATGAACCAACCTACATCGGCAATAGGGAGTCTACCCCTGTCGATTCGACGCGGCGATGTTGGGGATCAGATTTGGTTCGGGATACGTTCTATCGGACGTTGCGTAGCACGTGACGGCAGTCGCGGCGTGACGGGGCGCGTGAGCGAGCGTGGAAGTAGCCCGAGGTGTCGAGGTTTCGGCGGGGTCTTGCGTGAGGAACCCAGCTGCTCCTTCATCCAGCGGCGGAGCGTCCAGGTGGCGACGGCGAGCTCGTGGGCCACGTTCTCAACCACGGCGCCCGGCGCCGAGGCGAGACGTACGGCCTGCTCTTTGAACTGCGGGTAAAGACCTTGCGGGGCATATGCGGACTCCTGATGAACCATAACCGCGGTTCGTCGGTGTCCGAAAGTCGTGGCAGGGTCAAGTCAGATCAATGCCACGCCCCCCACATGCCACGAAGACCTGGTGCCACATGCCTGCCGATTTTCTAAGGACCTTGATAAGGCGGTGCTGAGGACGAATCAGGACGTGAACTCCGTCTATCGTAATCTCTGAGCCATTCCTGGTCAAGGACATGCTTCTTTTCATGCCAAGCTTGCAAGGCCGGATCAGGTATCCATACAGACTCGGTGACAACCCTCGGAAGCAGCGGTCGAAGAGCCATTGCAGTATGCATCGGCAGCGTGAATACCCACTCGGGCAGCGTCTCATCCCGCCACTTGGCATAGGACTTGGAGACAATCGAGGCTTTCAACTTCAACCCGGGATCTGAGGCTTCAAAGGGTGACGGGCGAAATGCGTTTCCCAGTCTATCGCTGAGCCAAATATCCCAAACTACAAAAGTGCCAACGCAGACAAGAACGCCAACGATCAAATGAACACTGACCGCTAGCCACGTCACTATGCCGAGCAACGCTAATAGACCAACGATGAAAACGGCGTATGAGGCGAGTGAAGTAAGTTCTCTTACGATGCGATCAATGATTCGATCTGTTCTTTGAGCTTTCCATTTATTTGATAACTGCTCGATTTTCTGCCTGTACGGGCCGGTGTCGTCTGGTATTGGTGGTGGCGTGCAGTTGTACTTCGCACACATTCTTCGAAACGCGGTCTCGTCAAAAACCATGTTTTCAATCGACTTGTAGTGACCGCTATCGGTCGTAGGCTTGTTATGTACGTGGTTCGAGATTTGATCGTCGATAGTCACTTGTCTCTCCAAGATCGTCAGGTGATATTGAGGGAGCGTGGCACTGATCACAATGAACCGTCAACCCGTGCCATTGATCCGGCTCTGCGGATTAGTGCGGTTGGACTCGACATTCTACCAGCGCTGAAGCCGAAACCGTCGTTTGCACGTCCCTGCCCACGCGCCCGAAGCCCCGGATACGCGCACCCCTTCGGGGTACGGACGTTTTTGAGGCCGCTTTGCGGGGGTGTCGCTCGATGACTCGCTCCACGCCCCGGCTACTGGCGGCCAGCCCTTGGGGCTGTAAGGCAGGGATTCAGCGGGGCAGCTTCGCATCGCGCGCCTCAGGTGTCCGGTGTCACGTGTCACGTTGCTCTGTTGAAATCGCGCGTCAGCGTTCACCCTCCCACAGTTCCTACTGGGGGAGGTGCCGCGCTTCGCGGCGGAGGGGGCGAGTCTTCGATTTCTTCGCGATTGAGCAATCGCCGTGGG
>JALHNK010000164.1 GCA_022843565.1 Phycisphaerales bacterium
AGCTGACGCTGTGAACCGTGTGCGGCGCGTGCTTGAGCGGGTTGTCGGTCTTGCTCAGGCGGCCCTCTTCGATGTCGCGAATCTCCTGGCGGATCGCGATCATCGCGTCGCAGAAGCGATCGAGTTCGGCCTTGCTCTCGCTCTCGGTGGGCTCGATCATGAGCGTGCCGGGTACGGGCCAGGACATGGTTGGGCCGTGGAAGGAGTAGTCCTGCAGGCGCTTGGCGATGTCCTCAACGGTGACGCCGGGGCCGCCGAGCTTGGCCTTGTCAAAGGGGCGGCAGTCGAGGATGAACTCGTGGGCGCAGAGGCCGTTGCTGCCGCGATAGAGCACGGGGAAGTGCGCTTCGAGGCGCTTGGCCATGTAGTTGGCGTTGAGGATCGCGACTTGCGTGGCGCGCTTGAGGCCATCGCCGCCCATGAGCGCGATGTAGACCCAGGAGATGAGCAGGATGGTGGCGCTGCCGTAGGGCGCTGCGGAGATCGCGCCGACGGCGTGATCACCGGCGCTCTCGGGCTTGAGGACCGGGTGGCCCGGGAGGAAGGGGACGAGGTGCTTGGCGACGCAGATGGGGCCCATGCCGGGGCCGCCGCCGCCGTGGGGAATGCAGAAGGTCTTGTGGAGGTTGAGGTGGCAGACGTCGGCGCCGATGAGGCCGGGGCTGGTGAGGCCGACCTGGGCGTTCATGTTCGCGCCGTCCATGTAGACCTGGCCGCCGTGGGAATGGACGATCTGGCAGATCTCGCGGATGCCTTCTTCGAAGACGCCGTGGGTGCTGGGGTAGGTGACCATCAGCGCGGCGAGGTCGTGCTTGTGCTCCTCGGCCTTGGCCTTGAGGTCGGCGATATCGACGTTGCCCTGATCATCGCAGGCGACGGCGACGACCTTCATTCCGGCGATGACGGCGGAGGCGGGGTTGGTGCCGTGGGCGGAATCGGGGATGAGGCAGATGTTGCGGTGGGCCTGTCCGCGATGGTGGTGGTAGGCGCGGATGACGACAAGACCTGCGTACTCGCCCTGCGAGCCAGCGTTTGGCTGGAGGCTGACGCCAGCGAAACCGGTGATCTCGGCGAGCCAGGTTTCGAGCTGGGTGAACATCTCGGCGTAGCCGCGCCATTGATCGCTGGGGGCGAAGGGGTGCAGGCCGCCGAACTCGGGCCAGGTGACCGGGAGCATCTCGCTGGTGGCGTTGAGCTTCATGGTGCACGAGCCCAGGGGGATCATGCTGTGCGCAAGCGAGAGGTCGCGGCTCTGGAGCTTGGCCAGATACCGGAGCATCTCGTGCTCGGCGTGGTAGCTGTTGAAGACCGGGTGCGTGAGGTAGCCCGATTGGCGAGCGAAGGCGGTCGGGATGGTGAGCGTCGCGGCCTTGCCGAGCGCGTCGATGTCTTCGCTTGCGGGTGCGCCGAACGCGGCGAGGACATTCTGGATGTCCGCGCGGCTGGTGGTTTCGTCGCAGGTGATGCCGAGTGTGCCGTTGCCGAGATCGCGCAGGTTGATCTTGCGATCGCGAGCGGCCTTCATGATGTCCGAAGCGGACTTGCCCGCGGGCTTGACGCGGAGGGTGTCAAAGACGAGGTCGTGATCATCGATCGCGTGGCCGAGCTTGCGGAGGCCGACGCGGAGCGTTTGTGTGAAGGCGTGAACGCGCTGGGCGATGCGGCGCAGGCCCTCGGGGCCGTGGTAGACCGCGTACATGCTGGCCATGATTGCCAGGAGCGCCTGGGCGGTGCAGATGTTGCTGGTGGCCTTGTCGCGCTTGATGTGCTGCTCGCGCGTCTGGATGGCCATGCGCAGGGCGGGCTTGCCCTGGGCATCGCGGCTGACGCCGATGAGGCGACCGGGCATCCGGCGCGCGTGCTCGGTCTTGGTCGCGATGAACGCGGCGTGCGGCCCGCCAAAGCCCATCGGCACGCCGAAGCGCTGGGCGGAGCCGACGACGATGTCTGCGCCGCCGCCGCCGAACTCGCCGGGGGCTTTCAGGAGGGTGAGCGAGAGGAGGTCCGCCGAGACGACGAACTGAGCGCCGGCGTCGTGCGTGGCTTTGGCGAGCGCGTCGTAGCACTCGACGCGACCGTCGGTGCTGGGATACTGGGCGAGCACGCCGCAGGTCTTGGCGCTGAGCGAGGCCCAGTCGATCTTCTTGAGATCGACCACGAGGACGGAGACGCCCATCGTCTCGGCGCGCGTCTGCACGACGGCGATCGTCTGCGGGTGGCAGTCTTGGCCGATGAGGAACGTGCGGCGCTGATTCGCGTCGTCGTGGCCGCCGGCGATCGAGAAGCACATGGCCATGGCCTCAGCCGCGGCGGTGCCCTCGTCAAGCAGCGAAGCGCCCGCGAGCGGAAGGCCGGTCAGATCGCTGACCATGGTCTGGAAGTTCAGCAGGGCTTCGAGGCGGCCCTGAGCGATCTCGGCCTGGTAGGGCGTGTACTGCGTGTACCAGCCCGGGTTCTCCAGGATGTTGCGGAGGATGACCGGGGGCACGATGGTGTCGTGATAGCCGCAGCCAATCATCGAGCGGAAGACCTGGTTCTTGCTCGCGGTGGTGCGGAGTTGCTGGAGGAGCTCGTGCTCGCCGCGCGGATCGGGCGAGGTGGAGCCGGAGTTGATCTTGAGTTCGGACTTGGAGCGAATGGCGGCGGGAACGACGGCGTCTGAGAACTGATCGAGCGAGGAGTAGCCGAGCAGCTCGAGCATCTCGTGGATGTCTGATTCGCTGGGGGCGATGTGGCGGTGGGCGAAGGTGTCTGAGGGCGAGAGCAGCGAGCCCGAGCGAGCGAGCAGGCTCTTGGCGTGCCCGTTGGTGTGCGCGGTGGTGGAGGTCGCGGCGGCGGTCGAGGTCATGCGTTCAACTCCGGGAAACCGTGGCTGCGGCGCAGGTGAGGGACGCCGCGGCAGGCGATGTTCCCTCGCGCCTGCCGCGTGGCATGATAGGGGCTTGTTGGCTACCTAGGACAATGGGTCGTTGAGATCGATTCCCGAGGGCCCGCGCGCGTGCGGTGAGGCTGGATCAGGACTCGAAAAGCCCCGCACGCGACGTGTACGTCACACCGATGTGCTCGCAGCCGGACCGCGTGATCTCTCGCCCGCGAGGCGTGCAGGACAACATGCCCAGGCGGAGCAGATACGGCTCGACGACGTCTTGCAGCGTGCCGGAGTCCTCGTTCATCGTGGCAGCGATGGTTTCAAGTCCGACGGCGCGGCACTCGTAGGTCTTGGCGAGGACGCCGAGGTACTGCCGATCCAAGCGATCGAGCCCTTGATCATCCACGCCCTCCAGCGTCATCGCTTCGCGAACGATCTTGTCGTTGACCTTACCGCCGGCGCGGACATCGCCGAAGTCTCGCACGCGACGGAGCAGGCGGTTGGCGATGCGGGGCGTGCCGCGGCTTCGGCTGGCGATCGCGATGAGTGACTGTGCGTCCAGCGGCTGCATGTTCAGCAGGCGGGCGCTGCGGGCGAGGATCGTGACAAGCTCGTGCTCGGCGTAAAACTGCAGGTTGTCTTCGATGCCGAATCGCGAGCGCATCGGTGCGCTGACGAGGCCTTTGCGCGTCGTGGCGCCGATGAGCGTGAAGGGCTTCAGCGCGATCTGGACGGTGCGGGCGTGGATGCCGCTATCGACAGGGACATCAATTCGGAAGTCTTCCATCGCGGGGTAGAGGAACTCTTCGACCGCGGGGGGCAGGCGGTGGATCTCGTCGATGAAGAGCACGTCGGCGTTTTCGAGGCGAGTGAGGGCGCTGACGAGGTCTGTGCTGCGTGAGAGGGCGGGGCCGCTGGTCATGCTGACGCGCGTGCCCATCTCGGCGCCGATGACGTGGGCGAGCGTGGTCTTGCCGAGGCCGGGCGGGCCGTGCAGCAGGGTGTGCTCCATCGGCTCTTTGCGGCCGCGGGCGGCTTCGATCGCGATCTGGAGTTTAGTGACCAGGTCGCGCTGGCCGACGTACTCACCAAGGTGCGTCGGGCGCAGCGACCAATTGACCTGTTCCTCGGCCTCGATCGCCTTGCCCGTCACTAAGCGTTCGGTCGCCATACGGGGAGTGTAGCGGGAATCAATCCTCCTCGGCCTTGGGCTTGTACTGCGTGACAAGCTGGGCCTGGACGGCCGGCGGGGTCTTCTCGTCGTGGCTGTATTCCATGACGTAGCCGCCCTGGCCCGCGGTCATGCTCTTGAGCTGGCCGCTGTATGCGCCGAGCTCGCTGAGCGGGACGACGGCCTTGACGATGCACTCGTCGGTCGTGCTGACATCGGAGGTCTGCACGCGGCCGCGCTTGCCGCTGAGATCGGCGGTGATATCGCCGAGGCTCTTGGCGGGCGCGGTGACTTCAAGATGCACCCAGGGCTCGAGGAGCGCGGGCTTGGCCTTCGTGAGCGCGTCGATGAACGCCCGCTTGCCCGCGGCGACGAAGGCGACTTCCTTGCTGTCCACGTCGTGGTACTTGCCGTCGTAGACCTGGACGCGCACACCGGTGAGCGGGTAGCCGGCGAGACACCCCGCGCTGAGCACCTGGCGGCAGCCCTTCTCAACCGCGGGGATGAACTGCTTGGGGATGCTGCCGCCGACGGTGGCGTTCTCAAACTCGAAGCCCGTCGGGTGGTCCTGCGGCAGCGGCTCGACCCGCAAGTAGACCTCACCGAACTGGCCGGCGCCGCCGGATTGCTTCTTGTGACGGTGGTGCCCCTCGGCCTTGGCGGTGATCGTTTCCTTGTACGCGACCTTTGGCGGATGGGTGGTCACTTCGACGCCGTAGCGAGCGCGGAGCTTTTCCAGGGCGACGCGGAGGTGCAGCTCGCCGAGCCCGCGCAGGATGGTCTGGCCGGTGGCGGCGACACGCTCCATCGTGAAGCACGGGTCCTCTTCCATCATCTTGTGAACGGCGTTGGTGAACTTGGTCTCGTCGGCGTGGTTCTTCAGCTCGACGGCAAGGCCGAACAGCGGGCGCGGCAGCGGCAGTGACGGCGGGAGCAGGTGGAGGCTGGCGTCTGCGTGCAGGACGCTGTTGTACTTGAGCTCTTCGACCTTGGCGACGCAGCCGATATCGCCGGCGTTGAGGTAGTCGACCTCGACGTGTTCCTTGCCGCGGACCTTGAAGATGTGCATGAGACGCACGGGCTTCTTGTCCTCGTTGTGGTACAGCTCGCTCTTGCTGCGGACGACGCCTTGGATCACCCGGAAGCAGGCCAGCTTGCCCATGAACGGGTCGTTGATGATCTTGAAGACGTGGGCGACGGCCGGTTTCTCGGGCGAAACTTCCGGGTCGTAGATCACGCGCTGGCCGTCGACGATCTGCTCCAGCGCTGGCGGCGTTTCGTGCATCGGCGTGGGGCAGAGGTCGGCGATGATGTGCAGCAGGTCGTCGATGCCCGCGCCGGACTTGGCGCTGGCGAAGCAGACGGGCACGAGGTGCCCGGTTCGCATCGCGGTCTCGAAGGCCCGCCGGAGCTTGGCCTGATCGAGGTGGTCGCCCTTCTCGAAGTACTCGCCGGTGAGCTCCTCGTCCATTTCAACGACTTGTTCGACGATCGCGGTGTGGGCTTCGGGGACGCTGCTGAGGGCGGTCTCGTTGCCTGCGCCGCCCTCGCCGCTCAGGGCGGTGCCGTGGTCGAAGACGTCGATCACGTCGGAGTTCTGACGGATGGGCAGGTTGATCGCGAGGCATTCATTGCCGAAGGTCTCGCGAATCTCGGCGTAGACGCTGGCGAGATCGACGCCCGGCTCATCGATCTTGTTCACCACCACCATCCGCGGCAGGCCGAGCTTGCTGGCCATCGCCATCAGACGGCGGGCGGTGACCTCGACGCCCTTGCCCGCGTCGACCACCAGCACCATGAGCTCCGCCGGCGCAAAGACGCTCACGGCGTGGCCCAGAAAATCGCCGGCCCCCGGCGTGTCGATGCAGTTGATCAGCCGCCCGCTGTGGACCAGGTGCGAGAGCGAGCTGGTCATCGAGTGCTTGTGATGGCGCGACTCGCCGTCATGATCGCTGGTGGTGGTGCCGTCGGCGATCGAGCCCATTTTGCCGATGGCGTGGGTCTGGAAGAGCAGCCGCTCGATCAGCGTGGTCTTGCCGCTGGATTGATGCCCGGTCAGGACGATGTTGCGGATCTCTTCGGTCGTGAAGTGTGCCATGAGTCATCTCCATGTCGAAGGCGTGTTGCCAAGGACAGTCTACCGGATTTCGGCGAAACGTAAAGAGCGTGTCAAGGTCTTCGAGGTTGTCGGCTCGGGTGAGCGTGTCGGGTGGACGGGTTGATCTTGCCGAATCAGCAGGGCTCGGGGGCGTCTTCGGCTCGCCGGGTGCTCGGATCAGGCGTGTGAAACTGGGGCAAGGTTCCGAGCCAGCCAGAGGGGCAGACGCAGCTCGTCGAGGCAGCGTCGCCTCGCCTCGGCGATGGCGGCAAGTCGCCTGTCGCGGATCTCGGGGTCACTGATGGCATGCTTGACGACTTCAACGCCGCGGGCGTCGAGAGAGGGGATGCGGATGAAGGCTTCGGGGGGGATGAGCTTCTCGGGCGCACCGGGCCCAAAGTACAGCGGCAGGGACCAGCACAGCAGCGGGTCCCAGAGTTTTTCGGTCACGTACTGATCGCCCCGGTCGTAGTT
>JALHNK010000165.1 GCA_022843565.1 Phycisphaerales bacterium
ACGCCGACGACCTCGAAGGACGCCTTCTTGTCGCCGCTGGTGATCTCGATCATGCCGCCCAGTGGGATATCGCGGTTGACCAGGAACTCGCGTGACACGATGATCGCGCCGCCCTCGCTGAGCCGACGCTTGGCCCGCTCGATCCCCGGCGCGTCGGTCGGCATCTCCCACTTCAGCGCCGTCATCGAGAAAAAGTCGCTGGGTTCAAAGCCGATGAAACTCGTCTGGAACTTGCTGAGCCCCTGGACGCCCTGGGCCTTATTCGCTGGCAAGTCCACCGGCAGCAGCGAGATCGGTGTCGCTGACTTGATGCCGTCCACGGCGCGGATCTTCGCCAGCGTTTCCTCCGGGTACGCGAACAAGCCCACAGCGAACGCGTCGGGTACTTCGAGTTGATCCAGCCAGTCGCGCAGGACGGCACGTCCGTTCGTCCAGATCGAGACCATGAGCGCCAGCCCGAGCATCATCGCGCCGGCGGTGTATCCGTGGCGATAGGGCGTCGCGTTCAGCGTGCCCGAGAGCATGCGCCCAGGGAGCCGGATCATGCCCGAGATCGGGCCGCTTGCCGCGATGGCGACGAAGCGGGTCACGGGGACGCTGATCATGAAGTACCCCGCCATGAGGCAAGGCACGCCGATGAACACGTAGAGCCAGAAGGTCGTTCCCGCGTTCGAGGTCGCTCCGACGACGAGTGCGTGAACTCCCAGGAGCGCGACGCCGACGATCAGCGAGATCCAGAACCACTTGTTGGCGACCGGTCGCGAGCGAACGCTGAGACCCTCCAGCGGGCTGACGCGCGAGGCGGCGACCGCCGGCCACAGCCCGCCGATGATTCCGGACATGATCGAGCCGCCGATGCCGAGCACAATACCCAGGCCGCTGAGCGCGAAGCCGCCGGGGAGCTGCTCCTGGAAAATCTGCACCAGCGCCCAAGAGCCAAAAGCGCCGAGCGGCACGCCGATGACCCCTCCGACGAGGCCGACCAGAAGCCCGACGAGCACCTGCGACGCCGCGAGTTGAAATCGCGTCCCGCCGATGCAGCGGAGCACCGACAGTTCGCGCGTGCGCTCGGTGACGCTGGTGGTCAGGCCGGTGGTGATGATGAACGCCGCGGCCAGGAACGCCAGCACGCTGGCGAGCGTAAAGCCGACCTGATTGTTCCGCACGTTCTGCTGGAACCCGGCGGTGATCTTGGCGCTCACGTCAAGAACGAGGCCCGGAGAATCGGCGATGCGAGGCTTGTTGCGTTCCGCCCAGGCCTGGGCATCAACGCCCTTGTTCAGCACGATGTCGATCTCGCTGATCTGTTCGCCCTGGCCGGCGAGCTTCCAGATCGTCGGGAGCGTGACGAACGCGCCGAGCTTCTCAAAAATCGCCGACAAGCCCGGCTGCTGCACGATGCCGACGACCTTCAGCGATGTCGCGGGCTTGCCGAGCGTCATCGAGACGCTGTCGCCAACATCGACGCCGAGCTTCGTCGCGGTGAACTGCTCCAGCACGATTTCGTCGAGGCCCGAGAGCGCCCGACCGCGAATGACCTTCAGCGGGCGGAGCTTCTGCTCACGCTCGGGATCTATGCCACTGAGCGTGATGCGCACGGCAGTGGATTTCTTGTCATCACGCAGCAAGCCCGCGAGCGGGTTGAACATCGGCCCGCGCGACGCCGGCCCTGCACTCGGTGCGACGGGCTCCGCGTTCGGCACTGGTGACTTGGGTGGAGTCGGCGTTGGGTCGATGGGCGCGGCGCCAGTGGGGGAGCTTGCAGCCGGACGACCGATCGCGTCGGCCCCGCGTTGCAGCTTCGGCACCGCCAGGGCCACGTCGGGCCATTTGCTGACGCTCTCGGCGACGGAATAGTCGAACGTCAGCACGACGCTGCGACGACGATCAACGCGGGCGTCGGCGGCGCCGACCGTCTCTTCGATCCGCGTCTCGACGGCCTTGTTGAGCGAGGCCATCGCGCACGAGACCGCCACGATGAGCGCAGCGCAGAGCGCGACGGAGCACACCAGGAGCCCGGTCCTAAAGAACCGCTGAGACAAGCTGTTGGTAGCGAGTCGCCATGCCGCCCGCATCCATGTTCTCCACTTCGATGATTCCGCGGACGACACCGTCGGTCAGCACGAAGACCCGCTTGCAGTTCACTGCGGCGCTGGGCTCGTGCGTTACCATGACGATCGTCAGTTGTTGTTCGCTTGCGATGTCCTTCAGCAACGCCCACAGCCGCTTGCTGCTCGTGCTGTCCAGATTTCCCGTCGGCTCGTCGGCGTACAGAATCCGCGGCTTAAAGAGCAGCGCCCGGGCGATCGCGACGCGCTGCTGCTCGCCGCCGCTGAGCGCGTCGGGCCGGTGGTGCGACCGGCCCGAGAGCCCCAGTCGCGCCAGCAACTCCTCCGCGCGCCGCCCGACCTCGGCGTCGTCGGTGCCCGCGAGCATCGCCGGGAGCCGGATGTTCTCGATCGCCGTCAGCGTGGGGATGAGGTTGAACTGCTGGAAAACGATGCCGATCTTGGTTCGCCGGAAGGCGGTGAGTTCCTTGTCGCTCATCCTCGAGAGGTCGATGCCGTTGACTTCGACGGTGCCGCTTTCGGGCGAGTCCAGCGCCGCCAGCAGGTGCAGGAGCGTGCTCTTGCCCGAGCCGCTGGGGCCCATGATGCCGAAGAAGCCGGGCTCGTCGATGAGGAGGTCAACGCCGCGGAGCGCGGCGACTTTCGTATAGCCGAGGTCGTAGGACTTGACAACGCCCCGGCACTGCACCAGCGGCTGGCGCGCCGTGAGTGGGCTGGTCGCGAGGCTTGGCTGCGCTTCGCCATTGGTGGCGATGACGCCTGCCGCGGAGCCGGTTGATGTGCTTGAGCCCTCCACCTTCGGTCACCTCGCTTGAAAAACCGCCCCGAGCTCGAGACGAGCCGGAGACCAACACACACTCACACGCCAGCGGAGCCACCCGCCCGGGCTCGCTCCCGCCGTTGCGACCAACGCTCAGCTCGTGGGGTACTTCTTGTCGTACGCCTCGGCGCTCATGAGCTTGCCGAGCCCCGAGACGTCGCTGACCTTGAGCTTGAGCAGCCAGTTCGCCGCGGGGTCTTTGTTCAGCAGCGACGGATCCTCGACGACCGCCTTGTTCACCTCGATGATCTCACCCGGCGTCGCGGCGTAGATGTCGCTGGTTGTCTTGACCGACTCCACCTCGCCGACGATCCCGCCGACGCTGACCTTCGTGCCCACCGGCTTGGGCTGGACGAATGTCACGTCCGTGAGCGCGTCCACGGCGTACCGCGTCAGACCGATCGTCACCACGTCGCCCTGGACACGGTGCCATTCGTGGGACTCTGAGTAAACGCAGTCTGCGGGTGATGCCATGCGTGATCCGTCCTGATTCAGGGTTGCGTGAGCGTCTCGAATCGCACTGGCGTTGATGGAAAACAACGCCGACACGACGGGGCAAGCCCGACGCGCATGACACTCTAGCACAACGAATCCGCCCCGGCGCGCGAGGCTCCTTCAGCGACGACGCCGACCGCCGGCGCAGAGCCCGATGACCATCAGGCCGGCCGCGCTCGGCGAGGGGATGACCCGAACGTTGTCGAACTCAAAGGTGTACGTCGGCGTGGTGAACGCCAGCGACTGCGGCACAAAGACGCCGAGCTGCACGCGACCGATCGCCTGGAAGCCGGGGGCCGCGTTGACACCAAAGACCGTGTTGTAGTTGGAGTTTTCGAACGAGACGAAGTTCGGCGACGTCGGGCTGATGTTGATCGTGATGGTCGTCCAGACGTTCGGCTGCACCGGCACGAAGCCGACGGCGGTTGCGCCGGGGAAGTTGGTCGCTCGGGCGAAGCGAGCGAACGCGGTGAGGGCGACGGGCGCGTTGTGGCGGATGTCGAACGTGAACGTGGTGACGCCGCTGGTGGCCCAGTTTCCGAACAAGAGACCGCCGGAGGCACCCTGGCTCGGGATCAGATTCGAGAGCGCGTTGAGCAGGACCGGCGGCGCGGTCTGCGAGGCCGGGTCGTTGACGAACGAGCGCGTCGTCGAAATGAAACCGGCGTTGTCCGGTGCACCGCCGCCGACGGAGTTCCAGGTCGCCGGCGTCAGCGAGTCGCTGGTTCGCCAGTTGGCGTTGCCGGTGGAAAAGGTCTCGGTGAACGGAACATCAACGGCGAACGCAGAACCGCAGCAGCAGGCGACAAGCGCGGACGCGCAGACAGAACGAATCATCATGATCATCTCCTTCTTCCCAGTAGGACTCGCGCGTGATTGCCACGCGCGCCCGCGATTCGGACACGACTCCGCTCGCAAGCTGGCGATTCTAGAAGAGCGAACGCATGCGTGCGAGGAAATCTTGCACGGCGCAAGCGACAAACACGACATGCGGCGGCCGCGCGATGGCGTGTGAGAAGATGGGCAAGCTCGTGGCGCAGCGATGTCAGCCGACCCAGCGATCGACCGTGTTCTCGGGCGTGGGGCGCGGGGCGATCACTTGATCGTGGCGATCTCTTCCGGCGTGCTGCGCCGAGCCTTGACGATGAGCACCGGCTCGCGCGGCACATCGGCATGGCCGGATTTGGTGCTGGTCGGCACGTTCTCGATCGCGTCCACAACCTCCATCCCCTTCACGACGATCGCGAAGACCGCGTAGCCGGCGCCATCGCGCGGCTCGCTGAGAAAGGCGTTGTCCTTGGTGTTGATGAAGAACTGGCTTGACGCCGAGTCGGCGACTTGCGTGCGGGCCATCGCGACGGTGCCGCGGCTGTTGGTGAGGCCGTTCTTCCACTCGTTCTTGATGGGGGCGTCGCCGGACTTCTGCTTCATATCCGGGGTGAAGCCGCCGCACTGGATCATGAAGCCCTTGATCACGCGATGGAAGATCAGGCCGTCGTAGAAGCCCTTGTCGACATAGCTGGCGAAGTTCTTGGCCGAGATCGGGGCCTTCTCTTCGTTGATGTCGAGGATGATGTCGCCTTTGCTGGTCGAGAGCGTGATATGCATGGTGGCCTCGTGTGACGTTGGACTGGGATAACGAATGTGCCGCGTGCGACACTCGGGGTCGCACGCGGCACGTCAGGATACCCATCGAAATGCGAGACGTCGCTGTGCTCGCGACGGGTTATCGATGAACGCGGGCGTTACTTCGGAGCCGCGGGCGTCGTCGGTGCCGGTGCGGCGGGCGCGGTCGGGGCGACGGGTGCTGCGGCGGGCTTGATGAGTTTCTCGGCGTCGGCCTTGCTCACCTTCTTGACGGAGTTGATGGTGACCGTCTTCACGGGCACATCCTTGATCGCGAGCCGCGGGTTGTTCTTGTCGCGCGGGTTGGGGACGCTGCCGGTCGGCGCCGTGCGGATCTTGTCGACGACATCCATCCCGGCAATGACTTTTCCGAACACGGCATAGCCGCCGCCGTCGGACTGGCGCTTATCGAGGTTGTACTTGCCAGAACCGTCATTGTCGCTGACGTTGATGAAGAACTGCGCCGTTGCGGAATCGACCATTGCGGGCGAGCCGCCCTTGCGGGCCATGGCGATGGTGCCGCGCTTGTGCGAGAGACCGTTGGTGAACTCGTTCTTGATCGGGGCGTCCGTGGGCTTCTCGGTCATGTCGGCGATATGACCGCCGCCTTGGATCATGAAGTCGCTGATGACGCGATGGAAGATGGTGCCGTCGTAATGGCCCTTCTCCATGTAGCTGACGAAGTTCGCAACGGTGATCGGCGCCTTGGCGGCGTCAAGTTCGAGCGCGATGTCGCCCTCGCTGGTGGAGATGATCGCGTAGACCATGGTCGCAGATGCGACAGGCTTGGTGGCGGCGTCCGGGGTCTTCGGGTCTGCGGGCTTGGCCGGCTCGGTGACCTTGGGCGCCGTCGGAGCGGGGGGCGTAGGGGCGGGGGGTTTGGCGATGCTGGCGCCGGCGCAGAGCGTGAGCGCAAGTGCGGTACAAACGAGCGTGGTGCGGATCGACATGCAAAGGCTCCTCGAAGGGTTCGTGAACTGGACAGTTTGGGCGTCTGGCAGATACTTCGGTCTCGGGGCGACGGACTCACGGCCGCCCCGCGGTTGCGGGTCGCCCGGATGGCGCCCGCGTTCACTTCGGCATAATGGCGTGGACTTCATGATTTCGCCGCGTTTGGCGGGTTGGATGCTGGCTCGAGCTCGCGGCGGCGGAGGGCGGCGAGGGCGATCGCGAGGCCGTCGGCGGCGTCGGCGGGCTTGGGCACGGTGGCGAGGGAAAACTCGTACTTGATAGCGTCTTGCATCTGCCCCTTTCCGGCATGACCGAAGCCGGTCAGCGACTTTTTGATCTCCGTGGGGCGGAGCTCGAGCAGGGGGATGTTCGCCCGGCGCACGGCCATGAGCAGCACGCCTCTGGCGTGGCCCATGATGATGGCGGTGGCGGGGAACTTGGTGTGGGCAAAGAGCTGCTCGACACCGACGACGTCGGGTTTG
>JALHNK010000166.1 GCA_022843565.1 Phycisphaerales bacterium
CACGGCGCCGATGCCGATCACCGGCCCGATCTTTGAGGATCCGCAGTCGGGCCTCACGTTCTCCGTCGAGGGCTGGAACACGCCGACGATCACGATCTCCAACCTCCGCCCGGCGCAGCAACCGCAGCCCGAGATTGGTGTCGGCGTGATCGTCACCAACCCGTGCGGCAGCATCGCCACGAGCTCGCGCCCCATCCAGATCTCCGGCGTATGCGCGATTCCGCCCAGCAAGTGCAACCCCGCGGACATCGCCGATGACGCCGGCGCGCCGCTGCCGCCGTCGGGCCAGACCGGCGGCACAAACAACGGCGTCACCGAGGGCGATTACAACCTGTTCTTCGCCACGTTCTTCGACGCTGGCCCGGCCTGCGACATCGCCAACGACGACGGCTCGGCTCTGCCGCCGTTCGGCACGTTGCAAACGAACAACGGCGTGACCGAGGGCGATTACAACCTGTTCTTTGCGATCTACTTTGACGGGTGCGCGTTCTGAATCCAGTGCTGAGCAACGCGTGATGATCGCTGCGTCGGATCCGTTCTGCTGCCGTCTGAAGGCTGAAAGCTGACGGCTACCAAGGCTGGCGACGCGCTGGCCTTCTAGCGAGGGTGATCGGCACGCCCCCGTGCGTCCATGGTTTCCACGAAGATCCGTTGAATTCAGGCCCGCTTCGCTGGCTTTTCTCGCACCGGCGGCGAGAAACAGTGTAAGCTCTCTACCCAACGGACTCGCGGAGTGCCGCGTCTTCGTCATTGGACCGCGTCTTGGTAATTGGGCCAGGTCCGGCGGTGCCGCCTTGAAACCTGATGTGTCTCGCCAACGTCGTGAAAGAACCCCCCATGCTCACACTTCGCTCTTCGGCATTGAAGTCTCTTCTGCGCACGCTAATCGTGTCTGTCGCGACGCTACTGGGCGCACCGAGCACAGCGCAGGCCCAGTGCTCTGAAGGCTGGCTGCCGGGACAGGGTGTGCCGGGGGTGGATGGAACTGTCCTCGCCATGGTGGTCCTTCCGGGCGGAGACGTGATCGTGGGTGGCAACTTTTTTATCGCGGGTGATCAAACGCTCGGTCCGTCGTTTGACGGGAGAGTCGCCCGGTATAACCCTACGACCCGAGCCTGGTCCGCCCTTGGAGGCGGGACGAACAACAGCGTCAACGCCCTGGCGGTGCTGCCGGGCGGCGATGTGATTGTGGGCGGCTCGTTCACGTCCGCCGGGGGCGTCGCAACCAACGGCATTGCACGGTACAACCCGTCTACGGGTGCCTGGTCGGCCTTGGGGAGTGGCGTGGGCTTCGGCGGAATCGTGCACGCCCTTGCGGTACTGCCGGGAGGTGACGTGATCGTGGGCGGCGACTTCTTTACCGACGGGGGGATCGAGGATGTCGCTCGATACAACCCAACGACGGGGGTCTGGTCGGCGCTGGGAAGCGGAGTCAACGGGCAGGGCGTCTTCGCTCTGACTGTCCTGCCCGGTGGTGACCTGATCGTCGGCGGCGATTTTGTCTTCGCCGGCAACGTGTTCGGACGCAACCGCATCGCGCGGTACAACCTGACCACCGGCGTCTGGACCGGGTTGGGAAGCGGGACGGGCGGCCCCGTTCTCGCCTTGGCAATCCTGCCCGGTGGCGATGTCATCGTGGGCGGTAGCTTTACAACCGCCGGGGGCGTCGCGGGTCGCAACTACATCGCCAGGGTCAACCCAAACACCGGCCTTTGGTCAGCCGCGGGCAGCGGGGCCACCGGCTCTGTCTTCGCCTTGGCGATCATGCCCAACGGCGACGTTATCGTTGGGGGAGATGGCTTTGCAACAGGGCCGTCGGCGGGGCGTAACTATATCGCTCGGTACAGTCCGAGCGGGGGCTTCTGGGCGGCGGTTGGGGGCGGTGTCAATAACGTCGTGTTCGCCCTGACAGTCCTGCCGGATGGAGATTTCATCGCGGGCGGTAATCTGACCGTTGCCGGGGGCGTCGTGGCCAGTCGCATCGTTAGGCACAGGCCGAGCACGGCCGTCTGGTCGGCCCTTTCGGCCGGCATCAACGACAGCGTCTACGCCTTGGCGATCTTGCCAGATGGTGACGTCATCGCGGGCGGTGCCTTCGCCGCCGCCGGAGGCGTGGCGGCCAGCCGAATCGCCCGGGTAAACCCGAGCACGGGTGTCTCGTCTGCCCTTGGAAGCGGGACAAACGGCCTCGTCCGCGCCGTCGCCGCCCTTCCGGATGGAAACGTGGTCGCGGGCGGCGACTTCACCACCGCCGGGGGCGTGTCGGCCAGCCGCATCGCTCGGGTGAATCCACTCACGGGTGTGTGGTCGGCCCTTGCGGGCGGGACCAATGGTTCCGTCTACGCTTTGACGGTCCTGCCAGGGGGCGACGTGATCGTCGGCGGCGTGTTCAGTTCCGCGGGCGGAGCAGCGGCAAACAACATCGCGAGGGTCAACCCGAGCACGGGTGTCTGGTCGGCGCTCGGAAGTGGTGCCAACAGCGGCGTCTTGGCCCTAGCGGTTCTACCAGATGGCGACGTGATCGTCGCCGGCGGCTTCACAACCGCCGGAGGCGTTGCGGCCAACCGAATCGCCCGATTCAACCCGAGCACGGGCGTCTGGTCGGCCTTGGGGAGCGGGACCAGCAGCAACATCAACGCACTGGCGGTCCTACCGGATGGCGACGTGATCGTGGGTGGCTTGTTCAACACTGCCGGGGGTGTGGGCGGTCGCAACAACATCGCCCGGGTCAACCCGAGCACCAATGCATGGTCGTCCGTTGGGAGCGGGACCAACTCCAGTGTCTCCAGCCTGGTGGCACTGCCGGGTGGCGACGTGATTGTCGGCGGCTCGTTCACGACCGCCGGGGGCGTCGCCCTTGGCACGTTCGGTTCAGGCAAAATCGCCAGGGTGAACCCAAGTACAGCCGTTTGGTCAGGCTTGGGGATTCGTGGGATCGATGGACTTGTCTATGCATTGGCGGCCCTGCCCGGTGGCGACGCGATCGTGGGCGGCGAGTTCGTACGAGCAAACAGCAACGTCTCGGCCTACCTCGCTCGTTACACCTTTGGTGTACCCGCACCGACCATCGTCAGCGAGCCGAGCCCGTCTTCCACCTGCCCGGGCGGCACGGTAGCGTTCTCAATCACCGCGGGCGGCGCGGGCCCCTTCACGTATCAGTGGCGCAAGGACACCGTCGCGATCAACACGCTCGCCAACCCTTCCGCCGCGACGGCGACGCTGAGCCTCAGCAACGTCCAGGCGATCGACGCCGGGTCGTACGACTGCATCGTCACCACCACCTGCGGCAGCGTCACCAGCAACCCGGCCACGCTGACCATCGCCAACTGCCGCTGCAACCCCGCGGACATCGCGTTCGATAACGGGTCGCCCCTGCCGCCCGTGGGTGTGCCCGGCGAGACGAACAACGGCGTGACCGAAGGCGACTACAACCTCTTCTTCGCGACGTTCTTCGATGCCGACCTCGCATGTGACATCGCCAACGACGACGGCTCACCGCTCCCGCCGTTCGGCATCCTGGATACCAACAACGGCGTGACGGAGGGGGATTACAACCTGTTCTTTGCGATCTACTTTGATGGCTGCGCGTTCTAACCCTGGAGAACTTCCGACGACCGCGCCGGTTCGCGGAGCTTCTCGCGTCCGGCACCGCGGGCAAGGCGAGAATCGCCGCCACCCGCCAAGCCCCCAGCCATGAAGTCGACGACCAGAACACCCCGGTTCACACAGTTAACGGAAACTCCAGCATGCTCTTGAATAACGTCTCTGCGGCCCCCGAGTCCACCATGACCCCTACGGCGTGTGAGAGCATCGCTCAGCCGAGCCGCACTCGGTCTCTGCGCTTCAGCGTGCGCCGTGCACTTGCCGCGGCGGTCGCGGCAGCAGCTCGATGCACCGCGATCGCAGTCACGCTGGCGGTCCTCTGTTTCTCAGGACCCACCCGGGCGCAGTGTCCGGCGGACTGGCTGCCGGGGCAGAGTCTGCCAGGGGTGAGCGGCAGAGTCTTCGCCGTCGCGGTCCTGCCGGGCGGGGATGTGATTGTCGGCGGTGAGTTCGCGAATGCAGGGGGGCTGGACATCGGCTTCGGCATCGCCCGGTACAACCCGGTCACGGGAAACTGGTCGGCGTTGGGGCGCGGATTGAGCAGCACATCGACTGTGATCGTCTACGCCATCGAGGTCCTGCCAACTGGCGACGTCATCGTGGGCGGCAGCTTCGAAGGCGCCTTGTCGGACATCGGGGTTGTCGCGGGGACGCGCGGCATCGCACGATACAACCCGAACACGAATACCTGGAGCGCCTTGGGCAGCGGGTTGGGGGGCGGATTTTTCGACAACGATTACGTCAGCAACCTCGCGATCCTGCCGGGCGGTGACTTGATCGTCGGTGGCGAGTTCACCACCGTCGGGGGCGTAGCAGCCAGCAACATTGCGCGATACAACCCGAGCACCAACGGTTGGTCACCCCTTGGGAGCGGGATCACGGGTTCTTTTGCGTCGGTTCTTGCGTTGGAAGTCTTGCCAGATGGTGACGTCATCGTCGGCGGGTACTTTTCCACCGCCGGGGGCATCGTTCTTGGATCGTCTCCAAACGGCAACGTTGCAAGGTACAGCCCGACAACGGGCGTCTGGTCTGCAATGGGAAGCGGGACCAATGGCCTCGTGTGGGCCGTGGCAGTCCTGCCGGGCGGCGACTTGATCGTCGGCGGCGAGTTCACCACCGCCGGGGGAGTGGCGGCGAGCAACATCGCCCGCTACAACACGAACACCGGCGTCTGGTCGCCGCTTGGGAGTGGCCTCAGCGGAACCGATATTCTGGGCGTGTTTGCTCTGGCTGTCCTGCCGACCGGCGACGTAGTCGTGGGCGGCTCATTCACCACCGCCGGTGGAGTGGCCGCAAACAGGATTGCCCGAGTCAACCCCACAACCGCTGTCTGGACTCCCCTCGGGAGCGGCACGAACTCGTCGGTCTTTGCACTCTTGGTTCTGCCGGGCGCGGACGGCGACGTGATCGTGGGCGGTGAGTTTACCAACGCTGGTGGCGCATCGGGTCGCAACTACATCGCCCGATACAACCCGACGACAGGTGTGTGGTCCGCCTTCGGGCGCGGGATCAACGGCTTTGTCTACGCCGTTGCGGTCTTGCCAGATGGTGACGCAATCGTCGGGGGGAGTTTCACGACTGTCGGGGGTGTGGCAGCAAACCGGATCGCCCGGTACAACGCGGCCACGGGGATCTGGTCGCCGTTGGGAAGCGGCGTGAGCGGAGCGTCGTCCGCGTTCGTCACCGCTCTGGCGGTGCTGCCGGGTGGTGACCTGATCGTCGGCGGCAGCTTTACAACCGCCGGGGGCGTAGCGGCCAGCAACATTGCCCGGTACCGCCCGAGCACTGGCGCGTGGTCCGCAATCGGAATCGGACCGAACAACAGCGTGTCAGCCCTCGCGGTCATTCCTGGTGGCGACGTGATCGTCGGCGGTGCCTTCTTCACCGCCGCCGGGGGCATAGCGGTCAACCGGATTGCCAGGGTCAATCCGAGTTCGGGTGTCTGGTCGGCCCTCGGGGCAGGGACCAGCAACTCCGTCTACGCGTTGACGGTCCTGCCGGTGGGCGACGTGATTGTCGGCGGCAACTTCACGAGCGCCGGAGGCGTCTCGGGTCGCAACCGAATCGCCCGGTACAGTCCCACTTCGGGTGTCTGGTCGGCCTTGGGCAGTGGGGTCTCGGATGGTCCTGCGCCATCCGTTTCGTCCTTAGTAGTATTGCCGGGTGGCGACGTGATCGTGGGCGGCCAGTTTACCCGTGCCGGGGGCACCTCGGGTCGAAACAACATTGCTCGTTACAATCCGACGACGGGTGTGTGGTCGACCTTAGGGGTCGGGACGACTGGCAACGTTTCGGCCCTCGCCACCCTCCAGGGTGGTGACTTGATTGTGGGTGGCGCCTTCTTCTCCGCCGGGGGTGTACCAACCCCCTATGTCGCTCGATGCAGCCCCACGACCGGTGTTTGGTCAACGCTGGGAAGCGGCTTGGGGACCGGGATTGGCTTGGGAGGTGTCTATGCCGCGGCGGCCCTGCAAACCGGCGATGTCCTCGTCGGCGGTGACTTCTTGCAGGCCGGCGGCAACGTCTCGGCGTACTTCGCTCGTTACAGCGCTGGCGCACCAGCGCCCACCATCATCAACCAGCCCAGCCCCGTCTCTGCCTGTCCGAGCGGCACGGCAACATTCTCAATCACCGCGGGCGGCGCGGGCCCCTTCACCTACCAGTGGCGAAAGGACACCGTCGCGATCAACACGCTCGCCAATCCTTCCGCCGCGACGGCGACGCTGAGCCTCAGCAACGTCCAGGCGATCGACGCCGGGTCGTACGACTGCATCGTCACCACCACCTGCGGCAGCGTCACCAGCAACCCGGCCACGCTGAC
>JALHNK010000167.1 GCA_022843565.1 Phycisphaerales bacterium
CAAAGAAACCAGATCACGCGTTCCAGAGTCCAAGATCGAAGTCTGTACCGTTACGCATCGATGTCAAGATTGTCGCTCCGTCGAAGGTTGCAGCCAGCGGTGTACCTTCGAAGCCCAGCTCCGTCAATCCTTCCGTCGTGCTCCAGCGAACAGCTCGATAGCCTGCCGACGAAAAGACCAAGCCAAAGGCGGTAGACCCGTCACCGGAGAGAGCTGTCAGATCCAAGGTCTCATTGGCCGTTGGCGCTGTCAGAGTTACCATGCCTCCTACGTCCCATCGGAAAGAAGTGCCGTTATTGCCGTAACCCACTATCACAGAGCCGTCGTTCGACATTCCAGTTGAGAAGGCCCCGCTGGCACCGGTCGGACGACCCAGATGTTGAATTGAGCCGTCGGGAAGTCTGCGGAAGATGTCCTCCTGACCTGACACTCCAGTGGCGAAAGCCCCATCACCGGAGAGGTGTGTAACCTGCCAGTACTCTCCGGTACTACCGACTCGAGAATACCCACCCGAAGTAGAGTAAAGTCCGACGCTTGCGTCAAATCCGGGAAACTCGTATTCCAACGCTACCGTGCCGCCGTCGCCCGAGATGGCCTGAGCATACGAGTACGGGCCAGGACTATTCGCCGCAGGAGGAATCAACTCTGTTCCGAATTGCGAGCTCCAACGAAAGGCGACGACGTCTTCAAAGAAATTCCCCATGTTTCCAAGAACGTACTGACCATCTGCCGAGATCCTCAAACCGCGAGAGGTGGTGGTGATTGATCCTCCGGGAGGGTATTGAGTCGGTCCGATCACCGTAAAGCTCGGCTGTGCGAGAGCAGCGCAAGAAAGAAAGAAGCAGCACAAAATCGCCAAATGGTTGATCTGCATGACCGCGTTCTCCGGAAAAGTCCTCAAGGATACGGACAATAACTTAGTTGTAGTCGCACGCCATCGAATAGCCAGTGCGGGCGATCAAACAACGCGACATTACAACAGACTCAAGGTAATGTTAAAGAGCTTAATGCTGGACAAATTTAGTAAAGAGCTGCACTCAGGAATACAGAAATGCTTGACAAAAAAATAATGGGCCATCTTCTTTCTCGGGAGATTCAGGGCAAGACTCCTCTCGGAGAGAGGGGGTGCCCAAAGACGGGCGTGCCAAGAGCAATCAGAAGACGATGTTCGCCAGCGGGTGCGCGGCGGCTGGGATCGTGCTGAGGTCGCCGGTGGCGGCGGCGTTGGCGTCGATGATTGGGCCGAAGCGGTTGGCGTTGGAGATCGCGAACGCCGCGGCGGGGGTGGCACCGGATTGGATGGCGCGGTTGTTGGTGATGAGGTTGCGCTGGGCTTCGGGGCCGTCGCAGGAGATCGCGGCGACGCCGCAGCGGATGAAGGTGTTGCCTTCGATGATGTTGGTCTTGCCGGACTGGGTGAAGTCGCGCCAGACTTCGACGCCGAAGTTGAAGACTTCGGAGAAGCTGCAGTTGCGGAGGGTGGAGTTGGCGCGAATGAAGGCGCCGTTGAAGCCGTTCCAGATTTCGATGCCTGTGGCGAGGGAGCCGTCAAGGTCCAGGCCGGTGCCGCAGTTGTTCACGCTGGACTCGCTGAGGCGTGAGTTGATCAATGAGAAGCCGGTGCCGCAGTTGTTGGCACCGCACTCGGTGAGGTTGCTTTCGAAGGCGATGACGCCCGCGCCACAGTCAACCCAGCGGCAGCGCGAAACGATGGCCTGCCAGACGTACATGGCCAGACCGCACTCGCGGAAGGAGAGGCCTTCGTAGCGCTGGCCGACGCTGGAATCACCGGCGTCGATGCCGTTGTTGTCGAAGTTCTCAACGAGACCATTCAGGACCGTGGTGTTGCGGATCTGATCAGCGCCGGGGTCGGAGGTGACGCGGATGGCGTGGAGGGAGCCGTCTACGCCGCGGAGAGCGAAGCCGTTGAGGTCGAGGGTGACGTTGGAGGAGTTGATGATGATGCCGGACTTGCCGGAGGGGACGTTGAGGTTGGCCGAGAGGTAGTACGAGCCGGGCTGCGAGATGACGTGGAGCGCGTTGGCGTTGCCGGCGAGCGTGAGCACGTCGGTGCGCGGCTCAAGCTGGTCGAGCGTTTTGCCGGTGGATGTGATGGGGCCGACGGGGGGCGTGAGGGGCCCGGCGCGGGCGACGCTTGCGATGGCGGCAACACCGACGAGGCCAGCGGCACCGAGTAAGACGCGACGATCGAGCGTGTCCATGAGAGATCTCCTGAGCCAGAGCATACCAGCTCAGGACGGCACACCACCGAAACTATGCAGAATAGGCAAGAATTCAGGGTTTGCCGGGTGGCGAGCAGCGTGTCAGAAAACAGACTGGAGAGGTCAGGAAACGTGGGGGAGTGCATGCCCGATTTGGGGCTGCGGTCATGGAACCTGTCGCCCGCCGAACATGCAGTTGGCCTAGAAGATGACGCTGGCCAGCGGGTTGGTTGCGCTCGCGGCGCTGGCGCCGGTCACGGTTGGCGCTGCGGCACCGGCGGGGGCGGAGATGGCGGTGAAGTTGCCGTTGAAGAAGCAGCGGAGGACGGAGTTGCCGGCGCCGGTGGCGAGCGAGACGCCGGTGGTGTGGCGTGTGATGGTGCAGTCGCGGATCTCAACGCCGCCGAAGCTGAGCGCTGTGGCGGTGATGCCGAATGCGGCGTTGAAGTCCAGGTGGCAGTTGCTGACGCGGGTGAGGGCGTCGAATCGGATTGCGCCGTTGTTGTTGGCAAGGTGGCAGCGGTCGATCATGGCGGGGCCGATGATGTCGATGCCGATGCCGCTGTTCTGGTTGATGGTGCAATCGACGATGGTGGTGTCGAAGGAGTTGACCTTGACGCCGGGTCCGCCGGTGGTGTTCTGGACGGTGGAGCGCTCAAGGCGGAGGCGTTGGCCGGCCAGGACGCCGAAGTTGATTGAGCGGCTGATCGAGCACTCGGAGATCAGGCAGCGAGCGCCGACTTCGATGCCCGTGGCGCAGTTGGTGACGACGCAGCGCGAGATGAGCGACTCGTCACCGGTGACGATGCCGGGTCCGGCGGAGACTGCGTGAACGCGGCACTCGCGCACGAGGGAGCGTGCGCCGACGCGGATGCCGTGGAAGCCGGAGACCGAGTGGACGACAAAGTCGCTGACGACAGCGCCGTCGCCGAGCGTCATGGCGACGCGACCGCCGAGGAACTCGCCGCCGATGACGGTGCAGTCGGGGCCAAGGTTGATTCCCGCGGTCTGCGCCCCGGAGGGGCGGCAGCGAGCTCGGACGCGGCGGAGTGTGCAGCGCTGTGCCAGGTTGTTGCCCTCAGCGCGAATCACAATGAACCCGACATCAATGAGGAGGTCTTCGAGCACGATATCAACGTGTACGGTGACTCCGTCGGCACCGAACCGAACGCCGTTGGTGGCGGAGAACTCGCTGTTCAGAAGGGAGCCGTTGCGAACCGTGACGCGGTCGGCGTTGATTGTGATGCAGTCGGTTGAGCCGCCGCGGAGGGCGTAGCCGTTCAGGTCGATTGTGACATCGCTGGCGTTGACAACGATCGACCCACTATCACCGGTCAGGAAGTAGCTGCCCGGGGTGTCAATCGTGATGATGAACGCCGCGGCCAGCGGCGTGCGCGGCTCGGCACCCTTGGCGGCGCGATCGGCGACCTGCTCCAGCGTGATGCCCGTCGGCCCGATCGGGCCCGGAGGGGGATCGAGCGGGCCGGCCTGCGAGAGCTTGCTCAACGCGGCGACACCGACCAAACCCGCGGCACCCAGCAACACGCGCCGATCCATCGCGTCCATGTGAAATCTCCTTTGAGGGAGTGTACTTTCGGACGCGAGGGTGTCACATGAACTCGATGAGTTTGCGTGAGAATTGCGGGGAACTGGTGGCAGTCTGGGGGGCTGGGGTTCCCGATGGGCGGCGGTGAGGGGGAGCGGTCGCACCCTGGAAGCTGCCGAGGTTCACACTGCGGGGGGTGTGTTGCACGGATTCTCGTTGACGAGTGCGATTGCGAGAGCTTAACCCGTGCCTTCGCAGAGCCTCAGGCACGGCGTCCAAACGCGCGGGACTCAACGGGGAGCCGTGTTACCGGATGGCCCGACCGTAGATCTCCGCCAGCGCATCGTTCAGGTTGGCGACGTCGAACGTGAAGCCTTCCTTCAGCAAGCGTGCGGGCGTGACGTAGCGCCCGTAGAGCGCAAGCTCGGGGTCGGTGCGGAGGAAGAGGGGTGCGCCGATGCGGACCATGGGTTCGAGGGCGGGGAGGCCGAGGCCGAGTGAGCCGAGGCCGCCGGCGTGCTTGCGGAGGGTGCGCATGAAGTCGAGCTGGCTGGCGGGGTTGGGTGAGGAGGCGATGTAGGAGCCGCGCATTGATTCGTTGGTGATGGCGCGTTCGAACATGCGGTTCATGTCGCGCTCGTGGAGCCAGCTCATGCCCTGGGTGCCGGAGCCGACGCGACCGCCGAGGCCGAGGCGGCAGAGCAGGCCGAGGCGGCCGAGAGCGCCGGCGCCGCCGGGGTTGGGCTTGCCGACGACGAAGCTGGTGCGGAGGATGACGGGGCGCTGCGTTGGCAGCACGGCGCGAGCGAACTCGTCCTCCCACGCGCGCCCGACGATGGGCGCGAGGCCGAAGCCGAAGGGCGAGTCCTCATCGCAGATGACCGAGGGCGGGTCGCCGTAGATGTGGGCGGTGGACATCTGGGCCCAGACGGGCGGTGGCGTCGAGACCTGGCGGCACGCGGCACCGAGGATGCGCGTGGCCTCGACGCGAGAGCGGAGGATCTCGTCGCAGTGGTCGGGCGTCTTGATGCAGTCCACGGTGCGGCCGACGAGGTTGACCAGGGCGCTGGCGTTGTTGAGCTCGCTGACCCAGGGGCCGAGTGTGCGTGCGTCCCAAGCGACGGTGCGTGTGCCGCGGGCGGGGCTGCCTCGCGAGAGCACGACGACGTCAAAGCCGAGCTTTGCGAGATGCTGAGAGAGCGAAACGCCGAGAAAGCCGCTGCCGCCCGCGATGACGACCCGTCCGCCCGTGGTTGATGCCATGAGCGATCCTAGGAAATCGGTGCGGAGCGTTCAATCTCAGGTTTTCTTACAAAGGGTGATCGGAGCCGAATGTCTGACTGGGAGATTGGTAGACTGCGGTGATGAAGACGCATGTGCTTGTGATGGCGATGGCTCTCTTGGCCGCGATGAGTGGGTGTGCAACCCGGCCCGCGGCAACCGTGGAGCAGGCGCCGCCGCCGCAGACGTTCACGCCCGCGCGTTGGGCGATCGTGATCCACGGCGGCGCGGGTGTGATTCCGAAGGACTCGCCCCGGGAGGAGATCGCGAGTCGACAGGCTTCGCTGGCGTTTGCGTTGAGCGAGGGGCGCAACCGGCTGGCTCGCGGCGATTCGGCGGTGGACACGGTCGAGGCGGTGGTGCGGATTCTGGAGGATGACGCGAACTTCAACGCGGGGGTGGGCGCGGCGTTCAACGAGCAGGGCAAGCATGAGCTCGACGCATCGATCATGGATGGTGCGACGCTCAACGCCGGTGCGGTCGCGGGCGTGCGCACGGTGAAGAACCCGGTGTCGCTTGCGAGGCTGGTGATGACGCAGACGCCGCACGTGCTGCTAATGGGTGATGGGGCGGAGGAGTTTGCGACGGCGATGAATGTGGCGCGGGTGCCCAATGAGCACTTCAGCACGCCGCGGCGGCGCGAGATGCTTGATGAGGTGCTTCGTGAGCGAGCGAAGACGAAGACGAAGGCGAAGTCGTCGGTTGATGAGCCGCGCATGGATCGTGCGAGTGCCGGTGCGGCGCGGTCTGGGCGGATCGCGGCGGCGACGGGGACGGTGGGGTGCGTGGCGATGGATACGCGTGGAAATCTGGCCAGCGCGACGAGCACGGGCGGGCTGACGGGCAAGCGATACGGGCGCGTGGGCGATACGCCGATCATCGGCGCGGGGACGTACGCGAGCAACGCCTCGTGCGCTGTGAGTTGTACGGGGACGGGCGAGCAGTTCATTCGGCACACGGTGGCGCGGGATATCGCGGCGCGGATGGAGCTGAAGGGCGAAACGCTGGAGGCCAGTGCGCGGCACCTGATCTTCAATGTGCTGAAGCCGGACGATGGCGGCATCATCGCGATTGATCGCGATGGCAACATCGTGATGCTGTTTAATGGCGAAGGGATGTTCCGGGCGGCGTCGGATAGTGGGGGGATGAGCGTGGTGAAGATTTGGGAGTAGGGGAGGGGAGAGCGTGAACGTGAACGTGAAAAGGAAGAAGGCGAACATGAACGCGAACATGAACATGAACATGAAACGGAACGGGGATGGGGGCGCGAGTGGGGGTTGGCGCGCGCGGGCGGGGCGTGTGGTTTGGGGGGTTGG
>JALHNK010000168.1 GCA_022843565.1 Phycisphaerales bacterium
CGCGAGCTCTGCTTCGCCAAGACCATCGACCTGGGCGGGAACTTCATCGATCAGACCGTCGCCCACGCGACCCAGTGCACCGTCGCAGAGGCGATGGAGCGCCGGCTGTCGCGGGCGCGGCAGTACGCGATGGCGCCCGTCGCGGGCGCGACGCCCGCGCCCCGGTCGATGGCCCCGAGCCGGCCGATGACCGCCGGCGCGATGCCGCACATGGAGGCCGCGATGAACATGGCCAAGGCCGGCAGCGCAGTCGCGGAGGAGCGCCGCACGATGCAGCCGCCGACAGGCTGCGCGACGCCGGAGGGCGAGGTCGATCGCGAGCTCGCCGAGCCGCTGGGTGTGATCGAGGACGAGGTGCGCCTCTGCCTTCGTTATCACGACGCGCTCTTCCCGGGCATCAAGGTCGGGCGTGCGGTGTTCTGCGGCGGCGAGGCCCGCCACACCGGCCTGTGCCAGCACATTGCCAAGGCCCTGCGCCTGCCGGCGCACGTGGCTGATCCGCTCGCCCGCTTCGCACGCAAGACCAAGCCCTCTCCAAACGCCGTCGATCTCGCGAAGCCGCAGCCCGGCTGGGCGGTGTGCGCCGGTCTGGCGGTGGGCCCGACGGATTTGTAACTGGTGACCGTCAACCGCTGATGCGGATCCCGAACTCTCGCAACGTCTTCCACAAGCCCTCTGGCCCCCGCCCCGACACGAGCACCAACCATGAGCAAGCTCTGGCCCACCAACATGAAGTTCGGCGGCACTCCGGGTGCCGCGACGTTCCTGCCCGATGAATACGTGCGGCGGAAGCGCGAGATGCGCACGAACATGCTGGCGCTGGGCCTGTTTGCCGCCGTGATGGCCGGCGTGGGCGGCGCGTTCTTTGTGACCAATCGCCAGTGGCGCGACGTGCAGGTTCAGCAGGAGGCGATCAGCGTCGAGTACGACGCCGAGGCGTTGAAGATCGACCAGCTCAAGAAGCTCGAGGCGCAGCGGAAGGACATGCTGGAGAAGGCGGAAGTCGCAGCGATGCTGCTGGAGAAGGTGCCGCGCTCGATCCTGCTGGCCGAGGTGGTGAACCGGATGCCCGAGAAGATGACGCTGACGGAGTTCTCGATCCAGAGCAAGCGGATCGCCGAGCCGCCGCCGCCGAACGCGACGAAGAAGGCGCAGCCCAAGTCGCTCTCGGCCAAGACCGGTGCCGGAAAGAACCAGGCCGCCGCCGGCAAGGACGCTCCCGGCGAGCCGCCGGCGCCCAAGCCCCGCCCGCCGAAGCTGGAGTTTTCGATTCTGATCAACGGCGTCGCCTCCACTGACGCCGACGTTGCGGATTTCCAGGCTTCGCTGCGCGACTGCCCGCTGCTGCGCGGCGTTGAGTGGCGAGAGAGCAAGTCCACGATGATCGAAGAGACCCAGCTGCGCCAGTTCGTGCTCGAAGCGGTCATCAGCCCCGGTGCTGACACCCGGAGCCTCGTGCCCGTGCAGGCTTCGCGTGCCAAGCCCCATGTCGTAGAGCCCGCCAAGCAGCCGGACACCAAGAGCCTGCTCGGATCGCTTCTGGGCGGCAAGCCCGAGCCCAAGGGCAAGCGCAAGCAGACCGCAAACGTCCCCACGCCCTGACATCGCCCGCCCTACGTCCTTGCCTCGAACGACTTTCACGCCTCGCGATCCCGCGACCGGAGCACACGATCATGGCCATGAGCATCAAGCAGGTTGGGTTCTTCGGTGTGCTGCTGGCGGTTCCAGTGGCATCGTACTTCATGGTCTTCCGGCCGCAGAACGACGGCATCGCGCGCGCCAAGCAGGAGATCGCGCTGAAGCAACAGACGCTCGAGAAGCTCCGCGAGGCCACCGCACGCACCGCCGATCTCAAGCGTGCCAACGAGCAGATTCAGCAGTCCATCGCGTCTGTCAGTGAGCGGCTGCCCACGGGCAAGGAGCTTGACAGCGTCCTCCGCGATGTCGCGCAGATCGCCGCGAAGAACGGCCTCGAAGTCCCCCAGTTCAAGCGCTCGGACAAGGCCATGCCCGCCGGCCCCGCGCTCGAGCAGCCGCTGACGGTCTCGCTACGGGGGGATTTCGATGGCGTGTACAAGTTCTTCATCGAGCTCGAGCAGCTCCATCGAATCGTTCGCGTCACCGACATGAAGTTGCGCCGCCTCGGCGACAAGGTTGTCGAAAGCGACGGCCAGATCGAAGCAGCCCTCACGCTCAGCATCTTCTACGAGGGCGGTGAACCCGCACCGAATCCCGCCTCGTCAATCCCTGGAAAGACCCAGGCCGACGCCGGAGCCAAGCAATGAACAACGCCCTGACCAAGACTCCAGATAACGACGGTCATCCCGACGCGCTCAGCGTGCTCAACTCGGGCCAAGAGCCCGGCTCCACCATGCCACCGATGATGGATGCGCTCCACGGCGCGCCAGTGCGTCGAAGCATCTCGCTCGGGCCGATCATGATGGCGGTCGCCGTCATCGCCGCCGGTGGTCTGCTGTTTGGCATGCGTCAGCTCGGGCTGGGGCCGAAGTTCACGTTCGCCGGCGGCTCGCTGGATACCCAGGTCCCCGAGCAGAACAAGTCGCTGGCGGCAAACCAGGAGATCCTGATGGCCGAGCTCGGGGCGCTGCGCACGAGCAACCAGGTCTCGCCCGATCAGCTCCGAAAGAACCCGTTCGCGCTGGCGTACGTCGTCGGGATCGCCGCGAACGCCCAGCCGATCGATCCGAACGACCCGGACGCGGCGCGAAAGGCGGCCGAGCGTGGGATGGCCGAGCGACTGGCCAAGGCCAAGGCCGATCGCACCAAGAACCTTGAGTCGGCGTTCAAGGAGCTCCAGCTCCAGAGCGTTCTGGGCGGTCAGCGTCCCGTCGCCCGCATCAACGGCGAGGTCTTCCGCGTCGGCGACACCGTCGCGAAGTTCTTCACCGTCAAGGCGATTCACGGGCGTTCGGTTGATCTGGACGTTGACGGTGAGATCCGCAAGATCGAGATGGGCGACGCTGCGTCTCCCGGCCCGGGTAAGTGATCGGCGCGCCGGACATTTCAAAGACATGACCCCGCGTGGGGATGGAGAGACCCGTGAAGAAGCTCGACATCGACGACATCCTCAACGAGCTGGGCATCGATCCGAACAAGCCGGGCGAGGCGCCGACGCGCCAGCGCGCCCGGCCCACGCCGTTTCTTCCCGGTCCGGATGCGACGCCGGGGCCGAACTACACCGCCCCGCCGGGTGCCTCACGCAACACCGGACCGAGCGCAAGCTCGCCGCCCGATGGCGGCTTCCTCCCGAACTCCCCCTCGAACCAGCCCGGCGTCGGGCGCAGCATCACGCCGCGCGCGGCGGATCCTTCGGACGCCGAGATCGTCTCCACCCGCCCGCAGACGCCGCCCGCCAGCGGCATCGGCGACGCGATGACGTCGATCCATCAGCCGGAGACTCCCGGCGCTCTGACCAACAGCGAGCTGACGGACATGCTCCTGTCCAGCGGCGCCGCAACGCAGCAGCAGCTCGCCGGTGCGCAGCAGATCATGCGGCAATCGCAGGGCAAGCGCCTGCTCGACGTCCTCGTCGAGCAGGGCGCCACCGAGGCCAAGGTGCAAGAGTGCATCGCCGCCGTCTCGGGCATGACCTTCGAAGCGGTGGACCTGAACAAAGCTCTGGAAGGTGGCTTTGACGGCAAGCTCATCCAGCGCCTCACGCTCGAGTTCTGCCAGCAGCACATGGTGCTGCCGCTGAGGCAGGAGGGCCTGCGCCCCGTCATCGGCGTCACGCGCCCGGACACCGCGTTCCTCTCCGATGAGATCCGTCGCCGCCTGGGCGTCCCGGCGGTGAAGCTCGTGCTCGTCACGGGCTTTGACGTGCGCGGGGCGCTGGAGATTGTCGGCGGTCCGATGAAGTCTCAGGGCGAGGACGATGTCAACGACATCCTCAGCTCCGTCCAGGAGACCGATGTCCAGGTCGAGAAGAAGAGCGAGAGCGAGGTCGATCTCGAACGCGCCGCCGGCGAGAACCCGGTCATCCGCTACGTCAACTACATCATCCAGCAAGCGGTCAAAGAGGGCGCCAGCGATATCCATATCGAACCCGGCGACAAGAAGATGAAGGTGCGCTTCCGCATCGACGGCGAGCTGTACGAGATGATGCAGCCGCCGCCGGCGATGTCCGCCGCGATCACGTCTCGAATCAAGATCATCGCGAACCTGGACATCTCCGAGCGCCGCCTGCCGCAGGACGGGCGCATCCGCTGCGCCGTCGCCGGCCGCAAGCTCGACCTTCGCGTCTCGACCCTGCCCTGCGGCTACGGCGAGAAGGTCGTCATGCGAATCCTCGATACGCGATCGATCAACGTGAAGCTCGAGGATCTCGGCTTCGACGAGAACACCATGCAGCTCTGGCGCGGGCTCATCAACGCGCCGCACGGCATCGTCCTCGTCACCGGCCCCACCGGCTCGGGTAAAACCACCACGCTGTACTCGTCCCTGCGCACGCTCGACAAGACGTCGATGAACATCTCGACCGTCGAAGACCCGATCGAGTACCACCTCGACGGCATCACCCAGACGCAGATGCACGACAAGATCGGCATGAACTTCGCCAGGGCGCTCAAGGCCCTGCTCCGCCAAGACCCCGACGTCATCATGCTGGGCGAAATCCGTGATCAGGAAACCGCCGTCACCGCTGTTCAGGCGGCGCTCACCGGCCACTTGGTGCTCAGCACGCTGCATACAAACGACGCGCCCAGCTCGATCACGCGATTGGTGAACATCGGCCTTGAGCCGTTCCTCGTCGCAGCCGCGGTCAACGGTGTGCTGGCTCAGCGACTGCTGCGAAAGCTCTGCCCGGTGTGCCGTGTCGAGAAGGAACCCAGCGAAGAAATGAAGGAGTTCCTGGAGCTCCAGGGCATGCCGATCGACAAGCTCTGGACCGGCAAGGGCTGCGACAAGTGCCGCAACAGCGGCTACTCCGGTCGCGTGGGCATCTACGAGCTTCTCGTGGTTGACGACCAGCTCCGCGACTTCATCGTCCGCAGCCCAAACGTCGCCGAGCTTCGTCGCCTCTGCGCCGAACGCGGCATGACCACCCTCCGAGCCGACGGCCTGAAGAAGACCGCCTCCGGCAAGACCAGCGTCGAGGAAGTCCTGCGCGTCACTGAGAGCGCGATGTGAGCCGTGCTACCGACCCGGCTCGGCGGGTCGGTGTCTGTCGCCACGATCGCGCCCGTCGCACCGACCTCGAAGCGAGGTCGGTGGCGCGTCCAGACGCCATTCCCCGTTCTGAATGCGCCATGTGGCCATGTGGTCATGTTCCATCTGGCCATGTGCGATGGGGCCATGTCTCGGGCGGTACACTGCGCTTCGCTTGTTCGCGACGAAGCCCAGGAGTACCCCATGCCCGACGCAGCGCACCCGCTCCCCGAGGATCGTTCCAACACCGATGTCCTGCTCCGCGAGACGCGAGTCTTCGCGCCGCCGTCTCCCGGCTCGCTCGGCTTTGATCGCTGGCACGTCGCATCGATGGACGAGTATCGCGAGCTGCACGCGAAGTCGATTGCCAAGCCCGAAGAGTTCTGGGCCGCCGAGGCGAAACACATTTCGTGGTTCACCCCTTGGAATCGCGTGATGGAGTGGAGCGCGCCGGACGCCAAGTGGTTCTGCGGCGCGACGCTGAACGCGTGTTACAACTGCGTCGATCGCCACGTCCAAGCCGGTCACGGCGAGCAGGTCGCGATCATCTGGGAGGGCGAGCCCGTCACGCCTCGCACGGCACACCCGGCCCCCGGCAGCGCATACGCCCACGAGCCCGAGATCAAGCGTCTGACGTATCGCGAGCTGCAGATCCACGTCAGCCGCTGCGCAAACGCGCTGAAGGCGATGGGCGTCAAGAAGGGCGAGGTTGTCACCATCTACATGCCCATGATCCCTGAACTTGCGATCGCCATGCTCGCCTGCGCGAGGATCGGAGCCGCGCACTCGGTCATCTTCGGCGGCTTCGCGCCGCACGCCATCACCGAGCGCGCCATGGACGCACACTCCCGCGTCATCATCACCGCCGACGGCGGCTACCGGCGGGGCGATGTCGTCGCTCTCCTGAAGAACGTCGACGAGAGCGTGAGCCAACTGGCCAACCACGGGCACATCATCAACCACGTCCTGGTCGTCAAACGCTCCGGCCATCTCCCCGCCGGCGAGCAGTTCACAACCGGCGCCGCACATCGCGGCCCGACCAAGTTCCACTGGTGGCACGACGCCGTCGATCACGCCAGCGACGCCTGTCCCTGCGAGCCGATGGACAGCGAGGACATGCTCTTTTTGCTCTACACCTC
>JALHNK010000169.1 GCA_022843565.1 Phycisphaerales bacterium
CGGACATTGGCGTCGCCATTGATCGGCGAGCCGCCCGCCGAGAGCAGGCCCTGATAGGTGAAGGCCGTGGCGACGGGCCGGGGTGCCGTGTTCGAGAAGCCGATGGACCAACCCCCGGCGATGAAGCCGCTATCGCCGACTCCGTCGTCGTCCCAAACGTAGAGATTCCAGGTGCCGTTGGGGTTGGTGCCGATGAGTGGGGCGAGCGAGGTGCCGTAGGGCCCGGCGGGTGCCGGCGCGGGCAGTGCGGCCGGCGCGCTGTAGACCGAACAGGCGTAGACGCCCGAGACGACGTTGGTGCCGATGCTGGGCAATGTGGCTGTGCCGTCGGGGATGAAAGTAAGGGTGTTGTTGATGGCGTCGCCGATGCCGTTGGTGTTGGCCATCAGCAGGATCTTCTGGCCCGTGGGCGAGACGAGCAGGACGTTGACGTCTCCGACCCAGGTGTGCGAGAAGCCGTTGAGGGTGACGCTGAGGTAGCCGATCGAGCCTGGCACGCCACCGACGGAGATCGGGCTGGGATACGGGGTGGCCGGGCCACCGTCGGGAATCGCGATCGGCGCGGCGTTGCTGAAGGTCTGGGCGTGGGCCGCGGGCGTCGAGACGCAGAGCACGGCGGCGATGGCAGACAGAACGACGGCGGGGAACGGCTGGAACAGTCTCATGGTGATCTCCAACGTGAAATGACGAAGGCTGACTGAGCGGGGGGAGTGTCGGTGCCGCGGCGGGCCGGACACGGGCATGATCGAACGCGGCTACTTGTCGCCCTTGCTCCTTGGAGAGTTCTTGGTCATCTTCAGCAACGCGGCCTCGATCGCCGCGAGCCGGGCCTTGAGGTCGGCGTTCTCGGCTTCGCGCTTGGCGGCGTCGGCCTTCAGGTCGTCGATCTGCCGGTCCTTCTCGGCGCGGAGGTCGCGAAGTGCCTCGACCATGAGTGCGGTGGTGGCGCGTTCGGTGACGTAGCGCGTGCCGCTGGCGTCGGTGGAGACCCAGTCTGGGAAGACGCGGGCGACTTCGTCGGCCATGAGGCCGAACTGCGTGCCGGGGCGGGCTTGGCCGGTGGCGATGCGATCGTCGTTGTAGAGGAAGGAGTAGCCGCGGAGGGTGAGGAGCTTGTCGAGGGTGCCGTGGAGTGGCGCGATGTCGTGCTTGGCTCGCGGGTCCGAGAGCGCCGTCCACGAGCCGCCGCCGGTCTTGAAGGCGTTGCCGTCAGACGTGAAGCGGAAGCGTTCGGTGCCGCTGCTGGGCGTGCCGTTGGTGACCCAGATGCTGAAGGCGTCCGCGCCCGCGCCGGCGTTCGGGTCGTCGCCGATGTACAGGCGCAGATCGGACGAGTTGGAGGCGGGGTTGACGCGTTGGAAGTACATGGCATCGGTGCTCTCGGCGGAGGCGCCCAAGTTGCCGACGGGGCCGAACGCGAGGCGGGTCGGGACGCTCAGGGTGCCGGTGTTGATCTGGGCGGAGCCGTTGACCGTGAGGCGCTCGGTGGGCGTGTTGGTGCCGATGCCGACGTTGCCGGAGTCATACCGAATCATGAAGTCCGGGACGGTGGCTCCGCGGATGGTGTCGGCGATGACGAACGAGTAGTTGCTGCCGGTGGTGTCGGCTCCGCCGTTGACGACGCCGAGGTCGAAGGACCGGAAGGCGCTGCCGGTGGCTCCGCGTGAGCCGAGGCGGATCATGCCGACGGACCCGGGCAGGCCCTGATCACCGACCTGAAGCGGCATGACCGGGGCGACCGTGCCGATGCCGACACGGTTGACGGCATCGACGGAAATGCCGCGAGTGGAGGTCGCAAAGTCGGCGTTCGCCGCGCGCCGCGCCTGCGGTGTCGGCGTGATCGGCTGTCGCGGGGTGAGGGTCACAAAGCCGGAGCCGGGCGGACTCTCGACCTCGATGTTGAGCCAACGGGCCTGATTGGTGTCAATGGCTGCGCCGAAGTCCAGCGTCGTGGTGACCTGGCCGTTGCTGATGCCCGTCAGGGTTCGGGTGATCGGGGGCACCACCGTCGAGATCGCGGTCGGATCGGTTGCGCTGTTGGACAGGGTGAAGCGGACGTTGGCGTTGCCGTTGATCGGCACACCGCTGGCCGAGAGCACGCCCTGGTACGTGAACGCTGTGCCCACCGGCACGAGGGGCGTGGTTGACAAGCCGAGCGACCATCCGCCAGCCACGGAGCCGGAGATTCCCGCCTCATCATCAAAGACATACAGGTTCCACGTGCCATTGGCGTTCGTGCCAATAAGCGGGGCGAGCGATGTGCCGTAGGGCCCGGCGGGCGCTGGGGCGGGCAGAGCGGAAGGGGCGTTGTACACCGAACAGGCGTAGACACCCGAGACGACGTCTGTCGAGGTGCTGGGGAGCACAACGCCACCGTCGGGGATGAAGGTGAGCGTGTCGTTGACCGCGCTCCCGCCGCCGTTGGTGTTGGCCATCAGCAGAATCCTCTGGTCCGTTGGTGAAACCAGCAGCACGATCACGTCGGCGTTGAATATGTGCGAGTAGCCCGAGAGCGTGACGGTGACGTAGGTGATCGGCGCCGGCACGCCGGTGACGACGATCGGGCTGGGGTACAGACTTGCGGGACCGCTCCCGGGGATCGTGATCACCGCCGGATTACTGAATGTCTGTGCGTGGGCCGCGGGCGCGCCAGCGAGCGACAGCACAGCGGCCCAAGCGGACAGAACGAGCGAGCGGAATGTGGTGGCCAGAGGCATGGGACTCTCCAAGGTGGCGCGGTGGATGGCGCGGGAACGGTTGGGCTGACGGTGCCGCTGCGCGGGCATCGCGGGTGGATGCGCGTTGATGGCTCTGTCGGGGACTTACTTGGTGTTCTTGAACTGCAACAGCGCGGCCTCGATCGCCGCGAGGCGGGCCTTGAGGTCGGCATTCTCGGCGTCGCGCCGGGCCGCGTCGGCCTTGAGCGCGTCGATCTGCTTCTGGGCAGTCGCCGCCGCGGCGTCCTTCTCCGCACGCAGGTCGCGCAGCGCTTCGACCATGAGCGCCGTGGTGGCGCGTTCGGTGACGTAGCGCGTGCCGCTGGCGTCGGTGCTGACCCAGTCGGGGAAGATGCGGGCGACTTCGTCGGCCATGAGGCCGAACTGCGTGCCGGGGCGGGCTTGGCCGGTAGCGATGCGATCGTCGTTGTAGAGGAAGGAGTAGCCGCGGAGGTTGAGGAGCTTGTCGAGGGTGCCGTGGAGCGGGGCGATGTCGTGCTTGGCTCGCGGGTCCGAGAGGGCCGCCCACGAGCCCCCACCGGGCTTGAAGGCGTTGCCGTTGCTCTCGAAGCGGAAGCGTTCGATGCCGCCGGTCACCGTGTTGTTGGTCCAGATCGAGAAGGCGTCGACGATGTTCGCTGGAGAAACGTCAGGGTTGTCGCCGACGAACAGACGCAGGTCGGTGGTGTCGTTGGAGACATTGACGCGCTGGAAGTAGACCGCGTCGGAGCTCTCGGCACCGCCGATCAGATTTCCGACGGGGCCGAAGGCCAGCCGGGTCGGGGCGGAAATGGTGCCGGTGTTGAGCTGAATCGAACCGTTGACGGTGAGGCGCTCGGTTGGGGCGTTGCCGGAGCTGTCACCGATAGCCACGTTGCCGTTGGAGTTGACGACGAAGTTCCAGCCGGAGTTGAAGAACCCGACGTTGAAGTCGTCGCGTTGGCCGACGAACGCCCGATCGACAGGTGCTGCGACGGGCGAGGCGAACCAGATGCCCGGGGAGTCGTTGACCGGGCCGAGCCCGCCGCGGATGCGCTGGCGACCGGGGGCGAGCTGGTTGGCGGTGGCGGCGGTGTCGGCGAACGCCGCGCGCGCAGCGACGCGGGCCTTGGGCGCCGGGGTCAGGGGCTGGCGGGGTGAGAGCGTCACGAAGCCCGAGCCGGGGGGCGACTCCACCTCGATGTTGAGCCAGAGCGGCAGATCGGTGTCGAGCGCGTCGACAAAGTCGAGGGCGGTGGTGATGAGGCCGCCCTGAATGCCGGTGAACGACCGCGAGAGCGGGGTCCCCACCGCGGCCGATGCGAGCGGAGCGATCTCGTTGTTGCAGAGCGTGAACCGCACGTTGGCGGCACCGTTGACCGGCGCTCCGTCAATCGTGAGGCGACCCTGGTAGGTGATGGCGGTGCTTGGCGGCGCGACGGCACTGGTGAAGGTGATCGACCAGCCACCGGCGAACGTGCCGTTGTCCAGACTGGGGAAGTCGTCCCAGACATACAACTGCCAGACCCCGTTTGCGTCCGAGCCGATGATCGGCACAAGCGAGGTCAGATAGGGTCCGGCCGGTGCGGGTGACGGCAGGTTCGCCGGCGGGTTGTAGGCCGAGCAGATGTAGGTTCCGCTGACGACCGGGTCGTTGGTCGTGGGCAGCGGGGGCCCGCTGGGCGCAAACGTGAGCGTTTCGCCGTTCGCGGGGACGGAAGAGCTACTGGTGCCGTGGGTGTTGGACATGAGCAGGATGCGTTGCCCGCCCGGCGCCACCAGCAGGACGTTGATATCCGAGACAAAGTTGTGTGTCAGGTTGCTGAGTGTCACGTTCACGCCGACGATCGATGCCGGTGCGCCGCTGACGGTGATCGTGCTGGGATACAGCGCGGCGCGCCCGTCGGTTCCCGACGTGGGCATCGCGATCGCGGCGGTGTTGCTGAACGTCTGCGCGTGGGCCATCGGCGCGGCAGCCGCCAGCACGCACGCGGCCAGAGCGGTGAGGGCGAGCGAACGGACGAGACTCATAGCGATCTCCTTCGTGAACTCAGTGGATGTGGCGTGACCTGAATCCAGGCGAATCCTGGAAGCACAATGTACCTGAAAATCGCCTGATTGCCCTCTGATTTTCCCGCTGATTTATTCAGGCTTTGCGCTGATTCGGGGCGGTTTCATCGCAACTCAGGCGTGATCGCTCGAAGAACCCACCGGCAGAGGCTTCGGATCGCTTGATCACCCCGCACTTCGCACACGCCCGAGCCGCGGCCATTGGCCAATCTCCCCAGTTCAACACCCGCGCCAAAAAGAACCACGGCGATGGTCCGTTGGAACCATCGCCGTGGCAAGGGAAAGACACGTGTACATCGGGGCTCGGCGTGAGGCGATCGCTCGTTCACGCGAAGGATGTTCTTGATCCGGCGTTCGCGTCGTTGCTCGGGTCCGCCGCTGACCTCACCGGCTGCGGCGACGACGGCCCGCCACCAATCCGCCCATCGCCAGCATCAGGCCCGCGCCGGGGGCGGGGACGCTGAAGAAGACCGACGAGTTGCCGTACTGCGAGCTGTTGGGGTTGAAGCTGCCCGGGGGATAGGGCTGGAGGCGATCGAAGATGCCGTTGAGCACCGGGTCATCCTGGAAGTAGCTGGCGATGCGGATGTCGTCGCTGCGAGCAATCAGGAAGTCCTGCCCCTGGAAGAAGCTCGACGGCGGCACCGCGGCGTTGCTCACCGCGTTGTACAACCCGAAGGTCAGCGTCTGCGTCACGGTCTGGCCGACGGCGATGTTGCCGAAGTTCCACGTGGGCACCTGGAACTGACCCTGCGGCCACTGCTGCGTGGTGCCGGGGATTCCGCCGGCCTGCGTGTGCGAGTACCACGCCAGCGCGTCGTAGCCGATCGCGTAGGAGTTGGACTCGCCGAACGTCGTGCCGGGGTTGTTGCTGACGAGGTTCGGCCCGCCGGCGACGTAGTTGCCGATCACGCCGTCATCGGCCCAGTGGCTGCTGAAGCGCACGTCGTACATGGTGCCGACGTAGTTGGGCGTGGGGGCGATGCGGTTCTCGCCGTGGAGATTCGGCTGGCTGGCCCAGGGGCCGTTGACGAGGTTGGTGTTGTTGGTGATCGAGACGATCATCGTGTAGCCGACGATGTTCGGCCCGCCGGTGATGTAGCCGCCGAAGGTGCCGCGGATGGCCAGGTGGTTGGGAACGCCACCGCCGTTGCCATCGATGTTGTCGTGGAACTCGTGCGAGCTGGCGACCGCGAGGCCGTTGTTGTTCAGGAACCACTGACCCTGCTGCGTGGTCGGGTCGTTGCTCGGCCCGGCGGGCGCGTTGCCGGGGGTGATGGGGCCGTTGCCAAGGCTGCGAACATCCAGCCCCGGCGAAGCGAGCGTTGTTCCGGCCAGGACCAGGACGGCAATCACGGCGGCGGCCGTGTTGGCGGCGCGGCTCATGCTGCTGCGGGTGGTGGCGGACGCGGCGGACGTGTTGACATGTGCGAACGTGTTCATCTCTCTCCTTGATTGCGTGTCCCTTGAAGACGCG
>JALHNK010000170.1 GCA_022843565.1 Phycisphaerales bacterium
GGGGAGGGGGGGAGGGGGGAGAGCGGGGTGAATTCGGCGCGACGGCCGCTGCGATGTGGCAACGATCCGAACTTCATGCGAACCCGTGGCGCGATCTCAGTGCGGCGAGCTCAGCGTGCGAACTTCACAACGGAGTCGCGCGGCAAACAGCGTGGAGCGGAGGGCGGTGCGGGTGGGGCGATGCGGGATCTGGTAACACAAAGCGCCTCAGGCATCTTTCGTATTGTCGAGAGATGCCGCCGCGATCTTGCCCAGCGAACTGGCGTGCGGGGCATCTGTCGCGCATATTGGCTCCCCGCCCGTCTCTCCCAATCCGGCACGCCTCCGGCCACCAGTCCGGATCAGGCGAGCCCGGACGATGGATCAAGGGATGCGGGCCGTGAATCGGCGGTCGGAGAGAATTTGGTCGTGTTTTAATCGGGTCCGCTTGAGGGATTGCCTGAGAGCGTTTCCACCATGAGTCGGTGCGCAGCTCAGTCCGAGGGCTTGACAGCGGTCCCCGGCCGATAAAAGCCGCCGAGTTCGGGGTGTTGCGTTGGCATTCGGCCCCGGTATGCGTGATACTGAGGGTCGGTTCCGGATGACGTCTGTAGAAACAAGGATTATTTATCGAGTCTACCCATCTCCACTGAAACGCCAAGACTCAGACGAGCGTATAAAGAAACGGAGAAGAAGTTCTCCTCGCGCAAGAATCGCCGGCGCTCTGCAAAGAACGTGTGAGCGATTGGTGAGTAGTTGACGGCGGCGGTGGGTTTGGCTCAACTTGTTCCGTGTCGTCGGAGGTGCAACTTCCGACGGGTATTCAACGCGAGGTCCGCTGATTGATAGGATTTTGTTCGCATTTCAAACCAAGGTTCCAACGTGAGCTCGCCGAAGGCGGGCATATTGAAGAAGGCGCAAGCTGAAGCGTCGGCGATCCGTCTCAAATCAGGCTCTACGAAGTCGTCCCGTCCGAACGAGGGTCATGTCGAGTTGAAGCCTCGGGTGACCAAGGGCAAGGCCAAAGCATCGAATCAACACATTGATCAGGAAGGCAGTTCCATGGAAGTTCCCTCAGTGATGCCGAAGTCGCAGCCCTCGCCGCTGGAGCAGCATCGACGCCGCAACCGCGTTGATTTCTCCGAGGCGCCGGAAGTGAAGCCGGTGGTCGTCACCAAGAGCGCCGCCAAGGCTGGCGCTGCGCCCAAGACAACGAAGGTGAAGCGGACGCTCAGCCGCGAGGACGAGAAGCTCCTCAACACGATCCTCTCATCGGAGCAGGACTTCATCGACTCGCCGGCGTTCTACGAGGCGGACGCGAAGAAGAAGATCTACGACGAGGCCCCCGAGATCCCCAAGCCGGATACCACCTGGTACCACCCGGTGATGGACGACCTCTCGGGCCGGACGCGCACCATCAAGCACGCTCAGCAGGTGATCCTGACGGGCGCACAGGAGAAGGTGCTGTTTCATCAGTTCAACTACGCGCGCTACCGCATCTGGAAGCTCCAGCAGGAGATCTGGACCACGCCGTCACGCAAGCCCACGCCCGAGCAGGCCGAGGATGTGCTGCGCTGGTTCCGCATCTCGGACCTGATCCGCGAGCAGATCGCCAACACCAACCTCGCGCTGGTGCTGGCGATGGCCAAGCGCACCCGCATGAGCGAGGTCGACTTCGCAGACCTGGTCAGCGAGGGCAACATGGCCCTGCTCCGCGCCGTGGACAAGTTCGACGCCGGCCGCGGCTATAAGTTCAGCACCTACGCCTGTCGAGCGATCCTCAAGGCGTTCTCACGTCAGGGCATGAAGCTGAGCAAGTATCGCCAGCGGTTCCCGACGGACTTTGACCCCAAGCTCGAGCGCTCCAACTACCTCGAAACCAAGCGGACCAGCTTCGAGAAGGACGCCGCGGAGGAAGTCAAGCGCATCGTGATCGAGAACCGCGCCGAGCTCACCGAAGTCGAGCGCACGGTCATCGAGCATCGCTTCGGCCTCGAGCACGGCCAGGAATCCGAGAAGCCCATGACCCTGGAGCAGGTCGGCCAGATCATCGGCGTCACCAAGGAACGCGTCCGCCAGATCCAGAACAAGGCCATGGAGAAGATCCGCCTCGAACTGGAAGCCAACTTCCTCGGCAACAAGAAGGCCAAGGAAGCCATGGAAGCAGCCGCCGCGGCTCTGGGCGAGGTCGCCCAGCCCACGCTCGAAGAGCTCCTGAGCCGCAACTAAGACTTCGGGCACGATCGCGTCCAACAACCACGACTCCTCTGAGCGGGCGGCCCCCTTGGGCCGCTCGCTCGCTTTTTGGCTAGGGGAGTTCTTCAACGAAGTGACGGAAGGAATGGAAGGAATGCCGGGGATGTCTAATCGGTTGAAGGGAGGCTTGGGTCGCGGAGGAACGGAGGGGAGCGGAGAGGTTCAGTGCGTCGTCGAGACCCTTCCGTCTTTTCGCTGCTTGAGGTCCGATCCGTTCTTTCAACGAAGTGACGGAAGGGATGGAAGGAATGCAGGGGATCGGAAGCAGGCGGTGACGCCGGGTCGAATGCGATGAGCTGGATCAACCAGGTGCACAGGCCTTCAACCCGCTTCGACTTCTGGTCTTTGGATCCTTCTTCCCTCTCTTCCATCACTTCGTTGAAGGAGCCGGCTTTGTGTGGTGCGCGTGATGATTCGAGACGGCCACGACGCCGCACTCAACCTCTCCGCTCCCCTCCGTTCCTCCGCGATCCAGGCCGTCCGTCAACCGCGTTGACGCACCCTGCATCCCTTCCCTCACTTCGTTGAAAAACAGATCGAACCTCCATCGCACGAGAAAGCGAAAAAGCCATCACATCGCACTCAACCTCTCCGCTCCCTTCCGCGGACTCCGCGACCAGAACCCTCGTTCGACGCCGCGGCGTGGTCAAGGTGGGGCGAGCCGCTTGCCCGTCCAAGTGCTGAGCTTCGCGGCGATGTCCTGGCGTTGGGCTTCAGGAAACGCTCCACCCACGAAGAGCCAGACCTCGGCGTTATCCTGAAACCGCACGACCAGCTCCGGCGTCTGCGCCGCAGAACCCCACACGAGGGCTTTGACGCTCGCGGTCGGACGGGTCTTTGCCCCGAGTGAGATGTAGCCGCTGGACACGATCGACCCCGGCCCCACCACCACGTATCGATCGATCGACAGCGCCGCCAGCGGCAGCCCGATCACCAGCGACGAAATCGCCAGCAAACGTCCCACGCGCTGGACATCTGTCTCATTCAACGCGCTGACCGCGTCGCGATACTCCGCGTACGAACGGAGCATCACGAGTCGAAAGATCGCTTCGCTCAGCAGCAGCGCCGCCGCGCTGCCCAGCAGGATCGCTGGCAGTAAGATCGTCAGATCGCGTGGCGACCGCACCACGTCCGCCCCAGCCTCGGCACCCCAACCTGCCCACGCGGATCCCGCCGCCGCGATCAGCCACCACGCGCCGAAAACGCCCAGCGGCAGCAGAGCGAGCTGGACAAACCAATGAACCGACGACCACGCGCGGTATCGCTCGCGCGAAGCAGCGTTGAAACGCACGCCGCGCGGGGGCACATACGGGCACATCTCGTGCACCATCGCGACCAACGCCTTTGCGATCTTCACCCCGACCCACAACACGCCACGAACCATCTCCTCCAACATCGCATCACCCCTCGTGCATCCCTGCGATCGGCTCCAAGCCCATCACGCAACGCGAGTGCGATCACTCACCCCGTTCACCTCTTCCGTTCCTTCGGTCACTTCGTTGAAGAAACAGATCGGACCCGACGCGCACGACAAAGCAAAAAGGTCTCGACATCGCCGTCAACCTCTCCGCTCCCCTCCGTCCCTCCGCGATCAGGACAACCTACCAACCACGAAGACTCAGCTCGTCGGCGGCTGCGTGCCCGCGATGGACTGGCGCATGTGCGTGTCGGCCTGCACGTTCTTCAGGCGGTAGTAGTCCATGATGCCCAGGTTGCCCGAGCGGAAGCTCTCGGCGATCGCCTTGGGAATCTCGGCCTCGGCCAGCACGACCAGCGCGCGGTTCTCTTCGACCTTCGCCTTGTTTTCCTGCTCAAGCGCCATGGCCAGTGCGCGCCGCTTCTCGGCCTCGGCCTGGAACCGGCTCTTGTCCGCCTGCGCCTGCGCCGCCTGAAGCTGCGCACCGATGTTCTCGCCGACATCGATATCGGCGATGTCGATCGAGAGGATTTCGAACGCCGAGCCCGCGTCGAGGCCCTTGGCCATCACGGTCTTGGAGATGTTGTCGGGGTTCTCGAGCACCGCCTTGTGCGACTGGGCCGAGCCGATCGTCGTCACGATGCCCTCGCCGACGCGGGCGATGATCGTCTCTTCGGTCGCGCCACCGACCAGGCGCGACAGGTTCGTTCGCACCGTCACGCGAGCCTTAGCCTTGAGCTGGATGCCGTCCTGAGCCACCGCGTCAATCGTCGAGCGCGGCCCATTCTGGGCCGGGCAATCGATCACCTTCGGGTTCACGCTCGTCTGCACCGCATCAAAGATGTCGCGGCCCGCCAAGTCGATCGCCCGAGCCATGTCCCACGTCAGCGGGATCTTGGCGCCCTGCGCCGCGATGAGCGAGCTGATCACCAGCGGCACCCGCCCGCCGGAGAGAAAGTGCGTCTCGATCTGGGCGGTGGAGATGTCCAGCCCGGCCTTGACGGCGCGGATGCGCGAGTAGACGACGGTCTTCAGATCGACCTTCCGCAGCCGCATCCCGATCAGCTCAAACAGCGTCACGCGGGCATTGGAGAACAGCGCCTGCACGTAGAGATTGATGAACTGGCCGATGATGAAGATGCCGACGATCGCGATGAGCGCGACGATGATGCCGAGTGCGATCCAGAATCCGATGGGCATGAAAGGCTCCCCTTGAAAGACTGTGCCCCGTCCCTTCGATGGCCGCGGGCACAGGGCGGAGTATACGGACGCTCAACCGCCCGCGCACGCCCGGTCGGGCTTCACCCTCCCACAGTTCCTCCTGCGGGAGGTGCCGCGCTTCGCGGCGGAGGGGGCGGGACGCGGGGGGGCGGGGAGGGCGGGTCGTCGAAGTCCTCGCAACCGCCGAAGTGGTCGTGGGCGTTCGCCCCCTCTGGCTCGCGGACTCGCCATCTCCCCCGCTGGCGCGGGGGAGAGTGGCTGGCGGCACCGAAGCAGCCCCACGCCCCACGCCTCGCCTCACGCCTTTTGAATCATCCGCACCCGCATGGACGATACCATTCAAATGAGCGTGATGCACACCGGCGGAGTGGAGATCGACATGCGGGCCGACAAGACGATCGCGAGCGATTCGCCGCGGGGGCAGGCCGATGAGCCCCTGCTCGTCCGCGCCAAGCACGTCTACATGATCGGCATCGGCGGCTGCGGCATGGCCGGCCTTGCCCGCATGCTCGCCTCGCGCGGCGGCCTCATCTCCGGCAGCGACAGCACCAAGCAAGAAACCACCGAGTCCCTCGAAGCCGAGGGCATCCGCGTCGGCTTTGATCAGAAGACCGAGTGGGTCCCCGAGGATTGCGACCTGGTCATCGCCTCCGCCGCGATCAAGGCGGATCACCCGCAAATGCTCGCCGCCGAACGCCGCGGCTTGCCCGTGCTCACCTACGCCGAGGCCCTGGGCCGCAGCATGATCGGCCGCACCGGTGTCGCCATCGCCGGCACTCACGGCAAAAGCACCACCACCAGCATGCTCAGTTGCGTCCTCTCCGACGCCGGCCTCGCCCCCACCGCCATCGTCGGCGCAACGTGCGAGCAACTCGCCGGCTCCGCCGCGACGCCCGGCTCGCCCGGCCTCGGCTTCCGCCTCGGCGAAGAAGCCATCCCCGCCGGCAGCATGCGAAGCCAGCCCGGCATCGTCGTCGCCGAGGCCTGCGAGTTCAACCGCAGCTTCCACCACTTCCGCCCCAAACTCGCCTGCATCAACGCCGTCGAAGCCGACCACCTGGACATCTACGGCAGCCTCGACGAGGTCGTCCGCGCGTTCCAGGAGTTCGCCAAGCTCGTCGCCCCCGAGGACGAGGGCGGCCTGCTGCTGATCGCCCACGACGGCGCCCACCGACGCGAGGTCACCGCCG